>JAYSTY010000232.1:0-44031 GCA_043719385.1 Blastocatellia bacterium | reverse complement strand
AGTTTTTTAAAAATGCGCTGACCGGACAGGATCAATTGCGCCAGCGGGTCGCGTTTGCGTTGAGTCAGATGTTTGTGGTGTCAGGCGTAAAGCTCCAGCAGCCAAGCCTGGTTGCACCTTATCTCAACATCCTGACAGAGCGTGCTTTCAGCAACTATCGTCAGATTTTGTCGCAGGTCACGCTGAGTCCGGCAATGGGCAATTACCTGGATATGGTGAACAACGATAAGCCTGGCAATGGCGTGGAACCTAACGAAAATTATGCCCGCGAAATTTTACAATTGTTTTCCATTGGCACAGTGATGCTCAATCAGGACGGGACGCCGAAACGTTCTGTTTACGGCATTACGATCCCCAGTTACGATCAAAACACCATCGAAGGGTTTGCGCATGTTTTTACCGGTTGGACGTATGCCACGCTGACAGGGCAGGCTGCGAAAATCCACAATCCACCAAATTACCTGCAACCCTTGTGGCTGTATCGTGATGCCAGTGCCGTTGACAGCAATCATGACAAAGCCGAGAAAATTCTCCTGAATTACCCCAACGCGCAAAGGGCAATTTTACCGCTAGGGCAGGACGGCGTGACAGATTTGAATCAGGCACTGGATAATATTTTCTTTCATCCTAATGTCGGGCCGTTCATCGGCAAACAACTGATTCAGCATCTGGTCACGAGTAACCCTTCGCCTGCGTATGTGAGCCGTGTGGCGGCGGCTTTCAACAATAATGACAGCGGAATTCGCGGCGATATGAAAGCCGTCATTAAAGCAATTTTGCTTGATCCTGAAGCGCGTGGCGACGCCAGTCCTGATCCCACTTTTGGTAAGTTGCGCGAGCCGATTTTGTTCGTCACGAATTTGCTTCGGGCGTTTGATACCACGACGGATTATGTGCTGACTGATTACCCAAAAGGCATGGGACAAAATCTTTTTTACTCGCCTACCGTTTTCAATTATTTTCCGCCGGATTATGTGCTGCCAGGAAGCTCACTGACTGGCCCGGAATTCGCCATTCAATCCAGTTCGACGGCGCTCGTTCGGTTGAATTTTGTGAACACACTGATTACCGGAAAAGTCGGCGCGACAACAGCGAATTTTCAAATTGACTGGACAGGATTGCAGGCTGTGGCAGGTGATGCAAATTTACTGGTCGAAAAGCTGAATCGCCTGTTATTGCACGGTGCAATGTCCGCTGCTATGCGCAATGATATTGTCGCCGCAGTCGCAGCCGTCGCCGCGACAGATACAAAATTACGTGCGCAAACGGCGTCATATCTGGTGGCGACATCTTCACAATATCAGGTGGAAAGGTAAGCACATGAAAACATCACGCCGAGAATTTTTATTAGAAGCCGGATTCAGCCTGAGTGCCGCGACAATGCTTGCCAGCTTCGCCTCACTCAATGCAGTCCAGGCGCAAACCGCGAGCGATTACAAAGCATTAGTCTGTATTTTTCTCTTTGGCGGAAACGACGGCAACAATACGATTATTCCCGCGACAAATTATGCGGATTACAACGCGATTCGCGGTGCCAGTTCAGGAATAAATATTCCACAGGCAAATTTATTGCGCATCGGAGCGCCCAGCCATGGCGCGGATTTCGGTTTGCATCCCAGCCTGCCGGAATTGCAGACGCTTTACACGCAGGGAAAATTAGCCGTGTTGTGCAATGCTGGCACGCTTGTCAGTCCCGTAAATCGGGCGCAATTGCTCAATGGCGCGCCGCGTCCGCAAAATTTGTTTTCGCATTCCGATCAACAAATTCAATGGCAGGCGGCCTCAACTGCCAGCGCCGTCAGCGCCACCGGATGGGGCGGACGAACTGCCGAACAAACCGACAGTTACAACGGCACGAATACTTTTCCCAGAGTAATTTCTACGGCTGGCGAGATAATGTTCGGGCTTGGTTCGCAAGCGCGTGCCTTTGTGCCGGGTGCAGGCCTCGCAGGATTTCCGGTTGATACGTCAAAAAATCAACGCTACAAGGCCTTGCGCTCTATCATGGGTTATGACCGCGATAACTCGTTGATAGCTTTCAATAGTGCCTTAACGGAAACTGCGATTGACAACATGGCAAGCCTGAACGCCACGCTGAGTGCGGCGGCAAGCGGGACTCCGATGGCGACAGTTTTTCCTAATACTTCGCTGGGAAATCAATTAAAACAAATCGCCACCATCATCAAAGCGCGGACGAATTTGGGCTTGAAGCGGCAAATCTTTTTTGCCTCATTGGGTGGGTTCGACACGCATAACAATCAACTGGCTATGCAAAAAGATTTGTTGCAGCAATTGAGTCAGGCACTGAAGGCATTTTCTGCCGCGACTATCGAATTGAGTGTTGAATCGCAGGTCACGACTTTTTCATTGTCTGATTTTGGGCGCACGCTGGCCCCTTCTTCGGGTGGTGGCTCGGATCACGCGTGGGGCAATCACCAATTTATTATGGGCGGTGCGGTGCGCGGCGGAAATTTTTATGGTCGCTACCCCACCTTGCAATTGCAGGGTGTAGATGATGCGAGCACAGAAGGGCGCTGGATTCCGACCATTGCAGTAGATCAATACGGCGCGACTTTGGCAAAATGGTTTGGGTTGGGGTCGAGTGCGATTGGCACGGTGTTCCCGAATCTTGGGAATTTTACGACGGCGGATTTAGGATTTATGGGATGATTAAAGCATGTGTCAACCCCGTCGCTACGGCTCCAGGTACAGTACCGCGAGCCGTAGCGAGCCGGGTTTCCTGCATTTAATTCTTCGGCCCAATCGTGCGAATTTGAATTTCTGTTCCTGCGTCAAAAATCAAATCTTTATCACCCTGAATATAAACTGAGCCTGCGCCCACGCCTGCGCCTAAAATTGCGCCAATGGCTGCACCTTTACCGCCGCCGGCAATGCCGCCAATAATTGCGCCGAGCGCTCCGCCGCCCACGCTGCGAATGGTTGTATCTTTGGTTGTATTGCCGGACTGGACATTGCCTTCCTGATCTACAGCTTTGACTTTTTCAGTCGCGTAAACTTTCTCGACCTGGGCGCGAAACAGTAAATTTGTTCCGTCTTTGAAAGTGATCGTGTCAAAGTCCAGCGCCAATTCAGTTTGTCCTGTTAATTTGCCTGACCGTTTGATGCTGGCGACGTGTCCCTCAATGATGGCGCCTTCGTATTCGTTCGGTTCAATCACGAAGGCCGTAAATTTGTCGCCTTCTTTATTCGTTTTCGTGCTGATCTGACTTTCCAGTCTGACCTTAAAAGTAGTGTCGGGAGCAATCGCAAATTTCCCTCTGGTGCGCGGCTTGGTGGCATTCCTGGGATCATTATTGCTGACGGTAGTTGGGACTACTTCTTTCAGCGGATCAAGATTGGCCGGCATCCTCGTATTCATCTCGCGTCCGACATAACCATCGTTGTAGGCAATTTCGTAACCGGCTTTATAACCGCGCTGATACTCGTTCAAATCACCATAGCGTTTTTCATAACTGCGATTGGCTTCCTGATACAAAGTCGAACGCTGAAAATCTTTTTGTGCATTGGTGTTGTAATCGGTTTTGCCCGAAGTGTAACCGTCACTATATCCGGCCACATAACCAAACTCGACCGCTGCTTTCGGCGTGACTGGATTTGTTGCTGTTGCTTCCGTTGCAGGCTTCGGCGCAGTTTTTACTACGGGCTTGCGGGTTGCGCGTTTCCGGCTTTTCTGCGCCTCGGCATTGGTTGTGAAAAGTAACGTAGCGCTGGTTGCCAGCACCACAAACGTAAAAATAATTCTGACGAATCTCGTAGCGTAATTCATAAATCTTCACCTGGGTTCCATTAGTTGTTTAGTCAGAAGGGGGTAGACATCGGAGTAAGAATACTGTGTCAGAAGCGTTGTGGCAAATTGGATGCAGGTAGGACAGGCGTCCCGCCTGTCCTCGTTAGGCGTAAGCTCTTCAGCAGGCAAGACGCCTACTGTACCTGCTCACTTAAAACTACGCCGAATAAGATAGGACATCTTGATGAAAAATGTGCGTCCGTTGCGGTGCAAGCCTGGTTCATAACGATCCGTAAAGGGGCTGTAATTGTTGTAATTCAAATCATCATTGTAACCCGCATAAAACGAAGTTCCGGGGCTTGGTGTCAGCCCGAAAAGAAGCTGGCTGCGCACGGTGGAGCCAAGTGTGGTGTAATCGGCCCGCGCCCGGAAAAATAAAAAGCGCGTGAATTGATAGGTCGCTTTCAGCGAATAAATATTATCGTCATACGCCAGGCGTTTCGTGTCGTTACGGGTTAACCTGCTTTTGGTGTAATCCAGCGAAATCCGCAAAGCATCGGCTGGTTGATAAGTAAAACTTGTCGAAAGATTGATTGCCTTGCCCGGTCCGGGATCAAGCTGAGCAGCAGGATTTACCAAAGCGGCGGGGCTGATGCGCGGGAATTTTCGTCCTCCGCCAAAATCGTAATCCAACTCGTTAATGGCATATCCGACTTCAGCCAGGACAGCATATTTCTTGTTTGGCTTGGCTTCAACGAAGCTGAAAAATGTCTGATTCTGGGTGCTGCGTTCGGGGTTATTGCCGGCGAATGCGCCTGTGCGTATGAGTGTCCGGCGGCGTCCGAACTCTTCTTCAAAAATTCGTTCGTACCCGTGATTTGTCCCAAAGCCCCAGCTTAGCTGATGTTTGAATTGCAGAAAGACGTTGCCGCCGACCGTGAAGTTTTGCAAGCGACCCTGCCAGTCGTAATTTACTATTTCACGGTTGAAAACACGCCATGAAATGAGCGCTGCTTTGGGTTTTGGCTCGCTGCTGAAGCGCGTAAAAAGGCCGCTGAAATTTGAGTTGGTGCGCCGTGTGAAGCCAACATCAGCGCGATAATCCCGCGTCCTTCCTTCCGAAAGCGCAAACATCCCAAAATTGCGTTTGGTCAAATCGAAGTTGACCAGATAGCCGAAGCCGTTGCCCGTGCGGAAAATATTTTTGTCCAAATCGGGATCGTAAAAATATCTGCGGGAATTTGTTCCCAGCACCTGAAAACTAATGGTGGCTTGTGGATTCAAACGGAAACGCCCATCAATGCCGCCGAGGTGATTATGCTTTTCGATGAAATTGTAAGTGGTCGCTAGCAGGCCGATATTCGACTGACTCCCCACATCATGCTTGAGCCGTAGCACGCTGATGTAGGCTTTGTGATCCAGAAATTTTGCAATGTCTTTGAACGTCGCCGGATCGTTGCGTTCGTCTTCGCTGTAATTTCCCGGCGCGCGATCAACCGCCGTCATCAGGCCAAATGAATTACGTCCGCGCTTGCCCGTCAGCTTCGCCGCAAAATCAGGATCAACAATCGAGCGCGTGTGAACCGCCTGTAAATCCGTCTGAAAAATTTCACTGCCTTCCAGAAAAAACGGACGCTTCTCTGCGTAAAAAAGCGGGAAGCGTTGATTGGCTGTGATTAAAGTTTGATCCGCCTCGACTTGGGCAAAATCAGGATTTGCTGTGAAATCAAGCGTGATGTTTGGCGTGAGGCTGTATTTAATATTCAGGCCGGGATCAAGTTTGACCGCTTGATTCACGAGGCGTCCAGGGTTGTTGAGTGACGAAATTCCCGCCGGCAGCGCCGAAACGCGCCGTCCGCTTTCAGCCACTGTCAGGCTCGGAATAATTTCCAGCGTGCGTTCGGTCGAAATATTTTCGATCCCTGTAATGTGGCCTGCCTGATTGAGAATGCCTGATTGATCCCGACTGATCGGCATCCACGAATCGCGCTCATCATTGATATGTTTGATGGCACGCGAAACATGAATGCCCCATTGTTTACCTTTCCCCGTTTCGTAACGCAGCGACTTGAACGGAATCGCCACTTCAACGCTGTAACCATCATCCAGCAGTTGCCCTTTGGATTCCATCACGATGTCTACGCTGTAATCTTCATTGTTATTGAAAGCGCCCTCCGTAAAAATTCCATCGGCCTGTATGCCCAGCGGATTGAACATTAAGATGTAGGCTTTACGCTGATCGTTGAAGGTGTCGAGCAGGATACGAACATTATCATCGTCAAAAACATTATCTCGTTTGGCGACCGTGGCGCGTACCTTACCCGGTTCATCCCAGGCACGAAAAGCAAAATAAATATTTTTTTCGTCATACCCAATGCGCGTCTCGGTAGGATGCGAGGGAGCAATATTATCGCCGGGACGATATTGATAGAAATCTTTCAGCACCGGCGCAGTTTTCCAGACTTCATCATTCAGCTTTCCGTCAATTTCTGGAGCCGAAGCAAAGCGGGCGATTTTGACGGGCTGCGATTTTTCGAGCGGGAGGCTGACGCCATTTTTAGCGCTGGACTTTACTTTTTTTGTAGCTGACCCGGCAGCCGTATTTAATTCAGCGGGACCTTGTGCTGTGGCGGGAACGACAACAAAAATCAGTAAACACAATAACCACAATGCAGGTCTTAACGGATTGAACTTCATAACTTCGATTAAGCCTTCGATAAACAAGGGGCTGACAATTTACAAGTTCGGGGTTTCGTCAACTCACCTCAACTTAGACGCTGAGTCGTTTCCATATCTTCCCTTAACGACAGAAAAATCACTCAGGTTTCAAAATTGGGCAGAAAGACACCAATACGATAACTTAGGGGAGTGAGTGCGGGAGGATGGGAAAAGGTTTCACGGAGTATTCCCTGTAGCGCAAACTTTTCAGTTTGTATTGTTTGTAAACGGTAATCGCAAGAGACAAACTGCGCTTTTCTTTGGA
Source organism: Blastocatellia bacterium (assembly GCA_043719385.1). Taxonomy (GTDB): domain Bacteria; phylum Acidobacteriota; class Blastocatellia; order RBC074; family RBC074; genus JAFDVL01. Next base: position 37,300 of record JAYSTY010000232.1, on the reverse strand, counting down.
GGGTTTGCTGCGGGAAACGCAAACTGGAAAGTTTGCGCTACTTTGCGGGCAAGGCAAACGCTACATAAGTTCCGCCGGAAGGTGCGCCGCGTTTGCCTCCGCCAGCAGCGATGACGACAAATTGTCTGCCGTTTATCTGATACGTCATCGGTGTAGCGTTCCCGGCAAACGGCATCACATTTTCCCATAAAAGTTTTCCGTTCCTCACCTCGAAGGCTCTGAATTTACGATCATAATTTGTCGCGCCGATAAAAATTAATCCACCTGCGGTCACGATGGGGCCGCCGTAATTCCAGCTTCCTGTGTCGCGCATTCCTTTGGCTAAAAGTTCTGGATATTCTCCGAGCGGAATCTGCCACGCGATGGTTCCTTTATTCAAATCAATCGCGTTGAGCGTTCCCCACGGTGGTTTGATCGCGGGATAGCCATCAGGATCAAGAAAGCGCGGGTAACCTTCGAGCATATATTTTTGTTCGATGAGAGGCGATTTACCTGATTCAATTGCGACTTTGCTGTCTTGACCCGTGAGCAGAAATTTGGTGACTGCCTGTAAACTCTCAGCGTTCATCGAACCGCCGAAGCCGGGCATCCTTCCGGTTCCGTTGCGGATGATCGTGAGCGTCTGCGCCTCGTTATATTTTTTTGACAAGCCAATCAACGCCGGAAATTCCGGCGGACTCCCACTCATATCTTTGCCATGACAACTTGCGCAATTTCGTTCGTAAAGATTTTTAGCAGTAGCTTGAATTTTTGGTCGTTCAATTAATTTCGCAATGCACGGGACTTCGTTGGAATTGACGATGAGAAATCCTGACGCTGGATCGAACGCCGCGCCGCCCCAACCAGGGCCTCCGTCGAAGCCGGGTGTCACTATCGTTCCTTCTTTGCTGGGCGGATCGTAATGATTTTTGCTGCGGTAGGTGAGAAAGCGTTTCAGTACATCAGCATGCGCTTCCGGTGTGCGCGTCGTCAGATTTTCTTCAGTCATTGTTTGTCGCGCAATGGGCGGCGGAGTCAACGGAATTGGCTGTGTGTCAGCGGCGTGTTCTCCATCAATTACGTCCGGCGAAACTTTCTGGTAGTCAATCGGAAAAACTGGTTTTCCGGTTTCCCGCTCGAAGACGAAAACGTATCCGGCTTTGGTGGTTTGCGCGACAGCATCAATTAATTTCCCGTTGTGCTTGATCGTCACGAGCGCCGGAGCGGAGGGTAAATCCCGATCCCACAGATCGTGGCGTACCGTTTGGAAATGCCACTTGCGTTGACCTGTTGCGGCATCAAGGCAGAGCAGAGAATTCGCAAATAAATTATCACCAAGCCGATTCGCGCCATAAAAATCGTAGGTCGCTGAACCTGTCGGGGCAAACAGCAAGCCGCGCTGTTCATCCAGCGCCATGCCGCTCCAATCATTGACTCCACCGATGTATTGCCATGCATCTTTGGGCCAGGTTTCATAGCCAAATTCGCCGGGATGCGGGATCGTGTGAAACGTCCAGCGCAGCTTTCCCGTGCGCAAATCATACGCACGAATGTCGCCAGGCGCGGCGGGCAAAGTCTCACTGACGAGGCTACCCACAATCAATAAATCTTTGTAAATTATACCGGGAGTCGTCAGCCCGACGGATAAATCCTGTGCGGGGCGTCCCAGTCCTTCGCGTAAATCTATTTTGCCGTTATCGCCGAAGCTTTCAATAATTTTTCCCGTCAAAGCATCAACTGCATAAAGCAAATTACGAAAACCAAAATAGATGCGTGGCTGACCTTCTCCGTCCCAATACGTCAGACCACGATTGCGAGATTTGCCAAGTGCCTTTTGACCAAAATTCGGATCGAAGCTCCAGCGTTCTTTTCCGGTCGCAGCATCCAGCGCAAAGACGCGCATCTTCGGCGAAGTTGCGTAAAGCAATCCGTTGGCAATGATCGGATTGCATTGCATTTCCGAGCCATCAAAAGCGTCGTTGGTATCGTATGTCCACGCGACTGCCAGTTGTTTTACATTGTCGCGGTTGATTTGTTTGAGCGTTGAGAAATGGGTGTTTTCTGCGCCTCCGTTGTAGCTGCGCCATTCAGTCGGGTTACGACGAGTTTGCGTAAATGATACGAGGAGCGCGGTCAAAGCGACCAGAACAATGACTGACACGATTTTCCAATGTTTCATGATAATGCTCCGAATCTCAGGTGAACCCGGCTCGCTACGGCTCGTGGTACTGCCCGGAGTCGTAGCGACGGGGTGATTTTCCTCACAGGGTTTTTCCTGAGTTTTGCCGCAAGGTGACGTACTTTTTGATTGGCACATTGTCCCATCGTTCTTTGCCGCCGCCTGGCCATTGCACGATGATACTTTGAATTTCTGTTGTCGTATCCAGGCCAAAATGGACGCGACTATCACTGGCGCTGAGATAGCTGCCGTCGGTGTGAACACGTCGCATCAGTGACGGCTGGCCTTTGCGCAACACTGTAATCAATGCGCCGATGCCATAACGATTATCCTTCACGCCTTCCAATTTCACGCTGAGCCAATTTTTTTTCGCGCTGCTTTCGTTCAATAATAATCGCGTTGCGCCGTTGTTATTGCTGACCAATAAATCTATCTCGCCGTCATTGTCTACATCGCCAAACGCTACGCCGCGACTTACGCCGAGCAGTTGCATCGCTGCGCCAGCGTTGGCGCTGACATCACGAAAGCTCGTACCTTCATTGTGAAAAACTTGATTGCGCTGCTGAAATGGATACGCTGAATTTTTTTGCGTGGGGATCATCGTCACGCCGCCATTGGCGGCGAAGAGGTCAAGCCGTCCGTCGTTGTCGTAATCAAACCAGCCCACGCCAAATCCAGTGGAGAGAAAACTTGGTTGCGATAAGCCGAATTGCAAAGTGGCGTCGGAAAAATTTCCCTGCCCGTCATTGCGATACAGCGTACTGCCTTCGCGCATCAAATTCGTCACAAAAATATCCTCATCGCCATCGTTATCAAAATCGCCGACAGTTGCGCCCATCCCGGCGCGGGCGATGCCATCCATGCCATACGCTGCGCCAGAAATCAGACCAACTTCTTCAAAGGTTCCATCGGTTTTGTTGCGCCATAAAAAATTTGCCGCGCCATCATTGGCGACATAAATATCAGGCCAGCCATCGCTGTTGAAATCCGCACAGGTCACGCCTAAGCCCGGCCCGGCAATGCTGCCGATTCCAGAGGCTTGGGTCGCATCCGTGAAAACGCCTTTGCCATCGTTGCGAAATAAATGACTGCGCAAAGGATTGTAAGCGCGTGGGGTGCAGTAATCCGGTTCGCCCGTCGGCGCAAAACATTTTTTGTTATTACGCGGCGTGAAATCAACGTAGTTCGTGACGAACAAATCCAAATCGCCATCACGATCATAATCAAAAAAAGCGGCGCTCGAACTCCAGCGCGGATCGTCTACGCCTGCAGTTTTGGTGATGTCGGTGAAGGTTCCATTGCCGTTGTTGTGATACAAAATATTGGTGCCGAGATTGGTGACATATAGATCAACCAAGCCGTCATTATCAATGTCTCCGGTAGCCGCTCCCATTCCAATGCCGATGGAGCCGACTCCGGCTGCTTTGGTGACATCGGTAAAGCGCAATTTGCCGGAGGGAATTAATTCATTGCGAAAGAGGCGATTGCCTGATTGCCAGTCTTTGGGCAATGGAGAGCTTGCCGCGCTCATACTTTTCTTTTCGTCCAGCAGCGTCCCCTGGATTAAAAATACATCAAGGTCGCCATCGTTGTCGTAATCAAATAGCACACAACCTGAACCCATAATTTCAGGCATAAATAAATCGCCCGTGGCTCCGGTAAAGTGCTGAAATTTCAAACCTGACTCGACTGCGACATCACGGAAGATTGCGGATTGACTACGCGCTGAAAGAGGAAGAAGGCAAAAGGCAAATAGCAAAAAGCAAATGGCAAAAGGGCGGCACTTATTTTTATTCAAATAAGAAATCATTTTTGTAGTCTTAGTAAATTAAAATTTGGGTTTTCTTCGCGGCTATGCCGCAAATGCTGAGTCGCTCTTTTTCTCTTCATTATTTATCTCCAAGCGTTTGCAGGTCGCGCGTAATCGCCGCCATTATTTCTTTTTGCCCCAACGCGATGGCGCGTTTGTTGGCTTCCTGCAAAAGCTGGATGGCTTTTTGCCGTTCGCCGATTCGCGCATACGTTGCGCCGAGCGCGTACATGAAGCGCGGCGTGTCTTCATCTTCGACGGTTATGGTCTGGCGAAAATGTTCGATGGCTTCCAGCCACTTTTCCTGATACACCAAAATTCTTCCGTAATGAAAATGTGCCTGCCGATGCTCAGGATTATTGGCGAGCGCCTGCCGATAATGTTCCGCCGCTTCATCGGTTTTTCCTTCGCGCTCAATGATGATGGCATAGTTGTAATGCGCATCGGCATTGAAAGGATTGCGTTCAAGGCTGCGCTGAAAGGCTTCGGCAGCTTCGCGGTAACGTTCCAAGCCCATCAAAATAATGCCATAGTTAAAATGACTATCGGCTAAATTGGGATTGCCTGCGACGGCAGCCTGATAATGTTTTTCCGCCTTCTCAAATTGTCCGATTTGCGCGTAGAGCGAGATTAAATTGATGTGCGCCTGAATTAATTTTGGATTGATTTCGAGCGAGCGTTCGTGGGCTTCGATGGATTTATCCAGTTTCCCCATCCCTGCCAAAACGACGCCGCGCTGAAGCTGATCTGTCGCGCTGGCATTCAAATCTGCGATGACCTGAAGTAATGGATCGTCCAGCGTTGGACGCGAATATTTTTGTTGTTGCGACAACATTAAATGTTGTTGCGCTTCTTCTTTTTTGCCTTGATCGCGCAATGCCAAGCCCAGCGAATAATGCACCGCTCCATATTCAGGAAAGAGCGTCAGCGCCTGCCGATAATGCGCGACGGCGTCATCTTTTTTACCGAGTGCAAGTTTAATTTGCCCTAAGCCATGTTGCGCTTGCGCGGCTGTGGCGGCTTGTTTGGTTAGTGCCTCATAGATAATTTGGCTGTCACGAAATTGACCTGCTGCAAGCAACGCTTCTGCTAATCGAAGCTGAGCGGGCAAATTGGTTGGTTCTAATTGCAACGCGTTTTTGAAAGCCGTGATAGCCTGGGGATATTTCGCCAACGCTGCTTGTGTGAGTCCGAAATAGTAATGCCAGCGAAGTTCTTTCGGTGCGAAATGCGCGGCGCGGGCATAACAGCTTGCTGCAAATTCGTATTGCTCATACGCATGCAACACCATCCCTAATTGCCCATTGGCAGCCGAATTGAGCGGTTTGGCTTTGGCTTCCGTATACACTTTGCTTAATTGTTTTCCGATGTTGCTTTCAAAATTTTCAAAGTGAATTGGTGGTAAAGGGGGTAAAGTCTGCGCGTGAAGTGCTGACAAAGTTGTCAGGAAGATGAACAGGGCAACGAGAGCCACTGAAAATGATTTGGGGCGAAAAAATAAAAACATAATCTGAGAAGTTTTCACTTGTTCTGATCCAGTGATTTCAAATCACGTTCCAGACTCATGATAAGCTGTGCTTGATTTAATACTGCGGCACGCTTCAGTGCTTCCCGTAAAAATTGGATGCCTTTGATCTTATCACCAGAATGCACGTAGGTCGCCCCCAATGCGTACATATATCGCGGCGTCTCGTCATCTTCGGGCGTCAGGGTTTGCTGAAAATGTTCAATGGCTGCGGCGAATTTAGCCTGATTGACCAAAATTCTGCCCAGCGAAAAATGCGCGGAACGATAACCCGCTTTGTTGGCTATCGCCTGGCGGTAATGTTCGGCAGCTTCGTCCAATTTTCCTTCGGTTTCGATGATGGTGGCGTAATTATAATGTGCTTGAGCATAGTAAGGATCAAGTTTTAAGCATTGCAGAAAAGCCTGTGTGGCTTCACTAAGTTTTTCTTGTCCGGCTCGCAATACGCCAAAATTATAATGGAGTTCGGGCAGGTCAGGATTGAGAGCAAGCGCGGAGAGATAATGCTGCTCAGCTTTTTCAAATTGGTGTGTTCGACCATACAACGAAATCAAATTGATATGTGCCTGCACGAGTTGTGGATTGTGCGCCAACGCCTGTTCGTGCGCAGCGATGGAATCGGCAATCTGCCCCGTGCTTTCGAGCGCTGCGCCGCGTTTGAGGAATTCACTCGCTTCTGATTTTGACTTTTCGCTGACGGAATTTGCTTCGTGCGAATGCGGGTCGGGTGGCGCCCTACTTATGTTTTTCAACGGCGCAGTTTTAAAATCAAAGCGGAGCAGTTCCGCCGCACTTTTTCCTGTGTTTTCGCCTGTGACACTCTTTCCCGCCACAATCCAATGGGTTTGTCCTGGCAGCAGTTTGATATCCCTGACCGGGCCAAGTTTGAAAGTTGCTTCCGTCAGCACGACGAATAAAATTGGCTCTGTGGCGTTGGCTACTTCCAGGCATTTGTTCCCCGCCGCACAACTCAGGCGCGTGATGCGTACCTGTTCATTTTCAAATTGCACTTGTTGGAAATTTTCTCCAGCCGGAACGTCCAGCCGGAAAAATTTGCCGCGTAAGCTATTCGCTTCTTTGCCAGGTTCTGTCTTGAATTCGACGCGCAGAAAATCACTGGCAGTGTCATTTGGGTTTTCAACTGTGTGCGTTTCTTTGACGGCTTTGTAAAGGCGAAAGCTGCCCGCTTTAACGGCAGGGCGAGTGACTGCGCCGTAGCTCAGTCCGACGTGCTTGAAAACAACTGGCCCTGCGTCGTTCAGGTAAACATAAGCAGCGCCGAACGCCGTGTGATCGTGTTCAGGAATTTTGGTATGCGGTGCATAATGCACACGCTGAACTTTCACATAGTCGTTTTCAAATTCCAGCGTGTAAGCATCAGGCGCAATTTTTACGGAGTCTTGCGCAACGGCGACACTGACCAATAAACAAAGGATTGCATGATTTAAAAATGTCAGTTTCATCGCTCGCTACAGATGTTAAGAGTTCAACCTTTAGGTTGGATTTTCGGACGGTACCCGATTCGCTACCACTCGCGGTACTGTACCCCTCACTAAATAAAATAAGGGGATTACATTACTGCAATCCCCTCGTCAGTTTCAACTCACTGGCAGCTTTAGAAGCCCAGGCGTAAACCAAAACGGAAAACTCGTTCGTCAATACCTTCACGTCCAAAGGAGCGAGTTCCTGTAACTTCCATAAAACCATTCAAGGCTTTGATCGAGCCATCCGTGTTGTAGGTGACGTTCGAGACATTATTGCCTGGTGCGCCAAAATGCGGAGTGTTCGTAGCATTGAAGGCTTCGGCTCGGAATTGGAGCTTGATTCCTTCCGTAATTCTAAATTCACGGAAGAGACCAAAATCCACATTTGCAGTACCGGGACTTCTCAGAGTATTGAAACCAACAGTCCCGAAGCGCGCAGTGGTCACAGCCGCAAAAGCGGTTGGGTCATAGAACGGAGTCCCCGCCCCAATGCCGCCCAGCTTGGTAACGGTTGCTTTGACTTGATCCGCGCGTTGCGTGTTACCAGGTGCGTTCAGGGATGAACCGCTGGCGGTGACGCTGAACGGATAGCCTGAGAAAGCTCCATAGAGCCAGCTTAATTGCCATCCACCGGCTAAAGCTGAACCGATTTTGCTATCACTCAGCATCTTTTTACCTTTGCCGAAGGGCAATTCCCACGCACCTGAAAATTGCAGGTTTTGTGGGATATTGATGCTCAATACCGAGCGATTCAGGATACGGAAATTCGGGTCTTGAATAGCAAGAGCGCCGTCGTTATCACTGCCAAGCCCTGCCATTCCGATACCTTTACTGAAGGTATAGTTCAATTGTAATTGCAATCCGTTAGTGAAGCGTCGTTTCAAGGTTGTCTGCAAGGAATCATAATGTGAATTGGTGATTCCGTTTTGCAGACTGGTTGAGGCGACACGACCGAAAAGGATGTTGAGAGGTTGACTGGCTGCGCCACCACCGACACGACCAGCATTGACATTGATTTGTCCTGACTGTCCGATGGTGCGGGTTGCGATGTATCCGGCAGAAGCTGAGAAGCCTTTGCCGAGGTTTTTCTCTAACACCAAATTCCACGATTGAATATAAGGACGTTTGAAACTATCTCCCAGCGTCAGCACATTGACACCGTTCGGGACGGGTACTACTCCATTGGTAGCAGTTGCCAGTGGCGTGGGTGGAATTCCCGCGCTGAGCAATCCCGCTGGAGCCAGGGAATTTGTTGCCGTGATGTTATAAGCCAGCAACATCGGGTAGTTAGTTCGGAAAGTACGTGCCAGACTGATCGGATCGTAAGTGATTCCATAGCCTGTGCGTAAAACTAATGAATCCTTGATGCGCCAGGCAATGCCGAGACGTGGTGAGAAAAGTCTCTTGCTTAGCTTGATGCCGCAATCTTTCGGAATGCCGCCTTCACCGCAAATTTGCATGGTGTTGTTGGCGAAATTGTAGCGTTCAATGCCGCGACCTTCACGCTGAGGCAGCGGATAATATTCCCAGCGTGTACCGAGGGTAACGGTCAGATTCGGGCGAACCTGCCAACCATCACGGACATAGAAGCTGTAAGCTTTCGCCTTGAAAATAATCGGCGGCTGCACCAGAAAAGTGCGTCCCGCGCTGGTGTGATAACCTAATAGGAAAGTGGCAAAGGAATTCCAGTTATTGCCTCCCTGAACGGTTCCGCAACCTGTTCCGGCAGTATTGGCTGCAGTGCAGAGTTGAGTCGGGCCTTGTCCGAATTGGAAGCCGCCGGAACCTGGTTCGGCTGTCCCGCCACCATTCCATTCAGCTTGTAAATGATTCAGAGTTTGCCGCGCGAAATCAAAGCCGAACCGGATGTTGTGATTGCGCTTTATCCAGTTGAAATTCGAGACATATTGCCATTGTGGATCGTTACGATAATACGGCATGAAGCTGTCCTGTACGCCGAGGTTGGCAAAACCACTAATGGCAAATCGTGGCCAGCCATTTTCGAAGGCGCGTGTTCCGTTCGTGCCGGGAATACCCAGGACGTCCAGCCCTATCTTTTTATCAAGGAAGCCCTGCTCGGAATTCGTTCCCTGTTTGGTATATCCGATATTCGCATCAATGATGAAGTTGGTGCTGACGGTGTAAACCCCTGCGACTGTGACGCCGTAGGTTTTGCCGGAGCCAGTTCCTGTATTTCCACCCTGCGCTGCGGTTCCAACTCCATCCAATGCGCCGAGAGCGCCGGGGTTGAGCTGTTTGTACGTCAGAAAGCTAAAGCGACCATAAGTAGTGAACTTCTCACTGATGTTGTAGTTGATCTTGGTATCAAGTGTTTTTTTGTCGTAGGCGTAAGGAGCTGTGGCGTAATAATTATTTGTGAAGCCAGGACGATTAGGTAAAGGCAAATCTTTCAGAATCAATTTAGCAATCGGGCTAATACGCGCACCGGGAATTAGGTTACCAGCAAAAGCTGTACGACCAAGACCGAAGCCGTTTCCCGTTGCCGGATCATAAACGCCCAACGTGCTGCCTGTCAGGTCGCCATTGCGCATTTCTGCGGTCGGCAGTGTCAGTAAGCGAGAACCCAACTGGCGATCACTGGTGCCTTCATAGCTGGCGAAGTAAAACAGCTTGTCTTTCTTGATCGGGCCGCCAAAGGTTCCGCCGTACTGGTTATAAACCCGCTTGGGTTTAGCTTGAGCGATGCCATTGATCGGCGTTAAGTTCCAGGGTCTGGCTTTGGTATTGTTATCATCGTGATACTCAAATGCCGAGCCGTGCATTTTATTGGTTCCACTCTTGATTTGAACGTTGACTGCCGCGCCGCCGGCGAGACCTTGTTCCGCATCGAAGTTGTTCGTTACAACGTTGACGCTTTCAATGGATTCGAGAGCGGGAACGTAAGCCGTCACGTGCGGGAGGAAAATATTGTACTGGCTGGCTCCGTCAATGCGCGTATTGTTGGAACTGGAAGTCGTACCATTGACGTTATACTGAAGAGCGCGAGAAGGATTAGTTGGAATTGAATGTGCATTGCTCGGCGGCGTAATGCCGGGAATTGTGCGAAGTAATTGCTGATAGTTACGACCTGGGGGAATCGGCAGATTCTGCAAGGTTTGGCTATTGAGTTCCGCCCGAACTTCGGCGCGATCCGTCTGGAGTAATCCAGCATCAGAGGTGACGTTGACCGTGTCAACCACTGCGCCAACTTCCATCGTCAGCTCAGTTCGCGTGATGTTATTGGCAGAGACAATCACATTGCCCTGACTGGTAGTTTTGAAGCCTTGCTTCGTAACTGTAATTTCCCAAATTCCGGTTTGTACCGTTGGGAAGTTGAAACTGCCGTCTCCTGTGGTGACAGCATCACGAACTTGATTGGTTCCTTTATTGGTAATTTTAACGTTTGCGCCGGGGACTACCGCATTGGATTTATCGGACACATTACCGACGATTGAGCCGTACAGTGTTTGTCCAATGGCTGATGGTGAAATCAGCAGGATTAGTAAAAGAGAAATTGGAATGGCGCGTAAACGCCAGGCCAGGCTTGAGACTAAATTCGCTTGCATGTGAACCTCCATTAGGGTGTTGAGAGTTGAAAGAAAAACTCGGTGAAGAGAATCATTTCGTGCCGATCATTAATCTGAAAGTTATTGATTGCGGTTTCATTGCTGAAAACCTGAAATACTTTTTTGATCGGTTTGATTGTCGTAGAGTTAACAGGTCTGATACTTTCTGTTAATCAAATCTATCCAGGCAAAGCCGCCAATCAATGTGTTGTCGTGAAAATGATCTCTTCTTTTGTGGGTGACAACTACAGGTTTGATTGGTCGGTGAGAATTATAAGGTTGGAATTACCAGCGAACAAGAGACAACAGAAAATTTCAAGATTTATTATGCTGCATCCGTTAGTGCCCCGATTTTCTCCGCAACCCTTTGTCGTACCGCAGCTTTTGCGTACCGCTCATGCCATGACAATTTTTGCAGCTTTGTATAAACGCGAATTCGATTTACCGGAAGGTGAGCGCCGCGAATTTCAGACTGAACCTGACACGACGATTGTCGCATATTGTCATTGGCAAAATGATCGCCTGAATCGCCCGACAATTATTCAGATTCACGGCCTGGAAGGTGATTCGGAGCGGCATTATATGCTCGGCACAGCGAGTAAGGCGTGGCGGGCAGGATTCAATGTTGTCCGCATGAATGTGCGTAATTGTGGAGGCACAGAGCATCTGACGCCGACGCTGTATCACTCAGGCCTGACGACGGATGCGCGTGGAGTTTTATTTGAACTGATCGAAAAAGATCAGCTCCAGAATATTTTTCTGCTTGGCTTTTCGATGGGTGCAAATCAATCGTTGAAGCTCGCCGGAGAACTTGGCGAAGCCGCGCCGCCGCAATTAAAAGGCATCGCCGCCATCAGCCCTCCGATTGATTTGGAGTTGTGTTCTATTGCGATTCGAGAAAAACAAAACATTATTTATGAACGAAGATTTTTGAATAGCCTCCGCGCCAAGCTGCACCTCAAGGCGAAAATTTTTCCTGACATTTGTGATTTTGATCGGTTGGATCGTGTCAAAGATTTATGGGAATTCGATGATGTGATTACGGGGCCGAACTTCGGCTTTGGCGATGCGCGGGGCTATTATGCGGCGGCAAGTTCACAAACCTATATTCCGAAGATCAAAGTTCCAACGTTAATTATTCAGGCGCAGGACGATCCATTTATTCCGTTCACGCCATTTGCGGAGTTACCAGAAAATAAGTATGTCGCAGTTTTAGCCAGTAAATACGGTGGTCATGTCGGCTTCTGGCAGCATGCGAAAACGCGTGACGGGCATTATTGGGCTGAGCAACAGGCAGTGAATTTTTGTGCTTCGATTGGCTGAACAACCACCAGGTCGCTACGGCTCCCTGTACTGTTCCAAAGTCACCAGGTCGCTACGGCTTCCTGTACTGTCCCGAAGGCTACGGAGCCGCCACAAAGCGATAGCCAATGCCGCGCACGGTGAGCAAATGTTGCGGCCTCGCAGGATTGGCTTCGAGATATTTTCGGAGGCGGACAATGAAATTATCTATGGCGCGCGTGTCGGTATCTTCCCGCAAGCCCCAGACTTCTTCGAGGATCGCTTTTCGTGCCACGGGCTGACCTTCGTGCTGGATCAGGTAGCGTAATAACTCCGCCTCCATCAAAGTTAAGCGAATTATTTTCTCTCCGCTCTTTAATTCTAGCGCCGAAAAATCAATGCTTTTATCCTTGAAAGTAAACGTGTCATTGGCTGATTGTGCGCTGCGCTCCTGTTTGAGCCAGTGATTACGCCGCAATAATCCTTTCAGGCGGGCCAGCAAAATCGCCAGCTCAAATGGTTTGGGTAGATAATCGTCCGCGCCCGCTTCAAAACCGCGCAACACATCTTCGGGGCGATTGCGGGCGGTGAGCATCAGGATTGGCACGAAATTTTCCGCCTGTCGTAACTCGGCAGCGACCTCAAACCCGCTGCGTCCTGGCAACATTATATCCAACACTACCGCGTCGAATTTTTCGTTGGGAGAGTTGAGCAATTGCAGAGCTTTTTCGCCATCGGCGGCGACCTGGACACGATAACCTTCCGCCTCGAGATTGAAACGTAAACCGTCAGCCAAATGGATTTCATCTTCAACAATTAAAATTGCATTCATGATGCTTTGGGAAAGAGAACGGTAAATTCACTGCCCAGCCCCTCGCCTTCGCTGGCCGCCGTAATTTTGCCGCCGTGCCGCTCAATGATGGATTGGACGATGAATAATCCCAGGCCTGTGCCTTTGACGCGTGCGACCACTTGTCCGGGGACGCGATAGAAACGCTTGAAAATTCGTTTAAGTTGGGCTTTGGGAATGCCAATGCCCTGATCTTTAACTTTGACGGCGATTTTGTGATCGGGAGTTTCGGAGACCGCAACCGAAATTTGAATATTCTGTTCCGAGTATTTGATTGCGTTATCAATTAAATTTGAAAAAGCGGCGCGTAATTCTTCGCTGTCGCCAGTAATTATGGGGCGCTGACCAGAGTTGAAATTTTCGACATATTTGAAAGCCTCCGCCTGTAAGCGATACCGCGTTTGTGCGAGTTCCAAACATTCCCTGACCAGTGCGCCTGCATCAATATTCGTCAAATTTAATTGCCGCCGTTTTAGCCCGGTTTGCCCGGCGCGTAAAACCTGCTCGACCGTATTTAACAGGCGATCTGTATCCGCCAGCATCACGTCGTAAAATTCGCGGCGTTTGTCTTCGGTGACGGCGCGGGTTTGTAAGGTTTCGAGGTAGAGCCGGATGGAAGCAATCGGAGTTTTCAATTCGTGCGTGACGGCATTAATAAAACTGTCGTGCTGTTCATTACGACGAATTTCGCGGACTAAAAAAATTGTGTTGAGAACCAGTCCCGCAATAATGGCGATGAAAAAAATTATGCCCAGCACGAGCAGCGCTACTTCGCGCCAGTTGAGCAGCACCCAGCCGACATTCAGCACAATCGCAATGACGACCAGGCACGTCCCCAGGGTGATAAAAAAAGCGATGGATTTTCGACGTGTATTTGCAAACATAAATCAGCGATGCCAGAAGTTAGATGTTAGATGCTGGGGAAGGATACCGCAATCAATTTCCTGTTATTCAGCATCTAACATCTAACTTCTGGCATCGCTGAAAACTAGCTTGCGTTTTGCAGGGCGGATTCAAAATCTTCTTCAATTTTTCGCGGCGCTGTGCGCAAATTTACGGAGCGAACATCTTTCGCCAGACCAAGAATTTGCAGCGTGCGAATCGCCATCCAGTTCAAATCAATTTCGTACCACGCCAGGCCGTGCCGCGCTGAGGCCGCGTGCGCGTGATGATTGTTGTGCCAGCCTTCGCCAAATGACAGCAGCGCTACCCACCAGTTATTGCGTGAATCATCGCCGCTTTTGAATCTTTGATAACCCCAGACGTGCGTCGCCGAATTCACTAACCAGGTGATGTGCAAACCAATGGTCGTGCGCAGGAAAACTCCCCACATCACCATCGGGATTCCGCCAATGGCTAACAACGCCACTCCCACCACAATTTGCGGCACGTAGTGATATTTCGAGAGCCAGACATAAAACGGGTCTTTGGCTAAATCCGGGGCATAGCGACCAAGTTGATGACTGTCGTTGTGCATTCCCTGACCATAAATAATCCAGCCCACGTGCGACCAGAAAAAACCTTCACGCGGCGAATGCGGATCGCCTTCACGATCAGCCCGCGAGTGATGAATGCGATGTAAACCAACCCAGAAGATTGGGCCGCCCTGCAAGGCCAGTGCGCCGCAGAGAGCGAGAAAATATTCCAGATACCGTGGCACTTTGAAGCCGCGATGCGTCAGCAAACGATGATAACCCAGCCCAATCCCCAAGCTCCCCGACAGCCACCACAAAAAAACAGCGGCGGCAAAAGCCTGCCAGGTAAACATGAAAAATGCGGCAATGGCTCCGACGTGATAGAGCGACATAAAAATCAATGTCACCCAGTTATAATTTTTTGGTTTAGCAGAAGTTTGATTAATGGAACGCACGATAATCCTCCACGTGAATTGCTATTTCGGTAAATTTCAGCAGGGAAACGATGCGAGATTATTTGACCGGGAACTCAACACACCAACAATCAGCACCAAAACAAATATCTATCGCTCTTATCAGCGTGGTAATCCTAGCAGTATTCAAGGGCAGGAATTGTAAGAGTTTTGTAAGAAGAGAGCTTCTCGTCAGGGCAGAAAGAGAAGTCCGTTATTTCTTTTTGAGCCTGATGTCTGCATTAAAAGTGCTTGCTGTAAGTTGTGCGCCATTTTCTGTTCCGAATGTGCCTTGCAAGCGCTTGGGACGATTGTTAGAGATTATCCCGGGATTGAGCTTGAGCGGGAAATCCGCTGCGATGTCGCCGCTGAAGGTTTTGGCTGAGAACGTGAAATTGCTGTTCGCGGGAATGTAAATCGTGACGCTGCCGTTGAAGCTTTCAAAGCTGTAACGCCCATCATCATAAATCGCGCCCTGATAATTGACACTGCCGCTGTGACTGTTGAGATGGACTTCGTGCGAATCAACCTCGCGGAGACTGAGGTCGCCGCTGGTGGATTTGGCTTCGATCAAGCCTTTGACATTGGTAATTAAAATACTCCCGCTGACGGAACTGGCGCGCGCACCTTCCTGCACATTGCGGATGGTGGCGTTGGCGCTGACGGCTGTGACTGTGACGCGGCCTTTGATATTTTCCGCCAGAATTGCATCGCTGATACTTTCGAGCGTGGCATCCCCGCCCGCATCTCTGACGATCAATTTGCCGCTGATCGCACGAGCATTGACGCGCCCGCCAATTTTTTCAAGGCGGACATCGCCGCTCATCGCATTGACCGCAACGTCGTCGTGCAAATCAAGCGCTGTGATGTTGCCACTCGTGGCCTGGGCTGAAAGCCTGGAGGTGACATCCGAAATTCTAAGTTCGCCGCTCGTCGAATTAATGGTCAGCGTGCCGCCGATGTGTGCGGCTGAAATATTGCCGCTGGTGGAATTGAGATTCGTGTCGCCACCAATTTTGTGGACGGTGATATTTCCGCTGGTGGAACGAACGATGGCACGTGACCCGGCATCGGTGATGGTGATGTCGCCGCTGGTGGTTGTGATGGCGTTGAGAATTGCTGTGCGGGGCACTTTTAATTCATATTCAACTTCGACATGGCGAGAGTTTCTCCACGACCGGAGCGGAGAAATTGTAGTGATTTCCAGTCTGTCGAGGCTCTGCACAACTTTGATTTCGACGGTGGGAAAATCTTCCCGTGTGCCGCGTTTGACCGCATCAAGCTGCACGCGATTTTCGTTCCATCCGGTGAGATGAATAAAGCCGCTGTGATTGGCGACGCCGATTGTTGCGTTTGGTTTTAGCTCGTAACTTTGATGCACTTCGTCCTGCGCCTGAAGCGGGGTTATCAGCCACAGCAGCACCGAAGTTGCAACGAAAAATTTTGCGATGAGGACGGAAGTCTTCATAAATTTTAATGGTGTGCAGTTTTATCGCATGGCGACTTCCTGCATCAGTTCGACTTTCCTGGAATAAGCCGCGAGTAAAAATTTCGCGGCTGAAGGGTCATTTGGTTGTTGGCGCAGCGCCTGTTTACTGGCGGCAATTGACGCATCAATCAGCGCCAGACTGCCTTCATATTGTTTGCCTGCGCCTTCGTCAAAATCAGCTTTACGTTTAGCAATCGTGCGTTCCAAGAGCTTGATTGCGCCCTGATATTCGCGGGTAGCTTTGGCGATTTGTTGCGTAAGCAACTCATCATCACTAAGCTTTTGCAGTGCAGGTTTTCTTACTTCAGCTTTTGGCGCAGTTGCTTTTACGCGCGTAAACTGCGGCTTGCCGGTTTCAGGCAAGCGCTGTTGCGGGACAATTTTTTCCTCCGGCTTTGGTGGTTCAGATGAAGCCGCAGTACTGACCGGACTTGGAGTTGGTCGGTTTTTGACCACTATTTTCTCATCATTACGCGTAGAAAAATATAGTGTGGTCAAGCCCACAGAAAGCAAAATTAACAGTGCCGCAAAGCCAAACTGCCGCAGCATCGCAGGCGCAAAAAGTGGCGCGAATAAATTCCGCAGATTATTTGCCCCGCCGGATTTTGAAGGATCGCTCTGAATGCGAGCGTGAACCATACGCCACATTTCATCCGGCGGAGCAATCGCATTCTGTTCGTAAAATTGCGCGAAGATTTCATTTTCGCGGGCAATGAGAGCTTGCGCCTGACGGCAATCCGCGCACACCGAAAGATGTTCGCGCAGCGCGGCAGAGTTAGCAGCCGTAAGTTCGCCACCAGAAAAATCTTCAAGTTCGTTTTGGCAAGTACTACAATTCATAGGTCAGTGGTCAGTGGTCAGTGGTTAATGGTCAGTGGTCAGTGGTCAGTGGTCAGTGTATTTTACAACCGACCACCGCTCACCGCTCACCGACCACCAATATACGGTTCCAGCCGCTTTCTCATTTCGGCCCGCGCCCGATGCAAATCGGTTTTCAGCTTACCGATGGAATGCCCGGTGATCGCGCTGATTTCTTCGTAACTCTTTTCGTGAAAAATCTTCAGACTAAACACCAGGCGTTTGTCTTCGTCCAATTCCGACAGTGCCTGTCTGATAGTCTGATTCATTTCACGATCCAGCATCGCTCCATCAGGTGTAATCCCCGGGGCCGTTAAATTTAATGACTCCGGCTCGTCCAGTCCCAGATTGCGTTCATCTCTGATATTTTTCCTCGTTGCCTCACGCGCTACATTACGAGCGATGCCGAATAACCAGGTTGAGAGCCGTGCCTCGTCCTGCAAAAAATTCAAATTGCGATAAGCGCGCACGAAAGTTTCCTGGGTCAACTCTTCAGCCAACGAACGATCATTGACGTGATGATAAAGGAAACTAAGCACAGGACGAGCGTAACGCTGATAGATCGCGTGAAAAGCGTCCTCATTCCCGTGGCGCGCCTGGGTGATGATGTTCGGGGCTATTTCCAAACGCACTCGGTCGTGAACTCCTGTGTTAGCTAATGTCAGCACATTCATCGCAATGGTTACGGAAAAAGGAGAGCCTGCGCCAGAATAACTCTTTCCGTGTGAGTTAGTGTAACTCCTGCGCCAAAGGTTTCACTTATTAACTGGATTTATCAAGCCCCAAAAATTATTTATGGGAAGTGGATTTGTATTGACAGTATTTAGGATGAGCGGTTATAAGCCTTGTACCGTAATTAATTTTATTACGCTAAAAGTTTCTACTGGCGACAAGCCAATTGAAAGGTAAAACAATGACTCGACACGAAATCAATTTAATTTCATCGCGCTCCTGGTTCAAGAGTAGTGAACAATCGTTCACCAATACTGTTCTTTCCTTGTCCGCTCCCGCCTCTGTTTCCACTTCGATGTCCTGCTGTTGTTGTTGCCGCTGTTGTTGTTAGTTCTCAACTAACGAAATCCCATTACACAATTTGATTTTAAGTTTTCAGGCTAGTGCTTTGACCTGGAAATTATCGCGCTAACTGTCAATTTGCTGCGCTCTTCGCATTAAAGCGAATTCCCACACGTTGCTGTTTACGCTCCACCAATTGTTGGTGAACTTTGCGCTTTCTGCTGCGAAGCTTATTCATCAGCTTACTAATGACAGGAATATTTTTATCATGAGTTTAATTCAACCACACGGCGGAACATTAATTAACCGCGAAGCAGAAGGCACAGCGCGTGAAGCCCTGATCGCCGCCGCTGCAACTTTACCAACTATCACTTTAAATGCCCGCGAAGAGGCCGATCTGGAACTGATCGCCAACGGCGCATTTTCGCCGCTCGAAGGCTTTCTCGGTGAAGCCGATTATCTTTCCGTGCGCGACAACAAGCGTTTGGCAAATGGCTTAGTCTGGTCAATCCCGGTCACGCTTTCAGTTAACGAAGAAGAAAAAACTAATCTGGAAATTGGCACTGATGTAGCGTTGAATGCACGCGACGGACGATTATTGGCCATCCTGCATTTGTCGGAAATTTTCGGCTACGACAAGAAGGAAGAAGCGTGGCAGGTTTATCGAACCGTCGAAGAAAAGCATCCCGGTGTAGCTGCTTTATATGCACAAAAAGATTTCCTGCTGGGCGGAAAAATCACGCTGCTCAACAAAGTCAGTGAAGCCTTTGCGAATTATCGTTTCACTCCGGCACAGCTTCGCGCATTGTTCACGGAAAAAGGCTGGTCACGCGTCGTCGCTTTCCAAACCCGCAATCCGATTCATCGTGCGCACGAATATTTAACCAAGACTGCATTGGAATCTGTGGACGGATTGCTGGTTCATCCCATCGTTGGCGAAACGAAATCTGACGATATTCCGGCGGATGTTCGCATTCAGGCGTATGAAGTATTGCTGGCAAATTATTATCCGGCTGATCGGGCGCAACTCGCGGGATTGCCTGCTGCAATGCGTTATGCGGGGCCGCGCGAAGCAATTTTCCATGCACTGATTCGCAAAAATTATGGCGCTTCACATTTCATCGTCGGACGCGATCACGCTGGCGTTGGCACATATTACGGAACCTACGACGCGCAAAAAATCTTCAGTGAATTCACGCCTGAAGAGATCGGGATCAATTTATTTTTCTTTGAGAATACATTTTTCTGCGAGAAATGCGGCGGCATGGCTTCGCTGAAAACCTGTGCGCATGATATCGCCAATCACGTGAGTTTAAGCGGCACGAAAGTTCGTGAAATGTTGGTCGCAGGAGAAATTCCTCCGGTGTCATTTACACGCCCTGAAGTTGCAAAAATATTAATCGAGGCTTACAGCCAGCAGGCAAAAGCTGCGGCGTAAAAAAATCGCGGAGAGCAATAGCCTGAATGTCAGTAAGGCTCGCAACACCCTCGGTAACATTGGGGCTATTGCTCTCGCGGTTGCAATTTTAAAAAATAATTCCAAAGCACTAAGCACCAGCTACGGAAATTAATAACCATCAAAAAATATAAGGAATAATTATCATGGCACAAGGATTCACTCTCTGGTTCACCGGCCTGTCAGGTGCAGGCAAAACAACTCTCACCAACGAAATCGTTCCGCAGCTCAAGGCGCGCGGCGTCAATGTCGAAATTCTCGACGGCGACGAAGTGCGTACCAATTTGAGCAAAGGCCTCGGCTTTTCCAAAGAAGACCGCGACACGAATATTCGTCGCATCGGCTACGTCGCAAGATTGCTTTCGCGTAACGGCGTCGGCGTGATCGTGGCGGCAATTTCTCCGTACAGCGCGATCCGCGATGAAGTTCGCAAAGATGTCGAAGCGAATGGCGCAGCGTTTGTTGAAGTCTTCGTCAAGGCTTCGTTGGATACGCTGGTCGGACGCGATGTGAAGGGCTTGTACAAAAAAGCCATCGCTGGCGAAATCGCTAATTTTACTGGGGTTTCTGATCCTTATGAAGCACCAGAGAATCCAGAAATTCTGGTTTCCAGCGACACAGAAACTGTTGTCGAGAGCGGTGAGAAAATCATTACTTACCTCGAAGCCAACGGCTTGATTGATCTGGCGAAAGAGGCCGAAAAGAGTCTCGCTGTCTAAGCAATAAATTCACCGGGAGCGCAGGTGTCAAAGCCTGCGCTCTTCTCAACAATTTTTTCCGAAAGCGGAGTACGACATGACCACCACAAAAACAGCGACCTACACAGATTCAGAAATTCATGATCTGGCAGTCCGTTTTGAATCGGCTTCTCTGGAAGAAACCCTGCATTGGGCATTTTCCAGATTCGCTCCGCGTATTGCGATGACTTCCAGCTTTGGCGCAGAAGGCGTAGTTTTAATTGATCATCTCGCCAAATTGGATTTACAACTTCCCGTGATTTATCTCGACACAGGTTTTCATTTCCCGGAAACGCATACACTGACGGATCGTTTGCAGGAACGTTACAAGCTCGAAATCAGAGCGCAGGAACCGGGCATTTCGATTGAAGAACAGGACGAAAAATACGGTGAGAAGCTGTACAAAACTGATCCTGATACGTGCTGTAATTTGCGCAAAGTGGAGCCTTTGAAGCAGGCTTTGCAAGGGCTTGATGCGTGGTTGGTGGCGTTGCGGCGCGATCAATCTCCGTCCCGCGCTAACATTAAAATTGTGGAATGGAACGCGAAACATAATTTAGTCAAAATCAATCCGCTGGCCCGTTGGACGCGCAAGGATATTTGGGATTACACGCTGAAGCATAAATTGCCGTATAACGAATTGTATGATGAAGGTTACGCGAGCATTGGCTGTTTTCCCTGCACGAAAAAAATCAATGCGGGACAACACGAACGCAGTGGCCGCTGGGTTGGACAGGGCAAAGTCGAGTGTGGGATTCATTTGTAAGAATGGTTGTCGGTGAGCGGTGGTCGGTGGTCGGTAAAGAGTGGTCAGTGGGCAAATCATCTTTTCAGAGTTTTGCGCTCTTTAGGTTTTATTAGCAACCTCGAAATTGTTGTTACAAAACCGACCACCGACCACCGCTCACCGACTACCGACCACCGTTCTCAGATCACCGACCACCGTTGCCAATTGGCATTCACGGGGCTTTCTGATATATTCGCCGCGCCTTAAAGAAGTTTTGAACAAAGAAAATGCCTGACGAAGTATCAGACATTAAAGACTAAAGCTGACTGGGAAGAAAATAATAAAAAACGCACTTACAAGGCGTCTCACCTTTATTTGGCTCTCTGCCAAATCTTATTTTTTTACTCGTAGTTTCTCTTTGCCAGGTACCTGATTGACGATTCCCGGTTTCGCCTGTTTTAGTTAGAGTAAAAATGTCTGCTCCCCGAAAAAGCGCTGCTTTTAGCTTGAAAAATTGATTGTATTACTGATGGAGCGAAGATTCGTTGGGCCAGCCCTGACACTTCCCGTCGGATCACTGCTGTTTATGGGTTTGCGTAAAATTATTATCGCTGGCGTTGCTCTCTGTCTGCTCTTTGCTGTCGCCGGGTGTCGCCGTCCGAAAGCCGCGCACGATATTAATACCATTACGATTTATGGTTTCTCAGTGATGAAAGATTCGCTGGAAAAAGAAATCTTTCCGGCTTTTGAAAAAGAGTGGTTCGACCATACCGGGCAACAGGTCAAATTTGCTTCGTCGTTTGCCGGTTCTGAAACGGTCACGAATCAGGTGATTTCCGGCGTTCCGGCGGATGTGGCGATTGTGGCGATTGAACGTAATGCCGTGCGCTTGAAAACATTTGGCGCCACGCAAACCGATTGGCATGTGTTGCCTTATGAAGGCGTGATAAATCGTTCGCCCTTTGTGATTGTCGTGCGCAAAGGGAATCCGAAGGGCATCCATGATTTTCCTGATATGGCAAAACCCGGAGTCAGAGTTTTGCATCCTGATCCGACTTCTTCCGGTGGTGCGCAATGGTCATTACTGAGCATTTATGGTTCGGAAATTATCAAATCGGAGAAGACCACTGGCAAGCGCGATACAAAAAAAGCTTTTGATTTGTTGCATGGGATTTGGAAAAATGTGATCGCCACACCGGAATCTGCCCGACAGGCACGAACGCAGTTTGAATCAGGCTTCGGCGATGTTCTGGTGACTTATGAACAGGAAGCTTTACAGTTGCTTGATCGGCAATTCCCGATTGAAATTATTGCGCCCAGGGCAACAATTTTCAGTGAACACACGGTGGTGATTGTTGATCGTCGGATGAATCCTGACAAACGTCCCCTGGTCGAGGCTTTCGTTAAATATTTATGGAGCGATGCGGCGCAAAAGGCTTTTGTCAAATATCACTTCCGCTCCATCACGGATGAAACGTTTGATGATAATGAACCTAACTTCGTGAAGATTGAGATGCCGTTTACAATTAGTGACTTTGGGGGCTGGGAAAAGGCTTACCCCGAAGTCATCGAGCGTGTCTGGAAATATCAAATACAGGCTATGAAATAACGCTATGGCAACTTCATACCACAACTCAGCAGTCGGCAAAAAACGTCATTTCGATTTGGCGCGTCCCACGGGCATCAGCCTGGTAGTGCTGGCAATGCTGCCACTGGTGATTATGCCGCTGCTCTCGATTTTTATTTTCGGGTTGAGCAAAGGGCCACTGCATTTTTGGGAAGCCCTGGTGAATCCCGCCGCGATCTTTTCGTTGAAACTAAGTTTACTCACCAGCAGCGTCGCCACGATTTGCAATGTGATTTTTGGCATTATTGCCGCGTGGGTGATGACCAAATATGAATTTCGCGGCGATTCAGCCCTGATGATTATTATCAGCCTGCCGACGGCGATTCCGACCGCGGTCGCCGGCTTTGCTTTGTTGTTGCTGTGGGGGCCGTTTGGCTTGATCGGCAGATTTTTAGAGGCGACTGAATGGCAGGTGATGTTCACCACTGCCGCGATTATTCTGGCGAATATTTTTGTCACTTTTCCGCTGGCCTTTGGCACGATTAAGCCCGCGCTGGAAAATTTCGATACGAATCTTGAGGATGCGGCAGAAACTATCGGCGCTTCGCGGTGGCAGGCTTTTCGGTATGTCGTTTTACCGAGTTTGCGAAGCGCGATTGTGACCGGAGCCTTGTTAACGTTTGCGCGTTCGATTGGTGAATTCGGCTCGACGATTATGGTCAGTGGGAATATGATGATGAAGACGCAAACGGCCCCGCTTTACATTTACGCGCGTTATAACGATGGCGATGTCGAAGCCGCGAACGCAATTGCGATAGTCCTGGCGATCATCTCCTTCGCAATTTTCTCGCTGATTATGATTTTTAGAAAGAGGCTGGAACGATGAGTTTCGAGTTTCGGGTTTCGAGTTTCGGGCTTTAAGTTTCGAGTTTCGAGGCAGCCAAAATAGCCTCGTCCCACGAAACCCAAAACCCGAAACTCGAAACCTCTTCAGAAAGCGAGGTCAATGATGGCACGAGAAATGGTAATGACTTTATTTCCTGAAACGCAGGCTTTTGCCAACCGCAACGCGGATACTCGATCTGCGCTCAGTGTGCGCAACCTGACCAAACGGTTTGGCGACGAAATTGTGCTGGACGATGTCAGCTTCAATGTGGCGGAAGGAGAAAGCCTGGTTTTACTGGGGCCATCGGGCAGCGGTAAAAGCACGACGTTGCGCATCATTGCGGGGCTGGAAAATCCTGACACCGGAGCCGTGATTTTGCGTGACCGCGAGATTGAAAACCTGCGCGCTCGTGATCGCAACGTCGGCGTCATCTTTCAAAATTACGCTCTCTTTCCCGAAATGACCGTCGCTGAAAATATTGGCTTTGGCCTGAAGATTCGCGGCGTCAGAGCCAAAAAACGCGCCGAAGTTGTCAACAAACTGTTGACGATGATTAATCTAAACGACCAGTGTGATAAAAAACCGCGGCATCTTTCCGGTGGTCAGCAACAGCGTGTCGCCATTGCGCGAGCGTTAGCTTATGAACCGGACGTTTTATTATTTGATGAATCTTTCAGTGCGCTTGATCCGCACACGCGGGTGTCGTTGCGCCGCGAAATTCGCCAGTTGTTAAGGGATTTGCGCGTGCCTGCTTTGTTCATTACGCACGATCAGGAGGAAGCGCTGGAATTAGGTGATCACATCGCCATTCTCAACAAAGGCCGCCTCGAACAAATTGGCACGCCGGAAGAAATTTACAATGATCCACAAACTGAATTCGTCGCCACATTTTTAGGCGCTGCCAATGTGTTGAGCGGACACTGGCATTATGGCTTGATTCGGCTCGATAACGATTTTTTCCTGGTGCCACCGCGTGAAGTGCGCGAAGAAGAAATGAGTGAAGATGAGCGCGTCAAAATCATTTTCCGTCCCGAAGATGTGATGTTAAATTCTGAGGTCGGAGTTGCCGAAACCCCTTATTATTTAGGCGATGGCGAAGTTTCTGAGGTAACATTTAATGGCGCGACAGAAGCCGTCACCGTCCGCTTACTGAACTCGCATCTGCCGCCCCAAAAACCGCAACTGGTCACGTCCATTAACCGTGCTAAGGTTGTGACCCCCGGCGGTCAGGAATTTTTCGTCAAAACCTTACGCTCAAAATGGGATGCCAAGCGCATGCCACTCGCGCCCAGCGATAAAGTAGCGATTGCGCTCAAGGCGCATAAGCTGTTGCGCGGAGATAAGTGACAAGAACTTTCGCTTCTCAACCAACTTCGCAAGGTTGAAACAAATGATAAAGCCCCGCCGCTGGTGCGCAATTAGCCACTTTATACTGGTAATTTTTACCACCAGTCTATTGGGCATTTCGCATCTCCAATCAAGCTGCAAAACAAAAAGTGTTCAGCCCAAAGTCCGCTCACTGCCGCCAGTTCAAACGACAACGACAACGCCTGCTGTCCCGCCTGAAGTGGCAAAGATTGAAACACCGCCAGTTGAGCAGGGAAGTTTTCATCAGCCCGATTTAGTTGAGCTAATTAAATTTGATCCCACGCTCAAGCTCGATATTCGTTACGCCACCGCAAATAATTTTGTCGGTCGTCCGTTGTATTCAGAGGCGCGCGCTTTTTTGCAAAAACCAGCCGCTGAAGCACTCCGCCGCGTTAGCCAGAAATTGCAACAACAAGGCTATGGGCTATTGATTTTTGACGGCTATCGTCCGTGGGCGATTACGAAATTATTTTGGGATGCGACCCCGGCGACTCTGCATAATTTTGTTGCGAACCCGCAAAAAGGTTCCAAACATAATCGCGGCTGTGCGATTGATTTGTCTTTGTATGATTTGCAGTCAGGCCAGGAAATCGCCATGCCGGGTGCTTATGACGAAATGACGGAGCGTTCGTATCCGACTTACAAAGGCGGAACCCCGGCGCAACGAAAAACGCGTGATTTGTTGCGTGCAGCAATGGAAGCGCAAGGCTTCAGCGCCAATGATTTTGAGTGGTGGCACTTCGATTACAAAGATTGGAAACAGTATCCAATCTTAAATTTGAGCTTTGCTGAATTGGGTAAATAGCAGGAGCCACCAACTCGCTACCACTCGCCGTACCGTCTTAAAATTATTGCGTTGTTCGTCCTCCGGCATCGCGCCTCATGGTTCCGGTTGTGCGGGTTCGCGCTGCGTTGCGGTCGAACAGTTCTGTGATGGGATACCACACGCCTTCCGCAGCAAATGGCACATATTCAAAACCGCGATTGAACGGATCATCGTGTCGCACGGTGAAATAATTAATGCCCAGCGCGGCATAAATTGTTGCGGCAATATCTTCATATTGCGTCGGACGATTTTGTGACCATCCGGCATCCTGGACTGAATTACCAGAGGCGGTGGTCGTGCCAATCACTTTACCACCGACAACTCCTCCGCCTGTTAAAACCGCAAAATGATTGTAGTAATGATCGCGGCCATTTTGTCCGGTCGGCTGTCCGACTGTTCGCCCGAATTCGCCCATGACAACAATCAAAGTTTCGTCCAATAACGAACCGCCATTAATTCCCGGTTCGGCGGCAAGATCGGTGATGAGTGTAGACAAAGCGTTATCCAATCCCGCCGCCATGCCGTGAACCCTGGTGGGATCGGTCTTATCGTAAATGTCGTCGTGATGATCCCAGTTGCCGTAATTAATTTGTACAAACCGAGCCCCTAAATTTGCTTTGACAAGGTTCCGCGCCACGATGCAGGAATTGCCAAAACTCGTTCCCCCAGCCCGTGCAATGTCTTCGGCACTGACATAACGCGCCTGTTCGGTCATCGTAAATTTGAAGACCGCATCCACCTCCGCGTTATACATCATCTCTTTGCTGCGATCATAAAATCCGCCCATGGTTGTCACATCATCGCCCAGCGGTGAATTCGTGCGCAGCGCGGCATCAAGTGTTTTCAGCACCGCGTATCGCGCCTCAAATTTATTTTGTCCATCTGAACTGGCAAGATTTCCCAGCCCCGTAGTATTGGCGGTTATATCAAACGGCGAATAAAGCCCATTGAAATATCCTGCCCCGACTACGTTGCCGCCTGTATTGAGCGAAACAAAGCCTGGCAATTTCTGGTTGGGTTTGCGTTGTGGTTCAAATTCAAGCGCGACGACGCTGCCGATATTTGGAGCGATTTTGCCGAGCGCTGAACTTGGACTGCGTGCCACCTGCGCCCAGGTTTGTTGCAGTGGATGAACGAGTGCCGGAGCGATTAAATTTCTGACGATGGATAATTTGCCGAGTTGATCTGCCAGTTTTGGCATCAGTCCCTGGGGAAATAAAACACCATTATAGGTAGTTGGATTGAAATCAGCCGGCGTCCACGTTCCGACTTTTAAATCAAATGTGTCGGTATGGCTTGGAGCGCCGGTTAATAAAACAAAAATACAATTTCTGGCTCTGCCGAACAGATGTAAATCGGTCGTTGGGGCGGCAATAACTTTAGAATTAAGCAGTGGAGACAGAAACGCTCCGGTGATGCCGGCGCCGGCAATTTTGAAGAAATTTCGGCGGCCCAGCACTGGCCCGGTGAGCGGTGAATTGAGGGCGCGTTCGGGCTGGCAAATTTCGCAACTATGTCCGTATTGATGATGATTCGTCATTGATAACCTCTTGCTTGTGAGTTCGTCAGGGGAAAGTCCCGCGAGCCATAGCGAGCCGGGTTCCGTACACTGAAACCCGATTTAGTAATTAAAAATAAAATCCATTTTATTCAGGAGTGTCCATTGAATCGCTTCGGTTGCATCTTTTTTGGTCATTGTGGAATACAGCGGAAGCAGCGTATTCATTTCCTCCGTGCCGGGATTGCGCGAAAGAGTACTCAGGTAAAGCTGCGTAATAATCTCCTGATTGGTAAGGGTTGCATTGCCCAATAATTTAGCGACATTCGATCCGGCATTCGCCTGATGAATCCGCAACATTACAAAGGAATGATTCATCAAATTCAACGATTGCAGGATGGACGGTTCCTGTGAGCGCGGTTTGACATCACGGTCGCCGCGAATAAAGGAATTGAGAAATTGCGCCACCGTTCCGTTGCTGCGCGGTTCCGACGGATCGGGCAGTTGCATCGCATAACTCACACTCCAGGTATTGTTTCCGAGCGTATCTTTTAACTGGTAAGCCGCCCCAATCGCCGTTGCCGAAAGAATCGCATCATGGATTTCTTCTGCATCCAGCCGCCGCACATATTTGCGGGCGTAATAGGGCACGAGAGCTAAACTCCAAGTGCCTGGATATTGGGTCGAAAGTTGATATGCGTTGGCTTTGACAATGGTCGCAATCAAGGTGCGAAGGTTGTAATTGCTCTTGATAAAATCGTTGGTTAAGGCTTCGAGCAATTCAGGATTGGCGGGTTGCACAGCCCATCCGCTCGGCAATTGCGCAGTTGAATCAAGGCGGGCCGGATCAAAAGTATTCGAGGGTGAAACCAGCGCTTCGACCATCAGTTTTTCCCAGATATAATTGACGGTGGCGCGTGCAAATTGTCTGTCCGTCGTCACCAGCCTGGCCAATGCCTGGCGACGATTTTCGCCAGTATTAACGCTGCCTCCGCCTAAAATATAATTTGGCGCGACAGTGTTGACGCCATTAATCGGATTGCGATTCTGACGATTGCCTGAATTGGTATTGAGTAAATACTCTCCGCTGGTTCGTTCTGAAACGGTAAATTTATAGTAATTGGGCGTTTGCGAAAGCACCGTCCGCGCAATATTCACGCGGGCAAAAAATGCTGACATGCCCCAGGCTTCGGCACGAGTGCGTTGTGCTCCCCATAAATTTACATTCGTCAAATGTCCCGCTCCGTTGTGACAGAGCAGGCAGTCAAGCGAGTTGATCCCCAAAAACATGCTGGCAGTTTGTACGGCGCGACCATCCATCGTGTCCTGGGTCGGCCCCATCGGAATGTTGCCACCAACGATAAAATTATTTTCACCATTGACGAAATTATCACCATTCGCGGTAATCATTTCCGTCACCATTTGCGCGTAATTTTTATTGGTTGTAAGCGCGTCTTTGATGTAGTTGTAAAAACCATCGCGTCCGCCGGAGTAGCGCGTGATATTGACGGAACGTGCCGTATTTTTGTACAGATCACCAAAGAACATTGTCCATTTGTCTATGTATTCAGGCGTTCCAATCAGCGCATCAACAAGGACATCGCGTTTGCTGGCATTGGTGTCTTTGAGAAAAGTTGTGACCGTCGTTGCCGCTGGTATGCGTCCGGTCAAGTCCAGGTAAACGCGACGAATAAATTCTTCGTCCGTACAAATTGCAGCCGACATCACACTGTCTTTCGCCATGCGGTCAAACAGAATGGTATCAAGATAATTTTTGCGCGGGACATTTTGCGGCGGAATTAATTTCTTGTCGGTGGCATTGGCGGCTTCGAGGCTGAATCGTTCAGTGGCGCGCGAAATTTCATCGCGATGACGAGCGAGCGCTGCGGTGAATTTTTCCGGCTCGCGCAGGTAACTGCAATCATCGCTCAGGCTCGTTCGCGTCGCGCTTACCGCTTGTGGAATGTTTTCGTCTGCCGGTGGCGGCTGGGTCGCGGCACGATCTTTTACCTGCACAATTTTTGCCTGGTTTTGATCAATCGCAGCGAACGAATTAAGTTGCAATCCCATGCGACCAAGCGCGGAAATGGAGATGGCAACGGCAAATATCACGACCAGCAATCGTTTGATTTTATTGGTCAGGGATATTCGATTTGGATACGGCATAAAATCCTCCTGAAATCAGAACTGAAAAAAACTACCAGCGTTGAGATGTAATTAAAAATGTCTCTGCGAGGGGATACAGAATAAAGATGCAGCCCGTCGCTACGGCTCCGGGTGCAGTACCGCGAGTCGTAGTGAGCCGGGTTCTTCATATTTCGGGACCTCTGCGACTTTGCTTTACGGCGGTTAAGACTCGCAGGGGTTTTATTTAGTCTGAAAGATTTTGAAGAAAAAATATAAATCTATGACAACGGGCAATTGATTTGCAGGTTTTGGTCGGTACTGATAACAAAATAAAGAAATAGCTTGACGGTAATCTGACAATCAGGTAAAAGGCCTTCGTTGTAATCCCCTAAGTAAAAAACTTAAGTTTTAATTGTTCCGTTTCGATGCTCTCCCCCAAACCAGCCGAAGTGTATTTTTCCAGCTACCTATTTGGAGACTTTTATGACAACCCGACTTATTTTGCCTGGCCGCGAAGTTGAAAATGCTGCTAGTTCTGAAACCCTGCTGAATACAATCAGCGTCGAAACAATTCGTACGCATGTGGTGGACACGACTGTGCGCGGGACTGATAAAGAACAGTTTTCCGCGCTGGAAGGTGCGCACGACAGCGACGTGGTAGAAATAGAATTTGAGAATGGCGTCAAGCAATGGATTTCGGTGGCGCAATTACGCGAAGACCTCAACCAGACGGAACCGCAAAAAGACTCGGATAAGCGAGAAGTGCGTGTACCTGCGGCGCTGCCTTCACGCGGCGGCGGTGCGCAGCGTGGGCTGATCTTTGATTTGGCGCTCAAGGGCTTGAAAGTTTTACGCATCAGTCCGACAACTGTGGTGGCAGAAGCGGGAGCAAAAGCGATCATTGCAAAACTTGAAGGCCAGCTTCAACCGGGGACGGGGTTGTATCGTTTCCCCAATCCCAAAGAACTGGTGCAGGATGATGAGATTACGTCCGTTGCGAGTCTGACGGGCGATGCTCCGTGGTTGCTCTTTATTCACGGCACGGCCTCCAGCAGCGGCGGCGGTTACTGGCGTCTGGCCGGCACTGATGAATGGAATGACCTGGTGAAAAATTATGGCAATCGTATCCTTGCCTATCAACATCGCACGCTCAGCCTTAATCCCATTGAAAATGCAATTGATTTGGTTGGGAAGTTGCCGGATAAGGCGAAGCTGCATTTGGTTACGCACTCACGCGGCGGACTGGTGGGTGAATTGCTCTGTTTGCCTGTCAACTCGGCAGATTTTGACCTTGATATTTTGAGCGCCCCCTTTGTCAGTGCCAATCGTCCTGATGACGCGAAATTGCTGGCTGAGCTGGTTGCTTTGCTAAAGCAGAAAAAATTGCAGGTCGAGAAAATTGTGCGTGTTGCCTGTCCGGCACGCGGGACAATTCTCGCCTCCAAACGACTTGATTTATACCTCTCAACCTTGCTGAATCTCATCAGCTTTATTCCGGGTCTGAAGGAAAATCCCATTTATGATTTTGTGAAAGCGACCGTGCTGGAACTGGTCAGTTTGCGTGCCGAACCGGAAGAATTACCGGGCATCGAAGCGCAAATGCCGGAATCGCCGTTTATCCATTTGCTCAATAGTTCAAATTTGATTTCTGACTCCAGTTTAGGCGTGATTGCGGGCGATACCGAAGGCGCAGGCGTCATTGGTAAATTGAAGATTTTTGCGACCGATGTTTTTTTCCTCGAAGATCACGATTTAGTCGTGAACACCGACGCGATGTATGGCGGACTGAAACGGGCGGAAGGCAAGTCGGCTTATTTTTTCGAGCAGGGCGCGGAAGTCAATCACTTCAATTATTTTGGTAATAGTTCATCGCGTTCCCAGCTCCAAAAATTTCTGCTCAGTGACACAACGCCGCCAGGTTTCAAGGCCTTGAAGCGTGAAGCTCCTTTGGAGATGGTGTCTGCCCTCAAACGTGATGCAGCGGTAACCAAAGATTTGCCGGTGGTGTTTTTGCTGCCCGGCATTATGGGCAGCCTGCTGGCAGATAACACAGACCAGATATGGTTGAAATACGTGCGTCTGGTGCTGGGTGGCATGGGCAGGCTTGCAATCAATACGCCGAATATTTTGTCCACTGGCTTGATTGCCAGTTCTTATCAGCAATTAGTTGATTATCTCAGCCCGAATTATGACGTGCGGCAATTTCATTACGACTGGCGGCGTTCGGTTGAAGAAGCCGGAGCAACATTAAGGGCGGCGATCAGCACCGAGCTGACAGCACATAAGAAGCCGATTTATTTGCTGGCACATTCGATGGGCGGATTAGTTTCACGCGCCATGATTGCCAACGATAAGGACAATGTCTGGCGTCAGGTTTGTCAGCGCGGCGGACGCCTGGTGATGCTGGGGACGCCTAATCACGGCTCTTTTATCGTTCCGCAGTTGTTAGCGGGGCAGGAAGATTTGTTGCGCAGCCTCGCGTTTTGGGATGTCCATCACAGCCTTGATGAATTGATTGCGATTATTCGTGAATACCCAGGACTGCTCGAAATGTTACCGCTGGAATTCCTCGAACCCGCCCGCTGGAAAACTATCAAAGGCCTTGTTCCGCCGGCAGTCAATCGGCTCCGTGAAGCGAAACAGGTACGGGAAAAAATAGCGAAAGCCGTAGACCCTGCGCACATGGTTTACGTTGCAGGTGAAGCGGCGCTGACGCCCTGTGGACTTGATGATGACACGCTCACGTTTGTGGCCAGGGCAATGGGTGACGGACGCGTGACCTATGAATTGGGACGCCTAGAAGGTGTGCCAACTTGGTATATGGAAGCTGTGCATGGTGACATGGCAAATCACGCGCCTGCCTTTGGAGCGATTGCTGAATTGCTCCAAACCGGTAAAACCGACAAGTTGTCCACCCAGCCAAAAGTGTTTCGCGGCGAAGAGACGCGGCAAAAATTACCCAAAGACAAACCAATTTTATTCCCCACGGAAGAAGAAGTACTTGCCGCCGCAATCGGCGGGCAGGTCAAACGCGGTGAGGATAAAGTCAAACATACGCTGAAGCTCTCAGTTGTTCATACCAATTTGCGCTATGCCAGCTATCCGGTGGCTGTTGGACATTATCAGGGCGGTATTATTGTCGGGGCAGAAAGAGTGATTGATGAAAATTTGAATTATCGGCTTTCCCGGCTGGCGCAGGCGGAACTGTATCCTGGTGCGGCAGGGACGATTGAAGTGTTGTTGGCGCCTGGTAGTTTGCCGCAAGGCGCACTGGTTATCGGCCTGGGCGAGATGGGCGAGATCACGCCGGAGAAAGTACGCTTTGGGGTTTCTAACGCAGCCTTACGTTATGCGCTCAGCGTCATTGAGCAAAATGATGAGGCCGCCGCAGGCGTCTATCGTCCGGCAAAAATCAGTGCGCTGCTGATTGGAACTTATGGCACGAATGCCCTCAGCGTGGAAAACTCCATCCTGGCAATTGTGCAGGGCGTGATGCAGGCCAATCGTGCCTTACGGGCGCAGGAGCTGTGGAATAAAGTGCGGATTGAGGTCGTAGAATTTATTGAAATTTATGAGGATGTCGCTATTCAGGCGATTAACTCGGCGGTGGTATTAGCCCGCAGAATCACGCAGAACGGCAATGATGAGGAACGCATCATCGTCGAGCCGAATTATCTGAAGCCTGGTGAAGGCGGGCAATTTCTCCGTCCTCCGACTCCTTCTACCTCCAAATGGAGTCGCATCATCATCACTTCTCAGGCGGACGGCGATGGTTCGAGTGCCGGCCTGAAAAACCTGCATTTTTCGGTGCAGACTGAACGCGCTCGCGCTGAAGAGTCGCTGAATGCTACCCAGCGGGGATTGGTGGATAAACTGATTCAGGCTGCCAGCGGTCAATCGGGTTACGATCCTGAACTTGGCTCGACACTCTTTCACTTGCTGGTTCCCAACTCGCTCCGTGACCAGTCCAACGATCAGTCAAATTTGATGATGATTGTTGATCGTGATGCGGCGCAGTATCCGTGGGAATTGCTGGCGGAACGGCATGGCAAAGAGACGAAACCGCTCGCCTTGAAAAAAGGCATGATTCGGCAACTGAAGACCAGTGATTATCGGTTGAACCCGCAACCGGCGCGTGACCTGAATGCGCTGGTCATTGGCGATACGATCAATAATATTTCCCCGCTGCCGGGCGCCAAACGAGAAGCCGAGACCGTCAATAATGTTTTGACGGGCAGTTATGAGGTGAAATTGTTAACCCAGGAGAAAATGCCAGCGATTATCAACGCACTGTATGCCAAAGATTATCGGATCATTCATTTGGCTGGACACGGTGATTACGACGAGAAAAACCCCAGCAAAAGCGGGATGGTGTTAAGTGAGGATACCTATCTGACGGCTGCCGAGTTATGTAAACTTTCAACTGTGCCTGACCTGGTTTTCATCAATTGCTGTCACCTGGGCAGGATTGAAGCGGGTCAGGAGGAGCGCAAGGTTGCGTTTGGCAAATTGGCCGCCAGTATCGCTGAAGAGTTGATCAGGATGGGCGTGAAGGCGATTATCGCGGCGGGCTGGGCCGTGGATGATGGAGCCGCCGCGACCTTTGCCAAAGTTTTCTATGACCGCATGTTGCAGAAAGCAACTTTTGGCGATGCTGTCAAAGACGCACGCGAGGAAACTTACAATAAACATCAATCCTCAAATACCTGGGGCGCGTATCAATGTTATGGCAATCCTGAATTTGTCCTTAATTTAGGCGGGGCAACTTCTGGCCCCACCGGTAAATTTTATGCGCCAAAGGAATATCGTGACAAAATTCTCAGCCTCACCTCTGCGATTGGGAACGCCAGCCCTGATTACCGGGCTAATATTAAAAAGCAACTGACAGAATTACAGAGCGGCATTCGCCCGGAATGGCTTGATGGGCAAATTCTCAGCGCGTTTGGTGGGGCCTGGGCGGCGCTGGGTGATTATGCGCAGGCGATTGATTATTATCGCCAGGCCATCAATGATAAAGGCGGCAAAATGTCGCTGGAGGCAGTCGAGCAGTTGGCGAACCTTGAAGTTCGTCACGCGCTTGATCTTATTCAGGCGCAGGGCGGCAGCGCCAAAACAAAGCGGACGGAGGCCGATGATTTTATTGAAAAATCCGCGCATCGCCTGAGCAGCCTGGTTGGCATTGGCAGGACAATGGAACGCTTGTCATTGTTGGGGAGCTTCTATAAAAAATTGGCAATGGCCGGCATCGAGCGCCATAAGAACTTAACCGAGGCAAAGAAATATTATGGTGAAGCCTATGAACACGCCCAGAAAACAAAAAACCCGGACGCCTATTATCCAGCGGGGAACTGGGCAGCCTGCTATATTTTGTCAGGTGGCGGTGGCGGTGCGAAAGGGCAGGCGATGCTGAGCGAACGGGTCGTAGTTATTAAAAACGCCGCCGCCCAAGCCACTGATTTCTGGCGCCGTGTGGCGGGGCCGGAGGCGGCCTTAATTGAGTTCCTGTTATCGGCAGAACTAGCCGATAAAAATCGTCAGCAGGAAATTGTTGCGCAATACAAAAAGGCCTTTGACAGTGGTTCCACACCAAAACAAAAGGACTCGGTTTACAAACAATTCGACTTTATGATTTCGGTGCTGAGCGATAAAAAAAGAGATAAAAAAAATAACTGGCTAGAGGTCGTGAAAATCCTAACCAGCATCAAGCGCGCCTTGCTTTGAGCGCCGAAAGGTGACTGCCAAAGATTGCAAGAAAAAGAAATATCAGCACCAGCGTAGCGCAACCAGCTATGGTTGCGTTGCGTCTGGTGGAGACAGCTTACCAATAAAAGGATGAGCCAGCACACCGCGCAACCATGGCTGGTTGCGCTACGATCACCCCGTCGTTTCTTTTTCCTGAAGGCTGGATTATAATCCGCACCGTTTCATCAAAGAGCAATTAGTCCTGATCGTTTTCCGGCAATAAGCCAGTAGGGAAGCAGCCGTTCCCTGTTGTTGTCTACGAACATTTATCTGAACAGAGAAATTGTCAGTTCTGTTCCACAACCGCAATTGAGGTGAAGATGGAGACGCCTGAAATCTTCATCAGCTATACACACGCTGATAACACACCATTGGCCAAAGGGCTTGAGGGCTGGATTGACCTGCTTCATCAGCGGTTAGCTGACCAGCTATTTCAGGAGCTTGGTTACAAGGTCAAAATTTGGCGTGATAGTAAATTGGTAGGAAATGATATTTTCTCGGAAGAGATTTTTAACCAGCTTTCCAGAACAGCAATTATTGTCTCGGTGCTTTCCCCTCGTTATCTGACTTCTGAGTGGTGTCAGCGCGAGTTGAATGAATTTTGTAAATACGCCGAACAAAATGGTGGCTTACGGCTCAACAGCAAATCCCGTGTCTTCAAGATTGTAAAAACTTACATAAAGCGCGAAGACCATCCGTCATCCATCCAGGATTCATTGGGCTACGAATTCTTTGAAATGGATCAAATGCGTGAGCGTCCTGATGATTACAATGCGCACATCGAACTTGGGGGCGATCTTCGCTACTGGAAAAAGCTCAAAGACCTGGTTTGGGATATTAAAGAATTCATCAAATCCCTGGAAGCTCAATTCCCTCCGGTTTCAGTACCCGCAAGTCACACACCTCACACACCAATAGCCTTGCCCTCAAATGCTGCGATTTATCTCGCCGAAACGACCGCTGATCTCCGCGAACAACGTGACGAAATTCGCCGCGAATTGCAACAACACGGTCATCTCATTTTGCCCGATGGTGATTTGCCGTTGCGAACATCGGCGCTGATGGAAGCGGTGCGCGGCCATATCAGTCACAGCCGCCTGGCTGTTCACCTGATTGGTCAACAGCCCGGCATCGCGCAGCTACAATATGAATTGGCCGCTGAGCGTGCCGCAGAACCAAATTTTACGCAACTCATCTGGCTGCCTGACAAACTACAATCAGATGACCCGCGCCACCAGGCTTTTATCGAAGAATTACAACGCGGCAATGACAGGCCAAAAAACGCCGAGCTTTTGCAAATTTCTCTCGAAGACCTGAAAACCCGCATTCACGACAAACTGGCAATCAAAAAGAAAATTGATGCCACGACCAACGGTAACGGCTCCAATGCGTCGGTTTATCTGATTTGCGATAAGCCGGATTATGAAGCCGTCGCGCCGCTCAGAAAACATCTCATCGCCCAGGGCTTAATCGTGGAATTACCATTGCTGGAAGGGACGGATGATGAATACAACGAATATCACAAAGATATGCTGGCGACCTGTGATGCCTCAATGATTTATTGCGGAACGACCAGAGAGTATTGGTTCAAATCGAACCTGAGTAAATTACGCCGCAGCAGCGCGACACAGCGCGAGACACCAATGCTTGCCAAAGCGATTTTTTTGGACTTGCCTCAGACAGACTGGAAAGCCAGTGCCCTGATTCCAGATGCCTTAACGATTACCAGCTTTGGCGCGTTCAATCCCAACGTGTTGACCCCATTCCTTGACCAGATTCGTCAGGCGAAAGGAGCAATTTAATGACTACCGAAATGTTAACTGCCACGCGCACCAATCCGTTTCCCGGTTTGCGTCCGTTTGAATTTGACGAGAGCCATTTGTTTTTCGGACGCGACGGGCAAAGCGAACAGGTGTTGCGCAAACTGAGCGCCACGCGCTTTGTCGCCATCGTCGGCACTTCCGGCAGCGGCAAATCTTCGCTCGCACGTGCCGGGTTATTACCTGAACTCTACGGCGGAATGATGCCAAGCGCGGGTTCCAACTGGCGCGTAGCGATTATGCGTCCCGGCAACAATCCGATTGGCAATCTGGCGCAATCACTCAATGAAAAAAATGTCTTTGGTTCTGAACATCCCGACAACGCGAAACTCCAGGCCACGATCACCGAAGCGACATTGCGGCGCGGCAGCCTCGGTCTGATCGAAGCCGTGCGCCAGGCGATGATGCCTGCGTCAGAAAACCTGCTCGTCCTTGTAGATCAATTTGAAGAAATCTTTCGCTTTGCCAAAACCGCCAAAACCGATTCGTTTAAAAACGAAGCCGCTGCGTTCGTTAAATTGTTGCTCGAAGCTGGTCGGCAACGCGAAGTAAATATTTACGTCATCCTGACGATGCGGTCAGATTTCCTCGGCGATTGCGCGTTGTTCCGCGATTTGCCGGAAGCCATCAACGAAGGCCAATAC
>JAYSTY010000231.1:0-19832 GCA_043719385.1 Blastocatellia bacterium | reverse complement strand
GCGATGAAGCCTGCTTCTTTTCTTCATCGTTTCCCTGGCTCTGAATATGTCGCCGCCATAATTTCCGGCGGTTTGCTGGTTTTGTCATTCCCCAAATTTGATTTGAGCTTTCTGGCGTGGATCGCGCTGGTTCCGTTGTTACTCGTCCTGACCAGCGAAGGCCAGACATTACGGAAGGCGTTTGGCTTGGGCTGGATTACCGGCTGGGTATTTTTCTTTTTCTCGTGCAACTGGATTACGCATTCAATGATTCAGTATGGCGGGATGAATATCGTGCTGGCTTATTTATGCGCGGCTTTATTTACCGCGATTACAGGATTCTTTCTTGGCTTGTTTGCCTTAATTACAACTCGATTAGTAAAGAGTTTTGGCATTCCAGCTTTGGGCTTAGCACCGTTTGCCTGGGTGGCGACGGAGTGGTTACGAGCAATAACGACAGGCGTGACGTGGAATGCGCTCGGAATTTCGCAAGTCAATTATTTTGTCATCGCACAGTTGGCAAGCACCGGCGGAGTTGCCTCACTAAGTTTTATTATTTGTGCCGTCAGCGTTGTTCTGATTTTAGCGCGTGAAGTTAAGCGACCCGCAGCAAAATGGGTACTAGCTGCTTATTTATTGCTCGGCTTGATGGCTTGGGGGTTGATACTTAGCAATGAATCCAAGCCTGGGATTACAAATAAAATAGTTTCAATTGCCTGTGTACAGCCAAATCTCCCCGTTGATATTCTCACGCATTCTGACGAATTGACGCAGCGGAACGAAAGCGGACTTGAAACCAACCTCAAGCTCACCCGCGAAGCGATCAGCGAGGCAAACAAAAAAGCTGACATCATTGTTTGGGCTGAATCGCCAATGGTGTTGAATTACGAACAGGACGAAACCACCAGAAATAAAATCAACGCGATCACCAAAGAAACCAATGCGTATTTGCTTTTCAGCGCGATAGGGCGCGATGGAGAGAAAGTTTACAACAGTGTGCAAACGGTCACACCGGATGGAAAAGTGCTGAAGCGTTACGACAAAATGCGCCTTGTCCCGTTTGGTGAATACGTGCCATTTCGTTCCGTGTTAGGACATTTTGTTCCTGCTATGATTGGTGATTTTAATATTGGTAACACCGCCGTCGTCAATTCGCTCAAACTCTCCACCCAGCTTGCGCTGATCCAAAACGAGCAGGAAACAAATGGCGAAGTGGCACTTGAGCGCACGACAACTTTCGTCAAACCGGGTATGTTTATTTGTTACGAAGCCGCGTATCCAAACATCGTGCGGCAATTCGTCAATAATGGTGCATCGTTGCTCATCAATGTTTCTGACGATGCGTGGTTTGGTAATTCATCCGGAGCGCAGCAACATTTGAATCACGCCCGGATGCGTGCCATCGAAAATGGCCGTGATATTGTGCGTGTGACGAACAGCGGAATTTCAGCGTTGATTACGGCGGAGGGAAAAGTTGCTGAGTCGTTACCGACGTTTGTTCCCGCCAGCAAAGTCTGGGCCGCCGAAGCCAGAAAAGGCCTGACGATGTATACAAAGTACGGCGAGTGGTTTGCGTACCTGAGCGCGATCATTACCGCTATCGCCATTCTCTTCAGCTTCGTTTATTATTCGCGCTCGCAGTGATCTCAAATCTTCGTTTTGAAATCTTCTATGTCTTTGCTCGCAGTCAAAAATCTGAAAACTTATTTCGCTACGGCACGCGGCGAAGTGCGCTCGGTGGATGATGTTTCTTTCACGGTCGAAAGTGGCGAAACCCTGTGCGTAGTCGGTGAATCAGGCTGCGGCAAGTCTGTTACTGCGCTTTCGATTATGCGCCTCGTCGCGCATCCCGGACACATCGCAGGCGGCGAGATTTTGTTTGAAGGGCGCGACCTGCTCAAGCTCAGCGAAAACGAAATGCGGAAGATGCGCGGCAACGACATCGCCATGATTTTTCAGGACCCGATGACTTCGCTGAATCCTGTCTATACGGTTGGCGAACAAATTGCCGAAGCGATCAGATTGCATCGCGGCGTCTCCAAAAAAGAAGCCTGGCGTCAAGCCGTCGAAGGAATGCGCGACGTAGCGATTCCCGCCCCCGAAGCCCGCGCCAAAAATTATCCGCACGAAATGTCCGGCGGCATGCGGCAACGCGTAATGATTGCCATGGCGCTGGCATGTGATCCAAAATTATTAATTGCGGACGAACCGACTACGGCGTTGGACGTGACAATTCAGGCGCAGATTTTGCAGGAACTGGCGGAACTCCGCGAGAAAAGAAAACTAGGATTACTGCTCATTACGCACGACCTCGGCGTCGTAGCCGAAACCGCTGATCGCGTCGCCGTGATGTACGCCGGAAAAGTTATTGAAGAAGCTTCCGTCCGTGAATTATTTGCTCGTCCGCGCCATCCGTACACCGAAGGATTATTACGAGCCGTGCCCAAATTAGGTAAAACAGCACACGGCTCCCGCCTGCAAACCATCGAAGGCGTCGTGCCAAATCCTTTGGAATTGCCCGCAGGCTGTCGCTTTGCTCCGCGCTGTACGCACGCGCAGGAAAAATGTAGGACAGGGGAAATTCCTTTAGTTGATGTGGGCAACAATCATTTATCGCGTTGTATACGCGTGAATGAAATTTATCAATAGAACGCAGATGACGCGGATGAAGCGGATTTACGCAGATATTTTCTGATCCGCATTAATCAGCATAATCCGCGTCATCTGCGTTCTATTAAACTCGAAATCGTTTTCATCCGAATGACTCAGACATTAGTTCAAATCGAAAATCTCAAGAAACATTTTCCCGCTTCGGGCGGTCAATCAGTGCGCGCCGTTGATGGGGTTTCATTCAATATCGAACGTGGCGAAACGCTTGGACTCGTCGGCGAATCAGGTTGCGGCAAGACTACGGTAGGGCGATGTTTATTGCGCTTGATTGAACCAACCAGTGGGGAAATAAATTTTGACGGACAGGATTTATTATCTCTCAGCAAAAGCGAAATGCGGGCTTTGCGACGGCGGATGCAGATTGTTTTCCAGGACCCTTACTCGTCGCTGAATCCGCGCATGAAAGTCGGCGACATCATTGGCGAACCTTTGATCGTTCACAGCATTGGCAACAAACAGGAACGCAAAGACCGTGTAGCTGAATTGCTAAAAGTTGTTAAGCTTGATCCTGATTACGCGAATCGTTACCCGCATCAATTCAGCGGCGGACAACGCCAGCGCATCGGCATCGCTCGCGCATTGGCTTTGAATCCTGATTTTATTGTCGCTGATGAACCAGTCTCCGCGCTGGATGTTTCGGTGCAGGCGCAGGTCGTGAATTTGTTGCAGGACCTGCAAGCGCAATTTGGGTTGACGTATCTTTTCATCTCGCACGGACTTGCCGTCGTTGAGCATATTTCGACGCGCGTCGGCGTGATGTACCTCGGCAAAATTGTTGAGCTGGCGGCTTCGACCGAGCTTTACGAAAACCCAAAGCATCCGTATACACAAGCGTTGCTCGCTGCAATCCCTTTGCCTGACCCGGAACAAACACGCGACCGCGAGCGTATTGCCTTGCTTGGAGAAGTTCCGACACCCATGAATCCACCTTCGGGCTGCCGTTTTCACACGCGCTGTCCGCACGTCATGGAAAAATGTAAAATCAGTGAACCCGAATTTAAAGAAATCACACCAGGACATTTTGCGGCGTGTTTTCTGAATGATTAGTTCTAACGCCACCCGCTACCGCAGGTGGTACTGACAATAACAAACGACAGTAGTCAGTAGCGGCCCCTTTCTCGAAGTAACTGCTGTACCCAAGCCTTCTTACCGATTACTGCCACCTTTTTCTGAAGGAGGCTCTATGACACCAGAAACAACTGTAAATACACCCGCACCCGGAAATTTTTTCAGCCGCTTGATGGGCGTATATTTTTCACCGGGCGAAACCTTTAAAGGGATTGGTCTTGCCCCTAATGTAATCGTTCCGTTGATTGTCTTAGCGTTAATGGGTGCAATAGTGGGATGGGTCATGGCGGATCGGATTGGCGCAGTCAAAATCGCTTCGATGGGGATTGAAAAAGCTGTCGCCGATGGCAAGAGGACGCAGGAAGAGGTTGCCCCACAGCTTGAAGCAATAAAAAGAAATGAGACAATTGTTAAGGCTACCTTTCCGCTGTTTGGCATTCTGGGAACTATCGGGACAGTTCTGGTAATTGCCGGAATTTTCAAGCTGGTCAGCATGGTTATGGGAGCTGAAAACACTTTTACGCAAGTACTGGGTGTAACTGCTTACGCCTCTCTGGCAGTGTCGCTGGTTTCGTCTCTGATTTTCGTACTGCTATTGTTTTTGAAAAGCCCTGACGAAATTGATATACAAAATCCTATCGGTTCAAACCTCGGCGCTTTGCTGACAATGTTTATGAGTAAAGAAAGTTTGCCGAAATTTATTGTCACGT
Source organism: Blastocatellia bacterium (assembly GCA_043719385.1). Lineage (GTDB taxonomy): Bacteria > Acidobacteriota > Blastocatellia > RBC074 > RBC074 > JAFDVL01. The sequence goes on along the minus strand of JAYSTY010000231.1, from coordinate 15,405 downwards.
TTGCGAACTGGATTGATGTGTTTGCAATTTGGCGGATTGCATTGCTGGCGATTGGCTACTCGGCAGTCTCACGGCGGCTGAAAATTGGTAGCGCTGCAATGGTGTTAGTCGGGTTGTATCTGGTTGCCGCGCTGATTGCTGCGGGTTGGGCAGCAGCGTTCGGCTAAAGTGGCTGTAAAAATGTGGGGAAAGGGCAGACCAGCTATTTGCCAGTCTACCCTTTTCTCCTTTTAAAATTCTCGCCCTTGCTCAAACGCCAAAACTTCGTCCACGCTCAGGCGCGGTTTACGCGGATGATTACCTGCGGCAGCGTGACCAACCGCAAGCAACATCACAGGCACGTAGCGGTCAGAAATTCCAAATTCACGCTTCACGCCTTCCGGGTCAAAGCCGATCATTGGGCCGCTGACTAATCCTTTTGCCTCTGCTGCCAGCATCAAAGTCATGGCCGCCAACGAAGCTCCACGAATTGCTTCGTCCCGCGCTATTTGCGGATTGCTGCTATACATGCCAATTGCCATGCCAACTGTCCGATCCACTTGTTCCTGCGTCATTGCGCCTGCTGCCACTAACGGCGCGTAAATTTCCGGCAATCTTTCGTGCGCCTGCAAATCACCCAAAACGATAAAGGTCACAGCGGCATCGCTTACTTTCGGTTGATTGTAGGCGACTGCTTTCAGCCGCGCTTTTTCTGCGGGCCTAGTCACTGCGACAAAACGCCAGTGTTGAATATTGAATGAAGACGGCGCTTCGATGGCATACGAAATCAAGTCGCTGATTTCTGTTTCTGAAAGGGTTTTTGTGTTGTCAAAGTTATTCGCTGAAATTCGATGTTTGATTGTTTCAAGTGTATCCATTAATTTTTTCCTTATGGTTGATAATTTTTGCTAACGCGTAAATGTTATCACGGCAAATCAATCAGAATGATTTCGCCGTTGTTTGTGGCGGCCAGCGCGAGTTGTGATTCATTGGTAATGCGTGCCTGATCGCCTGCCTTAAAAACTTCACCGTTGAGCGTAATTTCGCCCTCGATCACATACAGGAAAGCGCGTCGTTTTTCGTTCATCTCATGCGCTATGACATCACCTGCATTCAGGCGTGAAACGTAAAATGTTGCGTCCTGATGAATTTTTACTGTTTCGGGTAAATCCCAACCTGAAGCAATCGGCAGCAATTTTCCTGTCCGTTGCTCAAGCGAGAATTGCTTTTGCTCATACGAAGGTGTTAAGCCTTCGCGTTCTGGTATGACCCAGATTTGCAACAACTTTGTTGCCTCCGTTTCTGAAGCGTTAAATTCCGAATGGGCAATGCCTGTGCCGGCAGTCATGCGCTGAACTTCGCCGGGATTAATGAAGCCCACGCCGCCCGTGCTGTCTTTGTGCGCCAACTGTCCTACCAGGACGTAAGTCACGATTTCCATCTCACGATGCGAATGCGTCGGAAACCCGGAGCCACCCTGGATTGTGTCGTGATTGAAAACGCGCAGCGGCCCAAACGCCATATTATTTGGATCGTAATACCGATCAAAGCTGAACAACCAATAAGCTGAAAGCCAGTCGCTTTCGATGTGATAACGATCATCTGCCGCAATTTTCTGAATCATAAATTTTACCTCTCTTTCGTTCGATGTTTGACTGTTAACTGGTTAACAAATAGTGCAAAAAATTAAGCCTGGTTCAGGATAATTTATCCAGCAACTCGGCTAATGACTTCTGCTCTGCTTTGGTCAGGGGCTTCAGCACTTTTTCAGCAAAGCCAATGACGTCGCTGGCGGTTTCGGCAATGAATGTTGCACCTGTCTCGGTTAGCTCAATCAGTTTGACGCGCCGATCACCGCAGGCCAGCCGTTTGACGAATTTTCGTTCCTCAAGGAGGTCAATCAGCTTTGTTACATTGGCGCGTGACGAAAGCATCCGCCGTCCGATTTCGATTTGCGACAGCGGCTCGCCTGCGCCGTTCAAAATGCGCAGCACATTGTAGTGGTTGTCAGAAATTCCCCAGCGCCCAAACCGTTCGTCTGATTCGCGCCAGAGCCGATCTCCAACTCGCATTAGTTTGATTAATGCTTGTTCCGCCAGACTCGTTGAAAGCTTAATTTTGGGCATTTGCTTATTCTCGACTGGCTGGATCATATTCAATGTCCGGTGGATTGTCAACCGGGAAACTAAATTGCATTGTCGGTTGGGAAAAATGTTCAGGAAACTGTCAGTTTATCGGCTGCCGCCGCTGCCTGCGCACTGACCATAAAGTCCTGTATTTTCAAAAGAATCGCGCAACCTGTCCGCTTTCCTTTGCCAGGAATTCAAAGTTATGTTAATTATTTTCGCTTAATTTTAGCGCAGGATAGCTTATAGTAATTGTTCACCTGCGACGAGTCTGACGATTTTAAAGGAGTATTCAGTGACGAGTTTTGCCTTCATTTTTCTGGCTGAAAACATTCTGGCGATTGATGGATCATTCCTTTTTGTCTTTGTTTCTATTCTGCTGTTGATTTTTATCCTCAACGCCACGTTGTTTCGCCCTATTAATAAAGTTTTAGAAGAGCGGGATAAGCTGAGCGGCGGGGCTTCGCATGAGGCCAAACACCTGATTAAGGAATATGACAAGAAAGTAATGATGTATGAGGATGGCGTGCGCAATGCGCGTTCGGAGGCCTATCAATACTCCGAAGCTCAGCGCCGCGAAGCAATGTTTGAGCGCCAGGATTTGATGGCACAGGCCAAGGCCGAGTCCCTCACCCAAATCGAAGCCGCCAAACTGGACATTGCCGCACAAACCGCCGCCGCGAGCGCAAACCTCGAAAAAGAAGCCCGCGAGATGGCGGCGAAAATTTCGACCAGTATTTTGCATCGTCCCGTTAATGCACCGGAGGGCATCGGACTTCAATGATTATCACTCAGCTTTTTGCCGCCCCTCTCACTTTTATTCTTGCCGAAAACATGGTTGCTCGCTGGTTTAATGTCATCGTCTTTTTTGGCCTTTTGTTTTTCCTGTTGCGAAAACCGACGCGCGATTTCTTTGCTGATCGGTTTGCTCGCATCCGTTCCTCGCTCGAACGCGCCGCTAAAGAAAAAGAAGAAGCCCAGGCGAGAATTCAGGCCATTGATGCGCGGCTGGCGCAGTTGGATTCCGAAACAGCAAAAATCAAAGAGACTGCCCAGGCGGAAGCAGCGGCTGAAACGGAACGTTTACAATTGCAAACAAAAGCCGATGTCGAAAAAATTCGTGCGACTGCACGCCGCGAAATTGACGCCGCCACGCAAACCGCAATGATTGAGTTACGCCAGTTTACGGCAGGCAATGCAGTTAATTTAGCGGAGAAAATTATTCGTCAGGAATTGACCCCGGCTGATGATGCGGCATTATTACAACGTGCCAGCAATGAGATAAAGATGTAATTCGGCGGTGGGTGATGGTCAGCAACACTCAACCGACAACTGACAATCAATAATCTGAATTTATGAGCATTACTACAGTTGCCAATCGTTATTCGCGGGCGCTGGCTGACGTTATCAGCGAGCGTGGCGAAACTCAGGTCGTCGCCACGGAAATCGAATATTTTTCAAAATTGCTCGAACAGAACTCCGAGTTGCGCAATGTTTTCGCCAGCCCGGTTGTGGCGCTGGAGCGCAAGCGCGCCGTGATGAATGACGTGCTGGCGCACTTACAGTTCAAACCTACAACAAACAATTTCTTACAACTTCTGGTCAAAAATCATCGCGTTCATCAAATTGATGCGATTCGTGCGGGACTGGCCAAAGAAATAGATGAACGTAATGGCGTAGTTTCCGCCGAGGTCACGACTGCGCGAGAGCTTGCAGCAACTGAGAAAGAAGCTTTACTCGGTAAGCTAAATGCCGCGACTGGCAAACAAGTCAGGGTGGAATTCAAAACTGATCCTGAAATTATCGGTGGCGTTGTGACCCGCATCGGAAGCCTGATTTATGACGGCTCCGTTAAGAATCAACTAGCACTAATGAAGCAGCAGTTAGCGAAAGGATAATTTCAAATCTTACATTTGAGATTATCTCTGGAGAATTTATGGCAAATGAAATTAAAGCGGACGAAATAAGTAAAATAATTCGGCAACAGATCGAAAACTTCGATACCAGCATCACCATTGATGAAGTTGGCACAGTGATCAAAGTCGGTGATGGCATTGCTGAAATTCACGGCTTGGAAAAAGTGATGGCAGGTGAATTGCTCGAATTTGAAGGCGGCGCTTCCGGCCTCGCGCTCAACCTCGAAGAAGATAAAGTCGGTGCAGTGTTGCTCGGCGATTTTCAATCCATCAAAGAAGGCGCCATCGCCAAACGCACCAAACGCATTATTTCCGTGCCGGTCGGCGAGGCGCTGATTGGTCGCGTCGTCAATGCCCTCGGCGTACCTGCCGATGGCAAAGGCCCGATTCTCACCACCGAATTTAATCCTGTCGAGCGCATTGCTCCGGGCATCGTGGACCGCTCCGGCGTCAAAGAGTCAATGCCCACAGGCCTGAAAGCCATTGACGCGATGGTTCCCATCGGACGCGGGCAACGCGAACTTATCATTGGTGACCGCCAAACTGGCAAGACGGCTGTGGCGCTCGACACGATCATTAACCAGAAGGGCAAAGGCGTAATTTGCGTTTATGTGGCCATCGGTCAGAAAAATTCCACCGTTGCCCAGGTGCGTGCGACGCTCGAAAAATACGACGCGATGGATTACACGATCATCGTTTCGGCTTCGGCCTCTGATCCGGCAGCGATGCAATATCTGGCGCCTTACGCTGGTTGCGCGATGGGCGAATATTTTATGGATCGCGGCAAGGCGGTGCTGTGCATTTATGACGACTTGTCAAAACACGCTGCGGCGTATCGTGAAATTTCATTGTTATTGCGTCGTCCGCCGGGACGTGAAGCTTATCCAGGCGACGTTTTCTATTTGCACTCGCGCCTGCTCGAACGTGCGGCGAAATACAGCGATGCCAAAGGCGGTGGCTCATTGACCGCACTGCCGATCATTGAAACGCAGGCAGGTGATATTTCGGCTTATATTCCGACCAATGTGATTTCGATTACGGATGGACAAATCTTTCTTGAATCTGACTTGTTCAATTCCGGTATTCGCCCGGCAATCAACGTTGGTAACTCGGTGAGCCGCGTCGGTGGTAACGCACAGATCAAAGCGATGAAGCAGGTCGCGGGGACATTGCGGTTAGACCTCGCACAATTCCGTGAACTTGCCGCGTTTGCGCAATTCGGTTCCGACCTTGATGCGGCGACGCAAAAGCAGATTTCGCGCGGTCAGCGGCTGACTGAAATCCTCAAACAGGATCAGTACGTGCCGATGGATGTGGAAAAACAAGTTGCGGTAATTTGGGCGGCGTCCAACGGCTACACCGATGATGTGCCGGTTGGCGATGTCCGCAAATTTGAAGCGGCCCTGCAAGCGTTTCTCGATAATCAAGGCTCAGCTTTGGCACTGTTGCGTGATAAAGGGCAGGTTAATGATGAAGTCAAAACTGCTCTGGGTGCAGCGTTGAATGAGTTCAAGGAACGTTATAATGCGCAAGCAAAATCAGCAGTGAAATAAACAGATGTCAGATGTCGGGGGTTAGATGTTAGCAACTGACTTTCTAACCCCCGACATCTGACATCAAGCATCTAGTCTTATGCCTAATTTACAGGATATTCGGCGGCGCGTTCGTGCCGTCAAAAACATGCGGCAGATTACGAAGGCGATGAAAATGGTTTCCGCCGCGAAATTGCGACGCGCTCAGGAGCGTGTCGTCGCAGCGCGTCCCTACACCATCAAAATGATGGATGTGCTCAGCGATTTGTCAGAACGCGCCCCGGAATTTCAGCATCCCCTGCTTGCCAACGCACGCAAATCCTCTGCTGGTCGGCAGGAAAGAGTCCTGCTCGTACTGATCACGGCGGACAAAGGTTTATGCGGTGGTTTCAATACAAATCTCGTTCGAGCTGCACAACAGTTCGTTCGTCGCCACAGCGGTCAGCAAGTCGAATTAGTTTTAGTGGGACGCAAAGGCGCAGATTTCTTTCGGCGCCGCGAGGTTAATATTCGCCGCGAATATATCGGTATCACAGGCACAGGCAAAGTGAATTTCCCTGATGCGCAGCGGATTGCGCAGGAAGTCGTGGCTGATTTTACTTCTGAAGAAAATCCCGTAGATCACATTTACCTGATTTACAACGAGTTCAAATCTGCCTTGTCGCAACGGCCTGTCGAGGAAACTATTTTGCCGATAGGCGGGATCAAAGATGACGAGCAGGAAACTAAGCCGGAAGATACTCAAGCGCATTTGCTGGAGTATTCTTACGAACAGCCAGCCGGAGAAATTTTTGGTTCGTTGTTGCCGAAGATGATCGAGACGCAGCTTTACCGTGCGCTGCTTGAATCCGTCGCTTCGGAACATGGTGCGCGGATGACGGCGATGGATTCGGCCTCCAAGAATGCGAACGAAGTGATTGATAAGCTGACGCTGAATATGAACCGTGTCCGTCAGGCTGCGATCACCCGCGAAATTATCGAAGTCGTGAGCGGAGCCGCTGCATTATAAATTTTATCCGAGCGCCGTCCCCACTTTTACTGCGCTCGTTTGGTTTCGGGGAGGTTGATGGAACCTCTCCATTTTCTTTGTGTTTTCCAGCCCCTGCCAGGTTGTTTGTATGAGTGAAGCCATCAGTCGTTTGTCAGGAAATTTATCAATGACCAGGAAGTTGTTTTACTGGCTCCCTCCTTTTTTATGGATGGGGGCAATTTTTATTTTCTCGACGGACCTGTTTTCTGCCGGGCATACAGGTGGAGTTCTGGAAAAGCTCATTCGGGGTTTTCTGCCCAATCTTAGTGCCGAGCAATTTCAGACAATCCATTACCTGATTCGTAAACTTGCTCATTTTACGGTTTACGCCGTGTTGTCGTTTTTGCTGGTCAGAGCTTTTCGCGCTGGCTCAATTTTGCGCTGGCATCGATCATGGGCATTGTACTCATTTTTTACGGTTGGCCTTTACGCCTTATTGGATGAATATCATCAGAGCTTTACCAAACAACGAACTGGCTCAATTTACGATAGCCTGCTTGACTTATCAGGTGGGGCTTTTATGTTACTGGTGCTGTGGTTGCTGAGCTTGAGGAGCAGGGGACAGTACCGCACGCTATAGTGGTCGGGTTTCTGATCAGGTGAAATCAGTAATTGCCAGGATCGCTTATTTATATTAGATTCCCTGTGTCGCCCTGAGAATAGTAATCGAAATGAAAAGTAATCCTATCTTGTCGGAAGCTTTACCGACTGACCTCACGCTCTCGGAAACCTTGCATTTATTGGTCAAGGAATTGACGCAATGTGCCGAGACATTACGCGAAACGCACGAGCTGGTTTCCCCACAGCTCGCAGAATTAGAAAAACGCTACCCGAACGCCCACGCATACAATGATGATAAAAGAAGCCTGGGACGCGCTTCGAGCAGCAATCCTGCTTGATTCGGAACTGAAAAGACAACGCGAAGATATTTTGCGTGCGCTAAGCATTATTCGTGAATTAGCGGCGGAAAATGAGGCTTTGCGCGGGCAACTTGCGCGGCTGGAAAAATCTCATGTTGCGATGCAAAAAGAGTTGCGTAAAGCTTTGCTCGAACAATTGCGACCCACCATCCCACCGGAAAATGAAACGCAATCAATCCACTAAATTGTTTTCCCTGCGTTGAAAATGACGGTAGTTCTATTTCTCCGTTTTATCTGTTGGAGCGAGTGCTCTGTTTCCACTAATTTTAATTGAGTTGATAATTGCCGCGACTTTAGGGACGTTGTGAATAATCTGTTCTGCTTTAACTTTCAGTTGCTCTGAAGCAACATTACCGGAAAGTGTGACCGTGCGGTTTTGGACTTTAATTTCAATGTGCTGATTTTTCAGTTCGGGCGATTCCAGGATTCGTTCGCGCAGATTGGCTTGTAATTCCAGGCTCTCAACATTGACAGAAAGATCCGCTTTCCCGCCAATATTTTCAATTGGTTGGGGAGTCGCTCCCGGGATAATACGAAGCTGGTTATTGACTTCCTTAACTCCGCTAGTTTCTTTGGCCAGAGCTTCAGCGAAGTCCTTGTCAATTTCTGTTGGTACTTCGCCGAGCAGGATAATAATATCGTCTTTGCACTCAACAATGATGCTATATCCAGGCAATCGTTTGGTCTGAGCGATTGCTGACTTAACCTTGTTAGTTAAAGCTGCATCGGCCTTCTTTCGCTCTGCATCCTGTATCCTGAGCATTGTTTGTTGCGAGATTTGCTGTGGTGAGATAGTGCGATTAATTACCAGGAAATAATAGGTAATCAGCAGCAGTAAGATTAAAGACAGGCCGAGTGTCAAAAGCCTCAACCCCAGATTTACCCCCATTTTATTAGCCTTTCTCAGTAATCGTAACAGTTCCAGGTGAATAGTACTTCTTGTCGCTGAGCGAACTATTATGCCTGGCTGCTTTCCGTACAAGTGAGGCCATTACTTGCACCGAATTATTTTGCAGGCAGGACAGAATTGATGCCGTTCAGTGTTTAGTCATGTTTAGCGTAGTAGCTTATAATTCAGTAGTTTAGCGAAAATAAAAGAAGAATTCCAGACAATCAGTCAGGTTTTGGAAAAGCAGCCGTCTTTGACAGTTTCAATAGCTGAAGTGTAGTATGCCGACAAGTCGAAGATTGCGCTCAGCAGTTCGATAATTAGCGCAAGAACTGCTTATTTTTGATGGTCGCGCTTGCATCAGATTTTTATTCGCAGCCAATTTAATTGCGATGAATTAGAGGTGCTGGCTGATTGTCTGACACGAAATAGTTATTTGCAAAAGTGGAACCGGCGTCAGAGAAAGCAGATTAATGAAGATCAATTACCATATTCCAATCCGCGCAAAACTCGTGATTATCGTTTTGGTATTCGCCATTCTGCCAATGCTGGTGTTGACTTTGGTGTGGTATAACACCTCCGTCGTCAGGATTGCCGCAGTGATCCGCGCGGGACTGGATACCAGGGCGCAGGAAATCAGCAATCACCTTAAAAATATTAATCCGCCACAAATTACCACTCCCGTGCTGGAAAGTGTTGTTGGGCCGCGCACCTCTGCTTTGACGCACATCAATACAAAAGATGTTGTGCCTTCCCAGCGTGAAGTATTGATTCTTGATAATCAGAATATTGTTCGTTATGCCGCCAGCAGGGATTGGGAAGGGAAGCCTTATCGGGAAGTTTTGCCGACTGGTTTAAAAGAAGTAGTTGGTAATCTGCTGGCAGGCAAAGCAACTCAGGCCAATACCAATGTTTTGCGTGAAGCCGATAAGGATCGCTATTTTATTGCGAATGCTTATTGGATGATTCGGTTGTATCAGGATGAAGGGCAGACACCGCTTGCGATTTTTGTTATTGAACATGATGAAGGCCGTGGGCGATTGGATTTTGCCGCGCTTATTGTGCTGGCTATTTCAGTTTTAATGGCAATAGTGGCAACGCTGCTGGTTTATCTGATTATTAGTGGCACGACGAACTCAATTCAGCGAGTGACGCGCGGCGCTAAAGCCATTGCGGCAGGCAGGCTGGAGACAAATATCCTTGTCAAAACCAACGACGAAACTCGCGTGCTGGCTGATGCCTTCAATCGGATGAGCAGCCGCTTGCGCGAAATGATTGCCAGGGAAAGTGAGCAAAAACAATTTGAATCATTTGCCAGGCTTTCGGCAGTCCTGACGCATGATTTAAAAAATGCGATTCTTTCACTTTCTTTTCTTGTCTCAAACATGGAGCGTAAATTTGATCGTGAAGGTTTCCGCGAAGATGCCATGCGAACGCTGGCGGATTCAGTTGGCAATTTAAAAAATTTGGTGACCAAGCTTTCTGATCCGCGTGCGCAGGCGACGGATTCGCGTCAGGAGGAAGATTTAGGTAAACTGGTTGAATACATTTTGGCGCGGACGGCAGAGCAGGTTGGTGAGCATTATGAAGTGACCAAAGATTTGGCCCCTAATATTAAATCAACGGTGAATTCATCCGCGCTTGAGCGTGTCGTTGAAAACCTGATTATCAATGCGCTTGAGGCGATGCCCGGAGGCGGGAAACTCACTATCAGGACTTATGCTGATGAGGCGAATTCTGTGATTAGTGTCGCCGATACGGGCAAAGGCATGACGCCCGAATTTGTCCAGGATAAATTATTTCACCCTTTTGCCACGACTAAGAGCAAAGGCATTGGACTGGGATTATTTTCCTGTCGTGACATCATTGAGCAACATACCGGCAAGATCGAAGTTACAAGTGTCGAAGGGGTCGGAACTGAATTCAAAATCATTTTGCCGCTGGTTCACGAGCGCCAGACAGCCGTTAAAGCACAGGAAAAGCAATCAGCTAATGTTTGAAATAAGGCGACAATAACTTTATGCCGGATTCCGATAAACAAACAATTTTGGTTGTAGATGATCATGAGGGCATCCGCAAACAACTTTATTGGGCGTTAGAAGAAAGCTACCGCGTGCTTGAGGCAGGTTCACGCGTCGAAGCGCTGGCGCATTTGGAGCATGAGAGCATAGACGTGGTTTTGTGCGATTTGCATTTACCTCCACTGGTCAACGAAATCACGGAAGGTGTTGCCGTGCTGGAAGCCGCACGACAATTTGATCCGCCGTTGCCGGTGATCGTCCTGACCGGAAGCCGGGAGCGGGCCGTAGCTGTCCAGGTAACAGCGCGTGGTGCTTATGGTTTTTTCCAGAAAGACAGTTTTTCTCTGGAAGAAGTCGAAATCATCGTTCGTCAGGCTGCTCAGCAAATCAAATTAGAGCGCGAAAATGCTGCTCTCCGTGACAAGTTGCAGGTCGCCGAAGGATGGCAGGAAGTAGTCGGATCGAATGCACGTTTGCAGGCAATTTTCTCACAGGCGCGTGAGGTCGCTGCAACCTCTGCAACAGTTTTGATTACTGGTGAATCAGGCACCGGCAAAGAAGTTTTGGCGCGTGCTATTCATCGTGCCAGTCCGCGTGCAAATAAGCCTTTTATCGCCTGCTCCATCGCTGCGTTGCCGGAAAATCTAATTGAGTCAGAATTGTTCGGTCACGAGAAAGGTGCGTTTACCGGAGCCGCGACACGACGGCAGGGAAGATTTGAATTAGCCAACAGCGGGACTTTATTTCTGGACGAAATTGGCGAGCTTTCACAAAGCATGCAGGTCAAACTTTTGCGCGTGCTGCAGGAGCGACAATTTGAACGGCTGGGCGGACGCGATTTATTGAGCGTAGATATTCGTGTGATCACGGCCACCAATCGTAATTTGGAAGAGATGGTCGCGCAGGGTCATTTTCGGGCTGATTTATATTATCGCCTCAACGTCGTGAGTTTGGAGTTACCGCCGCTGCGTGAGCGAATTGATGATATCCCACTACTGGCCGCACATTTTGCGCGCAAAGCCGCCACCAAACATGGTCGCCAAATTCCAGGCTTTACGCCAGCTATGCTGGATGCGCTTACCTCATATAACTGGCCTGGAAATATCCGCGAGTTGGAAAATATTGTTGAGCGTTCCGTGGTGATTAGTTCGGCTACGACATTAGATAAAACTGTCCTGCCGGAAAGACTTCGTGAGGCAACTACAAACCCCATTCCAGCGCCGTTAAATGCAAATGGCGCAGCCGTAGTTGATCCAGCTATCGAGGTGAAGCAAAGCGAGAATAGTAAATTTGCCAATTTATTTCATCAGCCGGATTTTTCCTTTGAAAATGCGATTACGGATTACAAACGGCAACTGGTAAAAATCGCTTTGCAGGAATGCAAAGGTTCGCGTTCAGAAGCCGCGAATCATCTTAAAATCAGCCGCCAGTATTTGCATCGCCTGATTAACGAATTACAAGTGAACGATCAGAAAGCCGAGTCTGCCGCAACTGCCGAGTAATTTGGTAAGGTTGTAATGATAAGTCAATCGCACAACGATTATGCTAATTCCTTCGCATTGATCCCTTCCGCATCAAAAGCTGCCAGAATTTGTTCGATGTGTTCGTGGCCGCGCGCTTCCAAGGTCATATCAATTTCGACTCCGCCAACTTCTAATTTAGCGAAAGCGCGATTATGTGCGACATCAATAATGTTGGCTGCTGTTTCCGCGACGATTTGGCAAATCTTCGCCAGTTCTCCGGGACGATCACGAACGATGGCGCGAATCCGAACGAGGCGTCCATCCTTAGCCAAGCCGCGCTCAATAATTTTGGCAAGCAGGTTGGGATCAATGTTTCCGCCGCACACCAGGATCGCTACATTTTTGCCTTCTAACCCTGTGATCTTATGAAACAGCACTGCTGCCAATGCCGCCGCACCAGCGCCTTCGACCACAGTTTTTTCAATTTCGAGCAGCTTCAGAATTGCGCTGGCGATTTCTTCTTCAGAAACACTGACAACTTCATCAACGTAGTGCTGGACAACTTCGAGGGTGCGAATTCCTGCTCGCTTTACGGCAAGTCCATCAGCAATCGTAGGCTTAATAGAAATTTCTGTTGGTTGATTAGCTGACAAGGCAGCTTGCATCGAAGCTGCGTATTCTGGCTCAACGCCGATGATGCGGATGTCGGGTTGCAAAGTTTTCATCGCCACCGCTAAACCGCTAATCAATCCACCGCCGCCAATCGGTACGATGACGGCGTCGAATTTCGTTTCTTCGCCCAGCAGTTCAAGCCCGATTGTGCCTTGTCCCGCGATAATCGCATCGTCATCAAAAGCGTGAATAAAAGTGTAGCCCTGCTCTTTTGCGAGGTCGCGGGCAAGGGCGAGAGCTTCGTCATAATTTGCGCCGTGCAAAATTACCTGCCCGCCTAAATCACGCGTGTTGGAAACCTTAATCAGCGGCGTTTGTTTCGGCATCACAATAGTTGATGTGATCCCGAGTCTGGTGGCGTGATAGGCCACTCCCTGCGCGTGATTGCCCGCACTGGCGGCGACCACTCCGGCCCGTTTTTCTGCCTCGCTTATTTGCAGCAATTTATTAAGCGCACCACGCTCTTTGAAGCTGCCAGTCATTTGCAGGTTTTCGAGTTTGAAGTAGGTGTTGCAGCCGCAAAGTTTGCTGAGCGTGATGGAAAGCGGGCAGGGCGTGTGATAAATAGCGCGCCCTAATCGTTGTTGCGCGGCTTGAATATCCTGTAGTGTAATCATTTAGACTGGTACTTGAAAATTGTTCCATTCGCGCCCACGACCCAACCACAATCGGGGGCGATGAAATAGAAGCGCGTGAAATTAGCGCGCGTTTTAATGAGTGCTTTTTCCCAATGTGCGCCAGCATCTTTGGTGTGCAATAAAACACCGCGATCACCTGCGATCCAGCCTTCGGATTTGCTGGTGAAAATTATTGTATTCAGGTTTTCTTCCGTGCCGGAGCTTTGCATTTGCCAGCGATTACCGCCGTTGATGGTGGAGATGATCGTGCCGCCAGAACCCACCGCCCACCCGCGTTTGGAATCAGCAAAATGAACTCCGCGCAGAGTTTTTGTCACACCAGAAACTTGTTCATTCCAGTTTTTCCCGCCATCAACCGTGCGTAATATCGCTCCGCCACCACCAACTGTCCAGGCATTGCTTTCATCAAGTGCGCTGACATCAAAAAATAATTTATTGATTGGCAGGGATTGTCTTTGCCAGGTTTGTCCGCTGTTGCGCGTGACGATCATCAAACCTGCCTCGCCACAAGCCCAGCCCGTGCGGTCATCAACGAAAATCATGCGCAGGATGCCCAGCCCGTTATAGCGCTTCGGATCATCAGGCTTTAAATCTTCATCCAGAAAACTTGCTTCATTCCAATTCTTGCCACTGTCCGAACTCGCAAGTAAAAATGACCGATTGACAGGCATATTTCCCGCTGGACGATTGAAGATGGTGTATTCGCCCATTACAAATCCGCGTTGTGGATCAAGAAAATAAATATCACGCAAAACTTCGCGGCTCGTGATTGTCTGGCGTTCCCATTTGGCTCCGCCGTCATTTGTTCTTAGCAATAAACCGTTACTGCCAACGATCCAGCCCTGATTGCGATCAGCAAAAAAAACACCAAGCAGGCGCGACAGCACGCCGCTATCCTGCGTACTCCACTCGCCATTGGAAATTACCTGCGCCTGAGTCGTGAAAAGACCAGCAATAAAGAGAAAAAAGATGAAAATTGAGCGATGTAAAAACATGTAAAAAAAGTGTAGCTGATTGTCAGTGTTAGCTGCGGTGAGGGACTGAGCTAATAAATTGGGCAAACAAGAAACATTGTTCTTATTTGCCCGGAGCTTTGACCAAGTATAATAACGGCGATTAGCGGCGGATTAAAATCATTGGCAGAGTCGTGAACCCCTGAACAATTTGCATCCATTTTTGAATAGACTTGAATCTGTTGCCTGGCACAAAGATCATATCGCCCGGAGCAATTGCTTCGTCCAGGCCTTTCCCCTTTTCCAGGTCTTTAAAGTTAACGGCGATAGGTGTCATTAATCCGGCGCGCGCAATTTGCACCTTCGATTTATCGCCAGAGGGGAGAATTCCACCGGCATTAACAATTGCTTCTCGAACGGTCATCCGGCGGGTCATTTCATAGACGGATGGCCGCCCAACATCACCATCAACGATGTATTTCATGCTGTGTGATTGCACCAGTTGCACCGTAACTTTGGGATCAATAATATATTCGTTCAGCTTTTCCGTGATTTCTTTCTCGACATCCTGCACGGTGCGACCACGAACATTGATTTGACCGATCAGTTTGTAATTCACTTTTCCATCGGGCGGGACGGTGATGTTTTGTTGTGAATAGATTTGTACCTGGGGGCCAAAAACCTCAACGGTGATGACATCTTCCGGGCCTAATCTATAGTCTTCGATATAATTTTTCAGATATTGCAACTGTGCTGCTTCATCCTCTGAAGTACGTTGCCCACGTATTCCCTGACGCTGTTCGTCGGTCATATTGGAGACGGCGGAGGCAGGTTTGCTTACCTTCTCATCTGACTTTTGGCTGGTCGTTGTTTTTTCAGCTTCGGTTGCCGGAGGTGATTTCACCTGACCGCTCTGCGCCACAGCCGGGACTGTGAATAAGGTAAAAATAAACAATAACGGCAACCATAAATTTCGATAGTTAACTGGTTTCATAGCAGTCTCCTCAAAAAATAAACCTCTGATTTTCAACTTAGCGGCCTCTTCCAAACAGAACGATTTTGGCTGTTTGAAGAATGATCCAGATGTCGAAGAAGAGCGAAGCATTTTTGATATAGTACAAATCGTACTGCAATTTTTGCAGGGCATCTTCAACGGACGCGCCATAATCATATTTGACCTGTGCCCATCCGGTCAGTCCTGGTTCGACCAGATGGCGCTGTGAATAAAAGGGAATCAACTCCGTCAACTGGTCAACAAAAATCGGA
>JAYSTY010000024.1:0-10711 GCA_043719385.1 Blastocatellia bacterium | reverse complement strand
ACAATCCCGCCGCGAGGGGCTGATTCACTTGATACTCCATCACTTCGAAGTTGGTATAGATATTTAAGTCTATAGCCCTGTTTTCATCGGGGTAACGTGCGGCAAACCAGCGAAAAATACTCTCAAGAGTTTCCTGTGAATATTTTTCCACTGGTAAGTAGACTGTACACGACCAGGAATACTCCCCAATCATCGGGGTTGTTTTCTTCTCCCTATAAACATAAGCTCCTTGTGGCAACCCCTTTTCTGTCTTTCCCGCTGAGTTTGCACTAATGCCTGAAGACTGGTCAGTTGGATAAAAATACCTGAACGCACCAAACAAAACGGCAGCAAAAAATAAAACTAAAAATATATTTTTCATCGCTTTTATTAGCTGTCTGGGGGGATTCAGCTTACGGATATTTTCTCTTCAACCCGTAAATAGTCGGGTTATCCTGCTTCTGCATTTTTCCTCTTTGAGGTATACAATACTCGCCATTGAGTAACCCACACTCCTGCTAATAGTAAAAACACTATCGGTAAATACCAATAGCGTTCCCAGACTAGGCGTAGATGCTCAAGCTCATTTTGCCTTTGTTTTGGATCACTATGGATAGAGGTAAGAGCAAACCAAAATGCAAAGTAAAAAGCCATTCCGAGAACAAAAAGGCTTACCGAAATCCAAATTAAATTAACGATAGTTAGCCATTTTCTTCGCCTGCTATACCAGGTCAATATTAAACAGAAACTTGCCCCGATAAACGAAATCAACTCTTCTCTGTTCAGATATACCCAGCTCAGATATTCAGAGCTTTCATATTGAACCAAATGAGTAAAAAAATTGAAACATTGAGAAGTCGAAATAGTGAATGCGAGGAAAGCCATGGCGACGGCTGCGCGCTCTTCTAAGTTTTGCAATAACCTTAGCTTTGTCATTCAAAAATAAAAAAACTGCCGCAGTAAAATTGCCTTCTTTAATTTATATCCACGTCATGGGCATTTTGTTTTTTCTTTTTCCACAAGTTTATTGACTGAATAATACATAGGAAAATCATCAGGATAAATGTTACCGCGAAATACCACTGATAGTTGAAAGATAATTTCAAGCTTCTCCAGTTGAGCGCTCTTGATTGAGGATCGTGCAAAATATCCCAAATACCTATAAAAAAAGAGTAGTAGTTCAATTCAAAAAGCGGTAGCAGGCATAGCAAGCTCCATAAAAGGCTAACTATTACCAGCCACCTTTTTTTAGTACCTAACCAAACAAAGAGTAAGCAAATTAAGCTAAGCAAGAAGATAATTATTCCTTCTCGCTCAATTTCCAGAATATTGCCTGGGAAATAATTATCTCTGATTGCACCTCTAATGATTCGGAAAAAATTCTCCAAGCCAAAAGCTGAAACCAATACCATCAGCGTACAGATAGGAATTGCAATATTGTTTATACTACGAACTTCTCTTGATTTTTTCATAGGTCAATTTTTCAAATTATCTGGCAATCCATCTACACAAGTTTTTATTACATTATCATATGCCTTGCCTAGAAAATCTAAGTCACTCGGATCACCCGGCCCGTTCCCTCTCCCTCTAATAAATGTTGATCGTGTAGGGTCTTTTGCACGAATCCCTCCGGCGTGGATAAGCTCGTGTGCAAGTACCTGCGCAAGAGTGGGCCCTTTTTTATCAAATAATTCATCAGAGAGAATTATCGTGGGGATCACCTTACCTGTAAAATCTTCCTTATGTGCATTTGTTCTGGCCTGTCCGCCGCTGCTTCCACGAAAATAGTTCACACCACTTTGATTGAGGCCTGTTTCCTGACTAATTCTTGCGTCGCTATTTGAGGAAAAGAAATTACTTGTCCCAACGTTGATGAAATTGTTGCCCAGCATTCCAACAATATCTACCCCATCTACTTTTTCCTGTTTCCCTCCTTCAGCTACTTTCAAGGCTTTATACGCATCTACACAAGCTTTATTGTTAGCGAACCCATGTAGGATTGCCCATACAGTAGCTGCCTTCTCTCCCCCATTCTTGCCCCCATAGTTATCTGATTCTAAGTGCTTTATATGTACCTGATTGTCTTGCTGACCCGGCACATTGACTTCAACTAATTCATAGTATTCTTCCTGGACGATGCTTCCTCCATCCCTTGTTCCGTCTGCCAGCAGTTTACCTGTTCCTGCCACAGACTTATCGCGCCACTTGCTAACGACTTGATAATTTCGCCCATTGTCGAGCGACGAACCACCCAGCGCAGATAATAAGCTTTGTAAATTAGCCGGGATGCCAGGCTGATTGTTGATGCTATTTACATGGTTGGTATAGCCTTGTGCCATATCTTCGCTTAGCCAAACGCCATTGACTAAAACGCGATTCGTCAGGCCTGCTCCCTGTGCACCCCAATCCTTCATCGCCGCCGCCGAAAATCCGGCGCCATAGGTAGAAACATTAAGCTGTAAAGGTGTTTGCTGCCCGCTACAATACGGATTTTGGGGGTACTTCTGACAAGTTTGCTCTAACTTATTCAGACTGCGCACGCTATCGCCTTGCGGCGTCATCGCCATGCGACTATTGAGCGCCTTACTACCATCGGGTTGGGTAGTATCAGTAAAAACAGCACCCATGGTATTGAGCGGGTCGTGTACTTCTTTGATAAAAGTGTCGCGTGTATCGCAGAGCATCTCGCCATTGGCATACACAATACTGTGCTTATAAGTTCCAGCGGCATCTATGGTCATCAATTCATAATTTCCCAAAATGGAAGAGCGAATCAGATAACAAATGTCCCCATTATTATTGACCTTCACCAGATCACCTTTGCCATCATACATTCCATCGGTTGCTTTCAACCGGCCCATTGCATCATATTGCGAATCCAGCTTAACGGTTGTACCTTCGGTGATCTTTTTCAAATTACCCAGCGCATCATAATCCCACGTTTGCGCGAGCAGGTTATTTGTAACGCTGGTTGCCCGGTCATTCAGGTAGGTTGCGGTGAAAGTTTGATTGTCAGACAACGACCAGTTACCCTGTGTCCGGCTTTCCAAATGGTCAAAGGCGTTGTACCCAAAATCCTGATTGTACAATTCGACGACATCGTTACTCTGAGCCGATGAACTATTCACATCGTGGTAATAAATGCCAACCATTCCCGCCGCAGGCCCCGTTCGCACACTGGCAATTCTACCGAAGTCGTCGTAGGTGCGCTTCTGGTCAGCCTTGCGGTCTACGTCCAGATTGCTGGCGGTCACACCCTTCATTGTATTCAAGCGTCCATCCGCAAAATAATTGTATTCGCCAGCAATAATCATGTAACTGCCCTTGTCAGTATAGGCGTCCGGCATTTGAAATCTTTTGACACGCATCACGGCATCGAAATTATAGCTGGCAGTGTGTCCGTTGTTTTGTGTGACTGATTTGATTGCGTCCCACGCCCGATATTGGATGTTGCTTAAATACGTGCGATTGCCCGTTGCCGTCACGCCACTCACACTGGTGAGGCGCTGTGTCAGGTCAAAATCGTAATTGATCTGGTCACCTGTCGGGTCAGTGATTTTTTTCACCTTGCCAAGCACATTATACTCATATCCGATTTGATATTCCTTAGCTGGCAGATCCGTGAATTTCCTTTTTTCTGTGATTAACTGACCCACAGGATTGTAGGTATAATCCACTGTGCCAGCGGCATCTTTCATCTGCGTTTTCAGTCCCAGTTCATCGTATTGGAATTCGGGCGCAAAGGTTGTCGTCGCGGCATTCGCTGGATCGGCATACGTGACTTTGGTAAGTAACCCTCGTGCGTTATAGGTTGGGCTTCCGCTCACCCCTCTGGCATCAGTAGACTTTTTGATTGAGCCATCAGAGTAATATTCAAATACTGTGTAGGGTGTTGCGCCAGTTTGTTGGGGCGTTTGTTGCTGTAACTTCCGACCATAACCGTTGAAGCTGATCGTCGTTTGCTTTTTGCTGACGGAATTAAAATTCCCTGTCGCGCTGGGCGTGTAATCGGTCAGCAAACCTGCGGCTTCAATTTCATACACTTTACGTTCCAGCGGTTTGACGATTGTTGCTGTGGTCGAATACGGAACCCATTGTCCGGCGCTTAGCTGCAAAACCTCAGTCTTAC
This sequence comes from Blastocatellia bacterium, assembly GCA_043719385.1. Taxonomy (GTDB): domain Bacteria; phylum Acidobacteriota; class Blastocatellia; order RBC074; family RBC074; genus JAFDVL01. The sequence goes on along the minus strand of JAYSTY010000024.1, from coordinate 6,603 downwards.
TCACTTTCGTTGCATTGTCTAAATACGCGTCGCTGATTTGTCTGGTTTTGCGCCCCACTTCATCGGTGACGGTGGCGGTCGCTTCGCCTGTGCAGCCGCAGCCGCCGTATTCATACTGCTTGGTTGAGCCATCCTGATTCGTGGTGATTTTCGGTCGGCCTTTCCAGTCATACGTTTGCTGTGACCATACATAACCTGCCGCATCGTCGCCGGTGGGTGACCAGCCACCATTGATTTCGGTGGGATTTGAGCTTTGAACGACGCGCCCCATTGCATCGTAGACGCTGAATTGAGAACGCAGGCCGCCGACGCTGCCGGGATGCGAAGATAAATTGGCGCGGACGCGGCCATGTCCGTCAAAAATTGCGGCGCCATACAATTCATTGCCGGCGACATCCGCTTTGGTGAACGTGTTCGCCCAGGCGAACGACGTGTCATAGGTGTATTTGGTGTACGCGCCGGAAAATTCATTGTCGGTGCGACGGATACGGCCTACGGCGTCATAGGTGGAGACGATGCCTTTGCTCGCATCTGCCACAATCATTTTCGGGTCCTGGGTGCGCACCACCGCACCAATGTCATAGCGATATTTCAGCTTTGCCGCATTGCCGTCAGGATCAGTGACCGTCGTCGGATACGCGAAGGTGTTATTGATCGCGGTGGCATCAGAAAACGCATCAATGTAGCTGATGAGCGTTTTGCGTCCGGTCAGATTATTGTCGGGCAATGATTGTTCAATCGGTAAGCCAGTCGTGTTGTAGCTCGTCGTCGTCGTGATGGAACTGGCAGTATTCACCGTGTCCCATTTGGTCACGTGCGACACATTGCCCCGTGCGGTAAAGCTCGTGCCAAAATTGGCGGTGTCGTGATTGCTCAGACTGCCGCCGGAGGGCAATTGCGCCGTGAGTGGTGTCTGGTCGTACTGGTAAGTCACCCGCGATAAATTAGTAAAGGTTGTGCCGCTCGGATCATTCGGCGCATAACTGTTGCTTTCGGCAGGCAGTCCGACAATCCACTTGCTGCCACCAGTTGGAGCGGTGGGACTCACATAAGCGGAGGTCAGCAAATAACTCGTTGTTGTTTTTTGCAGCATTGTCCCGCTGGCATTCGCTCCCTTGAAACTATAACTCTCCAGCGGCAGGTTATAACTCCCATAAACAAATGACGAAAATCTGGCACTGCCGTTTTCGTTGTCCGTGACGGTCGCATCAACCACGCGTGGTCCCCACGTTGCCGTGCCACCTGCTAGTTCCCACGTCGTCAGCGTCGTGCGTTTGATGGTGGGAGTGTTGTCACTTAGTTCTGTTTTGAACACCAACCCATCCAGTCGTGACTTCGCTTCGTTGATGACCAAATAGGGCGGCGCAGAGACGTTCAGCAGTGCGCCAAAAATGCCTTGCTTCCTGGCATCCCGCCTGCGCGACTCTTAACTTATTACTGAACGGTTGGTAAGTTACAGAACCACAAACTTGACTGCCAGATTGGCCGAATAATTAGTGAGCCAATTATCGGGTGGGGATGAACAGGCTTTTCGCCTTACCTGCGCTGGCGGGTCGAGAGCTTTGGCTCCAGATGCACCCAATAACTCCCTATAGCACGGCAACTAGCGACGCCGCTTCCGCACACTGCGCGCCCTTCTGGCCACGATCTCCGTGCGGGAAGACTGTCAGCGCGTGCGAGAGAATTTTGGCAGCCTCGGCTTGGTACTTGCCATCGGCCAGCAGCACCGCAAGTTGAAAGCTGCGCTTGGGAATTTCGGCGGGATCGTAATGCTCAGGCGTCTTTCCGCCAATGGGACGGGCGACCTTCTTGCCTATGTTCGGCGCGGTCATCGGCGCAATCTCTTTCATCGCGAAGGCCTCCGCCCCAGCAATGGCTTTGTCGAGCGCCGGTGAGCGGAAGGTCGGAGCCATGGTGCGCGTACGAACGAGAAAACCTGTCCCAAGCATCAGGTATCCAACCGTGTCCTTCCCCTGCGCTTCCGGCACGTTCAGCTTATATGTCCAATAGCCATCGGGGTGCTGCCCTGGAAGCATTGTCTTGAGGCACTTCATGACCTTTTGGCGAAGTCGTGCAGCGAGTGCGGCATCGGCGGACGCAAGCTGTTCACACGCCACACTACAGGCCATGAGCATCGCGAAGTTTTTGTTGATCGGTGACGCGCTGCTGAGCGGTTCCAACGACTCGCCGGTGCGGACATCGGCAGATGAGGCCCACCAGCCGCCCTCATACCAGGGATAGCGATCCAAAACTTCTGCAATAAAACGAACGTCACCCGCACGGCCCTGGCTTCCGAGAATAGCTGCGGTATAAGCCCCATACCAGCCCAGCGGTGGTGGTGCGCCGTACATAATTTTCTTTGGACCCCACTCTTTGATGTCAAGGAGACCGATGGGGCTTGACCGCATGCGGCTGATCGTCCGGCTGGCAAGCTGAATTGCCACCTTGTTATATTTCGCCTCGCCCGTAATCTTCCCCATGCGATAAAAGGCCATCGCGTGCAAAGCTTCGGCGTCCTTGCCCCCCATCTTTCCTGCTTCGTCGCCGTCCATCAGCGAATCAAGGTGCTTGCGCAGGGTATCAGTCAGTGGTGAAGCGGGTAGCGCTGAAGCAGGAACCTCAGCGGCGCTGTGATCAGCGAACAATGCGGCTCCGGCGAAACCGGATGATAAGCGAAGAAAACTTCGGCGGTCAGTAAACATAAATTATCCTTTCACTCCAAAATTGATGCAGTCAGTCTCTGCGATTTTTACTTTATGCGGATTCTAATTCTCGCACCATAAACTTTCCATACTCTGCGGTGAGTGGAGCCATTTGTCGAAACCCAATCTTACCCCCTCGCAAAAGCGGACCATACCGTTCGCCATCATCAAGCCAGTGCAAGATCAGTAAATCATTGATGAAGAACTCAACCATGCCGCCGAATTTTACCAGCCGCAGTTTATAGAACCTGTTTGCAATAAAAAGAGAAAGGGCTTTTACTGCTGGAATGGGATATACAACAGATTTAACGGAGGCGCAATTCAAAGTGTTAGAGAAATTGTTACCAAAGAGCAAGACACGCGGGTACGTGGGGGACAGGCATGCGGTAGTGAACGCGATGCTGTACCAACTGAAAAACGGTTGTCAGGGGCGCGATTTGCCGAGCGACCTGCCGAAGTGGCAAACGGTCTACTCGCAATTTCGGCGCTGGAAAATAGGCGGCGTGTGGGATGAAGTCTTGCGCGCCCTAGCGCAAGCGGAACGAGCGCGGCATAAAAAAACGAATTCCCAACCTTGTGGTGAGGAGATTCCATGTGCGCCAAAAATACGGAGACGGCAAACCGCAAAACGAAAGGATTTTGTCATTATAAATGCACCAACGGAATTAAAAGACACCTGTTGGTGGATGTGCTGGGAACGCCATACTTTGTGCGCTGTACGCCAGCGAACGTGAGTGACGATCAGGGCTTGGTGGAGATGATCAAGGCCAATAAAGAGTACTTTCTGAGCTTACCTTCCGAACACCGCGTGACGATCCTTCGCGACCACGGATATCACAAGGAAAAGTTGGCGCAAGCGCTTGCGAAAATTGATCCCCGCTGACGCCACTGTTTGAGGATTGAGCTGGCCGCCAAAATGACGCCGGCGCAAAAGGCCGCCCAGCCAGGCTTTGTGGTAATCCCGAAGCGCTGGATTGTCGAGCGGACCAATGCGTGGATCAATCAATGTCGCGTCCTCTGGAAGAATTGCGAAGGTCTCCTCTCAACGAGTGAAGCCAGGATCAAACTCTGCGCCATCCGTTTACTCTTACGGCGACTGGCTTGATTCTTTTATTGCAAACACGTTCTATAACACAGGGTAGGCAAACGCTATCAAGTGGCTGGCGAAAAATTTATTGCAATTTAATTTAGCGCGGATAATAGCCCAGCCGCGAGGTCACATGATAATTTGTGTCTTTGACCTTCACGCGAACGGCGCGGTAACGACCATCGCGCTGGCTGTTATTGGGCGTGTAATAAATCACGTACTGGTTGCGTAATTCGTCGGCTACCTGTTGATAAACGGCTTCCAGTTCTTCAAATTTTGTGGGCAAAAAAATTCGTCCGCCGGTTTCTTCTGCTAATCTGGTCAACCATCGCTCGCCCTGATCCAGCGCCGCCAGCGACATTTTTAAGCCATCAATTTTGATCCGGCTGGAACTCAGAGAATAATTTTTTTCGTAATATTCCAGATTGCGATTTTCAATGCTGCGTTGAATCTCAGTTTTGCTGATGGCATAAACTGGCGCTTCGGATTCAAGCACTGCTCGCAGCGCCTGTTCAGAAGTTTTTAGGCCGCGCCCGCTGTCAATGCCATCCGTCAAAACGATGATCGCTTTGCGTCCGATGACCTGCTTGAATTGCTCATTAGCAGTCAACCACAGCGCATCATTGAGATCAGTAAACATCCCGGTGGTCAGGCGGTGCAAGGCTCTGCGCAAAGCCGCACGATTCATTGTCCAATCCATCACCAACTCAACTTTGTCATCGAATTTGAGGAGAGCAAGCTGATCCTGCGGGTCAAGCTTATTCGCAAAACTCAATGCTGCCTGTTTGAAGTCTTCCAGTTCTTTCGTCACGCTGCTGCTGGTGTCAATTAACAAAACGACGTTGACGGGCATTTGTTTGAGCGTGAATGACGTGATTGGTTGCAGCGAATTGTCCTCATAGATTTTGAAATCTGCGGCTTTGAGGTTGCTCACAAATTGTCCCGCACGATCACGGACAGAAACAGGCAGCATCACTTCCTGCGTATCAATTTTGAGGATTGCTTCGGCTTCTGCTGGTGGTTGTTTTTTGGGATTGGAGGATTGGGCAAGCGCAGGCGGAATCGAAAAGACAAGGATTGAAATTATCACGAACCAGCGTTTCATCACTTCATTTGCTCTCATCCATCGCATCGCGCATGGCTTTGAGGATTTTGTCATTGACGCGATTTTTGCGTAATTCGGCGATGGCTTTGGGTGACACATCGAACTCAACCTGCGTCAGTTCGATTTTGCGTAAAATTGTTCCTTCGGAAAAACCTGCCTGGATCATATCAATGATCGCCTGATTGTTTAGTTTTGCCGCGCGGACAAGTTTTGGTTCGCTGCCGCCTTCGGTCGGAGGTTTAATGATTCGGACTGTTGCCGAGCCACCAATTTCGCTGGAACCGGAATGTTCACCGCCTAATCCGCCACGGCTGCGGGTTTCTGATTGACCGCCAGAGCGCGAACCAAAAATACTGGTTTCCTTTTCGGTCGCTAAATCATCATTACCGCGTCCGTCTTTGCGCTTCATTTCCGGCAAGTCAAGTTTTGGCGACTGCTTGAAAAAAGCTTCATCGTCCGGCTGGAAAAATTCATCATCTTTCAGCGCCGACAAATCAGCGGAACTGGTCGCACGTTCGATCATGGCTTTGATAACGTTTTCGTTAACTTTATTTTTTTTGAGCTGGATCAGCTTTTGTGAAGATATATCAAATGCGACCGGCGAAGTGCGAATCAGGGAGAGAATAGTTTTTTCTTTGAAGTTAGCTTTGACCAGATTAATGATTGCTTCATTCGTCAGAACTTCGCGTTTGCTGGTTGCGGGAGGTTTGGCAGGTTGCGTTGCACTGCGCGAATTTTGCGCGAGTCCAAAAAGCTGTACACAGAGTGAAGCGAGGATGAGAATTGAAAAACTAATGATCCGCTTCATAGTAACTCCAGAAAATTATTGTCTGGCGCGATAGTACGCCCAGCTAATCCGCCGAACATAATTGATTGTCTCACGATAGGGAGGAATTCGATTTCCATATCGCTCAACAGCATTTTCGCCCGCGTTATAGGCCGCCAGCGCCAGGTTCACATCGCCTGAAAATCGTTGCAATAAATTTTTCAGATAGCGGGTTCCGGCTTCGACATTCTCACCGGGATCATGAATATTACGGACTCCCAATTGCCGCGCCGTGCCAGGCATTAATTGCATCAGGCCTTGTGCGCCAACGCGTGAAACAGCCCGATGATTGAAGCCTGATTCCGCCTGCATCACAAAGAATATCAATAACGGATCAACGTCATGGCGAGCGGCATTACTGGTAATCAATTGATCTAATCCGAGATGTCCGGTCGTATATTTAAAATCCTGTGCTGCGGTCACGATTGGTTCATCTGGTGGCGGGGTCACATAATCATGCAGTACTTTTGCAATTTCATTTTTTTCAATAAAGGCCAGCATATTGCCCAGGCGGTAGCCCACTTTCCCGTCCGATTCCCAGCTTGAATCGGCATCAATGGTGGTTCCGTCTTTGAAAATAATCCGCGTTACAGGTTTGGCATTTGCGTTGGGAGTCGCGGTCACTACCAATGTTAGAGTGGCGCTGGCAGCAGTTGGCAGAGCGGCTTTTCCGCGTTTTAATTTGCGCACAGAGGCTAACTTCAGCGACGGTAAATTCTTTGCTAAACTGGCTTGAGTCTCACCGAATTGCAGCACTTCGGATTTAGGAATTGAACGAGTGACGCGCTCCTGGCGATACCAGATTTGTCCATCGCGCTCCCACACTTCATCCGCTTTAATGATTGCTCCATCGCGCAATTTCAAATCATTGGCAAGCGCAACT
>JAYSTY010000230.1:0-1293 GCA_043719385.1 Blastocatellia bacterium | reverse complement strand
GGCGGTTTTAAAACGCGCACTCCCCAGATTATCCGAAACTTTTATTGCCCCGGAAATTACGCAGGCTATTCATAGCTCCATTCAATCGAACGGGAAAGGTCACTCCTTCCTGACTGCCAACGGAGAATTTGTTAGTGCGGGACATTTGATTTCCGGGGGGAGCTTTGCGCAGCAGGGCATGGGCGTTTTAGCGATCAAACGAGAAATTTCGGAACTGGAAGAACAGCAGTTAATTCTTTCCGACGAAATCCAAAAGCTGGAAAATTTACAGGCAGCGAGCGGTGAGCAAATTTCTCAGACAACCCTAACCAGAAATTCCCTGGACCAGCAAACGCGCCAACTGGAAAAAGACCTGGCAGTGCAGCGGGGTCAAAAACAACAAGCTGAACGCGAGCTTGAACGGGCACAATCGCATCTGCGCGTAGTCGAGAAAGAGTCGCTCCACGTCTCCGGGGAATTAACCGAAGCCAGCAACAAGCTCTCGCACGCGGAAGATGAATTGCGCGAAGCGGAGCAAGCCTTAAGCGCGGCGGAACAGGTTACGCAAGCAGCCCAGGCCAAAGTCGCTGCCGCCCGTCAGGCGGCGCTGGAACGAGCGCAGGAACTCTCACGTCGGCGTGCCGACTTCGCCGCTAACTCAGAGCGAAGAAAAGGTTTACTGAGCGCGATCAGGAGGCTGGAAAACGAGGCAACGGATATTTCTGACCGTCTTTCACGCTCACAACTTGAGGCACTTGAGGCGGAAGAAAAAACAATTTCTTTACAAGAAAATCTGGCGGTAGTTGCGGCGGAAGCGCTCACCTGTAATGAACAAATCAAAACGCAAATTGCGCAGGTAGATCAGACCAGCCAGCAATTAATCGCTGCACGGGAACGATTAGCGGCACTGGAAAATGAATTGCATGCCTTGCGAAATTCCCAGGCAAATCTCCGTGAACAACGCACAGAAATTGATATTTCGCGCACCCGCCTCTTATCGAATACCGAACATCTGGCGGCGAATTGTTATGAGGAATTGGGCGAAACAATTGATGAACTCAGCATTAAGTTTGCGCAGTCAGAAGCGAATTTTATTATGCCCGATGCTCCGCCTGAAGAAATCGAAGAAAGCGAAAATGATGAGACGTTAGCCCCCGCTCCGATTAGTATTTATCACCTGCCGCCCGATTTTGAGCTTGAGGCTGGCAAAATTCGTCTGACCGAATTAAAAAATAAGATCGAAAACTTAGGGCCGGTCAACCTCCTCGCGCTCGAGGAATTGGGCGAACACGAAGAGCGCCTGCTATTTTTGCT
>JAYSTY010000229.1:0-7862 GCA_043719385.1 Blastocatellia bacterium | reverse complement strand
CAAAATTTAGTGCCGGTAAATTTAAGCTTGCTGTAACAGCCTCCAGTGCCCCTTTGAAATCGTAAAAATCATACCGTGCGGTGGCGGTTTGCCAGTCTGTTTCATTGCGTGCCCCGGTTGCGACCAGCGCTAATTTTTCCGGTTCATACGGGCGTTCTTCGCTGTTATTCTGCACAAAACATTTGCCAATTTCGAACAAGCGCACATTTCGCGTGCCGTGATGCAAATTATTCAGCAGTGCATCAATCAATCCACTGAGCAATGTCGTGCGCATGGTTGATTGTGTCGCATCAATCGGATTTGCAATAACCAGTCGTGCGGTCGGTGAAATAGTTGTGAACGCTGCGTCATTTTCAGCATTCACAAAACTAAAGCTGACGGCTTCGTGATAGCCGAGCGAAGTTAAGGTTTTACGCGCTGCTCTTCTTCCGGCATCGCCGTTTAAATAAGCCCCGGCGCCACTCCCGCCCGGCAAACTCGTTGCCAATTTATCGTAGCCGATGACGCGGGCAACCTCTTCGATCAAGTCTTCCTCAATGTTCAGATCATGCCGCCACGAGGGAGCAATTGCGGTCAGCGCATCTGTGGTCGTTTCAACCTGCAACCCAAGCGCCCGCAAAATTCTGGCTGCCTCGGATAATTCAACCTGCAACCCTACTTTGTACTGATAGCGTGCCAGCCGCATCGTGATTGGCTCATGTTGAGGTGGAGCCGTGCCAACATCAATGATGTCCGCCAGAATTTCGCCGCCACAAATTTCGGCAATCAGCGCAGTCGCACGATTTGATGCCATGACAGACATTGCAAAATCTGCGCCGCGCTCGAACCGATATGAAGCCTCAGTATTCACCCCGATATTTTTAGCAGTGTGCCGAATCGAAGCCGGATTGAAATAAGCTGCTTCGAGTAAGACATTAGTCGTAGTGGCCGAAATGCCGGATTCAAGCCCGCCCTTGACACCACCGAGGGCGACAGGATTTTCCGCATCACAAATTACCAGGACATCGGGATTCAATTCACGTTCTTCGCCATCAAGCAACGTAATTTTTTCTTTGTCTTTAGCGCGACGAACCACAATGCGCTGACCTGCGAGCCGCTCCAAATCAAACGCGTGGAGTGGTTGCCCAAGCTCCAGCATTACATAATTTGTAATGTCCGCCACATTGTTGACGCTGCGCTGACCGAGCGCTTCAAGCCGCGCCACTAACCATTCAGGCGAGGGGCCAACTTTGACGCCACGAATCACACGCGCCGTATAACGCGGACATAAATCCTGATCCATCACCTCCACCGAAGTGACTTCACTGGATTTATTCGCAGCTTCGTTAATTACAATTTCCGGTATGCGTAAAGGTTTATTTAGAACGGTTGCCACCTCACGCGCAAGTCCCAAATGAGACAAACAATCAGGACGATTTGACGTCAATTCGAAATCTAAAATTGCATCATTGCCGTGTTCTTCGATGGCATCAACCGCCTGTCCGGCCATCGTCATCCGCGTCGCTAAATCACGCGGCGATAAATCAATGTCGACAAATTCTTTCAGCCAGTTGTAAGAAATTTTCATAAAATAAATCAGGCGCGAAATTGCTCGCCTGGACCAATCTGTCAGAATTCCAACAGGAGGTCAACGAGACGGTTTTCGTGATTTGGTGTCAGCGTTGGTGAAGGGGTTAATGACAACTTAATTTGCAGGGTATTTTCGCTGATTGCTCGTTTGACAAAAGCCTGCATTGTGATCGCATCAAAAGGTTTGCCGCGTAAGGTTTGCCAGCGTTCCAGGAAATTTTTCGTTACACTTTCATTGAGACCTTTGACAGCTAATTGCCCGAAACTGTATTGCTCGCCTTCGATAATTGTAACTGCGAAGGAAACGGTTTTTGCGCTTTCGTCAAAGGTGGGAACCGGTTTTACCTCGGCGGCAAAGTAGCCTTTGTCATGATAGCTTTGTTGCGTCAGATACATTCCCTTATCAATTTTCAAGCCATCCGCAATCTCGCCTGTTTTCAAGGTAAACGAACGAGCTAATTTTTCGCTGGTCAGGATTTGATTGCCTGCCCAGGTGACTCCCTGCCATTGATAGATTATTCCTTCGCTGAGGCTTAATAGCAGGGCTGCACCATTTTTACATTTGTCGGTGGCAGCTTTTTCTGGTGTGGCTTTGACGGGGAGCAGCTTAAATTTTAGATACCCATTTTGCCGATAAAGCGGAACAAAGGCCTCGCGCACAATCAGCGCATTTGTTAACCTTGAATAATCGCTGCTGAGCAATTCTTTCGCGGCAGTGGTTAGTTGCGCAGAACTGAACGCGCCGAGACCCTGGTATTCAATTGAGCAAACAGGCATTGATATACCAGCGATTTTGAAAACGTGAACTTCGCCTAGGTTTGCCATTTCATGTTCAATGTTGCCAGTGGCGCTTTTGGTGCGCAAAAGTTTCTCCAGCGATTTGCGAATAGCATCTATCATCTCTCCGCCTTCAGTCGCTTTTCCATCAAAGCCGGGTACATCCTGCCGAATCGCGGTCTGGATTTCTTCCTCACTAAACCACATGAAATTATCAAAGACACAGAGTATGGAACCACGCGCTTCGATCACTACAAAAGTTGCTTCCAAATCGTCACCGCGATATTTGTAACGAAATTTGACCGAACTGAATGAGCCTGTGTCAATCAGTCTTTGCGAAGCCTGATTAAGAATTTCCATCGTCACGGTTTGCCCGATTTGCAAACCGCTCAAGCCGATTATTTTTTGTTCCGGCTGATTGACGAGACCTTCAAAATAGATTTTTACCAATTTGAACTCGCGCTTGCTGACATCCGGTTGTTGTGCCTGGCTGCCAACGACCAAACCAGATAAGAGAACCAGGCTAAGTTGAATTCGGCTGAGTAAATTCATAACACTCCTAATTTAAGATTTGTTGTAAATGTTGCTGCAAATGCGCGACGTAATCCTCAATCAAAAATTGCAGGGTGATTGGTTCACCCGTGCCAACGCGCAGTGTTTTGCTTAACTTTTCGGCAGGAATGTTAGCGATGACATGTGCCAGATGTTGATTATAGCTTTGCCAAAACGCGAGCAATTCGCTCCACGATTCATTTTGATAATTTTGCACGGCGACCCAGCCATCCTGTTCATAATTGGGCAAAGTCAAATCGTCATAAAGCTGCACGCGTACAAACCGCTGATGATTGTTCGACGCCGAATCAATCAGATGCCCGATGATTTGTTTCAATGACCATTTGCCGGGCGCAGGGAATTGCTCGCTGTCGGCTTCAGAAATTTGTTGCAGCTTTACGGATGCAGCGGTAATCGTTTGTTGGAAATCTTGTAGAACTGTTTGCATATTCATTTACATTTGTGAAATAGATAATTTTACATTTACAGTTAAAGTTTGGTTGTTTTGGATGAGTTGCCCGATGACGCGTTTTCCTTGTCCGCGCAATTTTAAGTCCTCAGTTTTCTTCTCAAGAAATTCAGAAAAATAAAGTGCATCAAAAATATCGCCTGGTTTCAATTTCCAATTACCGAGCATTTTTTTGCTGTCACCTTCGGCAAAACCAGGAGCAGAAATTTCGCCCATTTTGAATTGGCTGTTTTCCGTAATAACAATTTCGTAGCTAACCTTTTTATTACTTTCGTCAAGCCGAATTTGCGGCGAAAAGGTCGTTGATATGAAACCTTTTTTCAAGTAAAACTTCAGTACTGTCTTTATGCTGTCATCAATTTTTTCACCGTTAGCAATATCGCCTGTTTTTACTCCAAACATTGCGTCTAAAGTAGGAGTGGCGACCGCCTGGTTTCCTGTCCATAGCACTTTGTCCCAAATGAAGGCAATGCCTTCATTGACGGGAATAGTTAGCATCGCCCCATTATTACACTTGGGCGAGTTTTCAGCTTGTGTAATTGGGTCAAGAATACGAGCCCGCAAAAAACCCTGACGGCGGTAAATCGGTAATAAATTGGCGGCGGCAAATTGTTTTAAGTAGGCGACCGAATATTCCGCGTTGAGCAATGGTTTGATGGTCTTTTGAAGCTCACCATCTTTACTACCTGTTGCCCCTGTAAAGCGTATGGCACACACAAATGGCGCGGGAAATTTAACTGCAAAAATATGTACTCCGGCATCCGGTGACTCGTCGCTATTATAGACGTAATCAACTTTTCCAGGCAGGCCTTTTTCCTGTAAAAGCTTTTGTAATGCTCCTTTTATTCGCAGAATTACCATATCATTACCCGGTGCGTCACCCTCAAAATTCGGAACTACCAGACGAATTGCATTAACAAGTTCCGTTGGCTGAAACCAGATAAAATTGTCAAAGATACAGGGGGAGCTTCGTACTTCAGTTACATCAAAAATTACTTCAAGCTGATCATCAATAATCTGATATTGATAGATCGCCCGGCGAAATAAATTTGTTTTTAGTAAGCGTACAGACGTGGCTTTGAGACCATTTAAATCAATTTCTTGTCCGAGGTTTAACTCGGATGCGGCCAGTACTTCTTTTTCATTATAAAACTTTAAGCCGATAAATTCGATTTTGCTGAGCTTATATTTTCGAATGTTTTCCTGTTGCGCGCTAAGCGAATTGGTAAGCCCCAGGAGGCAGAGAAAAAGCACGACAATTCTCATAAACATCACCTGATTTTTCTTCTGACAAAATTAGTTTAGAAAAACTGCTCTAAAAACCGTACATCATTTTCATAGAGCAAACGAATATCATCCAGTCCGTACATCAACGCGCAGAGCCGATCAATGCCGAGGCCAAACGCGAAGCCGGAGAATTCTTCGGGGTCAATGCCGACAGCTTTCAGGACGTTCGGATGTACCATTCCTGATCCGCCCATTTCGATCCAGCCGGTTTGTTTGCAGATGCGGCAACCGCTGCCGCCGCATTTGAAGCAACTGTAATCCACTTCGGCGCTCGGTTCGGTGAAAGGAAAGTACGAGGGGCGAAATCTGATTTTGGTATTCTCGCCGAACAGGCGGCGCACAAATTCTTCGACTGTGCCTTTTAAATCGCCGAGCGTGATATGCCGATCAACTAATAAACCTTCAACCTGATAGAACATTGGATTGTGCGTTGCATCAGGTGTGTCGCGGCGAAAAACTCTGCCAGGCGCAGCGACGCGCAAAGGCGGACGACGTTTTTGCATCGCGTGAATCTGCATCGTCGAAGTTTGCGAGCGCAAGGCCAAACCGCTCTCAAGATAAAACGTATCCTGGGAGCTACGCGCCGGATGATTGGGCGGAATATTCAGGGCATCGAAATTATAAAAATCTGTTTCGACTTCGGGGCCGTCTTCGATTTCATAACCCATCGAAACGAAAATATCTTCAATGCGTTGCCGCAACAATGTGATCGGGTGCAAATGTCCCGCCGGAATGTGACGGCCAGGTAATGTTACATCAATACGTTCAGTTGCGAGTTGGGCAGTTTCACGTTCGGCGGCGAATTTGTTGAGCAGCGTTTCAATTGCGGCTTCGACGTGTTGCTTGAATTCATTAAGCTGTGCGCCGGCAATTTTTCTTTCATCGGGCGAGAGTGCGCCCAGCGTTTTCATCGCTGCTGTGATAATTCCGTTTTTGCGCCCCGTCCATTTATCGCGCAATGTTGTGGCGTCAGTCTCTGTGACAACCGCGCTTACTTCCTGTTCAAAATTAGTTTGTAGTTGTGACAGGCGATCAGTCATAAAATATAGAAGTTAAATTTAAAATAAAGACCCGGAAGGTGCGGAGGTTTAGTCCGTATTCCGGGTCTTGGTTCGAGTTGCTGTTCTAAAGCAAAAATCAGGCTGCGGCGATTGCCGGGAGTTGTTTGGCCTGTTCTATCCATTCGTTGATTTTGGCGACGGAAGGAACTTCCTGCACCAGGTTTTTATCAACGTTGATGGCGATCATTTTTCCATTCAACTCATCGGGATTGATCTGGCCTAATGATTGGGCAGAATTGACTCCAGCCGCGACCAGAATTTCTGCATCCTGATCCGTGAGGCCGGGAATTCTTTCCAAATCAATTTGGCTGACCCACTTGCTGAGCATGGCTTCGCCGATGCTGGAACTTTCAGCCAGAGCTGTCAGACCTTCGGCTGTCGCACCTTTTGCCAACAACCTGGCACGATTGAAGATGCCTGCGTCCTTGAGTTTTTTCAGATACGCGGGGCCGATACCTTCAACGTTAATCAGGTCGGAGTTGGTTGCTTCAGCTACGGCTTCAGGTTCAGCGGCAACCGGCGCTGCTGCTGCTGGCGCAGCGTCAGGTTGAGCAGCAACTGGCGTTTCAACTACAGGAGATACTTCAGGCAGAACTGCTGGAGCGGCAACTGCTGTTTCCACCGCCGAAGCTTTTACAGCTTTAGGTTCAGCCGCTGCTTTGACTGGTTTTGCCGGAGCCGCCGCAGTGGGCGCAGGTGCAGTTGACGCTGCATCATTTGCTCCCAGGGCTTTTTTGGCCTGGCCTACAAGATCAGCAAAAGCTTTGGCGTCAATGACCGCAATGTCAGCGAGTAATTTACGATCCAGGTTGATGTCGGCGACTTTTAAGCCGTGCATAAACTGGCTGTAACTCATCCCGTTCAGACGGGTAGCGGCACTAATGCGGACGATCCACAGCGAACGATATTCACGTTTTTTGAGCTTGCGTCCGACATAGGCAAATTTCAAGGCGCGTTGCACTGACTCTCGCATGGAGCGATACAGTTTACTTTTAGTGCCACGATAGCCCTTCGACAGTTTTTCTAAATCTTTACGCTTCTGCAAGCGTTTATTTCCACGTTTTGCGCGAGGCATAGTTTCCTCCGATAAAAAAAGTTATTAGTTCTAAGTTTCAGGTAATTAGCCGTGCTGGTTTCGCGTACAACAGTTTGAAACCAACCACGCGAAACTATCCCCTGCCATAAGGAAGCATTGATTCGACACGCTTCTGATCGCTTTCAGAAACCATCACGTCAACATCCAGAAAGCGTTTCCGCTTAGCAGATTTCTTAGTCAAAATGTGACGAGCATGAGAATGCCCGCGTTTGATTTTTCCGGTCGCGGTCGTCCGAAAACGCTTTGCCGCACCGCGATGTGTTTTTAGTTTAGGCATAAGTACTCCAGGAGTAGACGGTAGACGGTAGACGGTAGACGGTTAATAACCAACTACCATCTACCACCTGCCGATTATTATTTCTTCGGTCCAAATATCGCTATCATTTGCATACCTTCAAGGCGTGGCCGAAATTCCGGTACCCCGAATTCGGTTAAATCTTTGGTCAGGCGATCCAGAATTGCTGCCCCCAGTTCCTTGTGGGTAATCTCACGGCCTTTGAAACGAATGGTCGCTTTGACTTTATCGCCACCTTTCAGGATGTCCTGCGCGTGCTTCATCTTGAAAAGATAATCGTGTTCATCCGTTGAGGGGCGAAACTTGATTTCTTTGACTTCAATAACGACTTGTTTTTTCTTCGCTTCGTGCGCACGCTTTTTCTGCTCGTACTGGTATTTGCCGTAGTCAATAATTTTACAAACGGGTGGTATGGCAGTGGGCGCAATTTCAATCAGATCAAGCCCGCGATCACGCGCAATTCGCAATGCGTCATACGGTGACATCACGCCGACCTGACCTTCTTCATCAATAACGCGGATTTCTTTGGCCCGAATCCGTTCGTTAATTCTGACCTGTGGCCCACGAGAATTTCCCCGTTGTTGTCCACGATAACCGCCTTGATAGCCAACTGTAGCGATAAGTTCACCTCCAGGTTAGAGCGTTGAAGGATGAAGGCTAAACGACGAATTGCACTCATCGTTCAGTTTTCACCCTTCAGCGTTAAGTTGTTAATGCGCGAGTTTTTACTAACTCGCTGAGACGAGCGGCGAATTC
>JAYSTY010000228.1:0-1299 GCA_043719385.1 Blastocatellia bacterium | reverse complement strand
CTTTGACCCGAAGCTGAGCCAATGCGCCGATTGGGATATGTGGGTGCGATTGGCGGCGCAAACCGAATTTCTTTACCTTGATGAATCATTAGTCACGTATCGCCAGCACGGAACGAACATGAGCCGCAATGCTCCTTTATTAGAACACGACAGCATGCAAGTCTTGACCAAAGGTTTTGCGATGTCTGCATTGTCGGAATCATTGCGAGCTAAGCGGCAAACGGCTTTGGCGCGGAATTATATGGTCTTGGCGGGAACATATTTTCAGGCCCGTCAATATTCTGATTTTGTGCGATGTGCCTGGCGTGCGGTGACGATGGACTTTCATCAAATCAGTTATCTCGCAGCATTTCCAAAAAGAATTACAGCGCGTTTGAGAACCAAGCAGTTTGGTGAAGTAAGCTAAATTTCTTGAAAAGGCTTTTCTTTTTTTAGCCCACGAATGTGGGCGCAAGCATAAAGCCTGGGGTGAAGGCGTAGCCGGAACCCCAGGTTATGCGCAAAATTGAATTTGGTAGCCCACGAAGTGGGCGACAGACTTTGGCTCGCGACGCTCTGCCGCCCGCCTTCGCGGGCTTGTTGTTGTCTCTTGAATGTTCCCAGGGTTCCGCGCTCAGGCGCTCCACCCTGGGCTTTATGCTGGTCACCCGCTTGGCGGGTTCAGAACGGAATTTTTTTAAATAATGCCCCTACCATTAAAAATCCTGTACGTTGTTTATTGGGGTGCGGCGGAACCGTTAGGGCAATCTCTCGTTTTGCCTGCGGTCAAAAAACTCGCGCAATTAGGCGTGAATCTAACACTTGTAACTTTTGAGAAACCTGCCGATTTAGCAAATCAAATTTTGATGGCAGACATCCGAAATTCACTTGAGCAACTGGGCGTAAACTGGATTCCGCTTCGTTACAACCAGCAACCGAAAGTTGCCTTCGATTTTTTGCAGGGAGTGTTTCGTGCTTTCGTCATTGGCCTGCGCTTGCGCCCGGACATCGTCCACACACGCACTTTTGTGGGTGGTTTGATTGGAATGTTTCTTGTGCCATTACTTCGCGCAAAATTGATTTTTCACAACGAAGGATTTTTCCCTGATGAACAGGTTGATGGTGGCGTATGGAAAAAAGATTCGGCAATCCATAAGGTGTTCAAGTTTTTAGAGCAACAGATGTACGCCCGTGCCAATGGCATCATTGCGTTGTCATATCGCGCCAAAGCAATTATTGAAAAACTCCCTCGCGTCATCCGTAAAAATACGCCTGTCGTTGTTGTTCCCAGTTGCGTAGATTTACAACATTTTCAACCAA
>JAYSTY010000227.1:0-3255 GCA_043719385.1 Blastocatellia bacterium | reverse complement strand
GGGCGTAAATTACAACGTGCCATTCACCCGAAAGCTGGTCAACTTCCACATTGAATTTGCAGACAATCGGGTGAGCGGCACAACAGTAATCGTACCTGTTACCCGCGTATTCGACGAGTTCCGTTTTGAACTACGATTCAACTTGACGCGATATGTTCGTCATTAGATAACTTCCGGTATCACAACGCCCGAAAATCTAACATCCAATGCAGCGGAGCGCGCCCAACGGAGGCTGTGATTACTACGATTGACTCAGGGCGCGCCCGCTGATCGTGGCCGTTAGTGAGATTAAACAGCATTTTCATCTTATCTAACTCGCTTGATATTTTCTCTGACCGAATATTAACTTCTGATCACCGAATTAATTTATGAAGCCGCACATTTTAATCATTGAAGACGATCCCGACATTGCCGAAAGTATTCGTTACAACCTTGAGCGCGAAGGCAGCCATAGCGCTCAAGTTGCTCTCAGCGGTGAACAGGGGCTGAATATTTTGCTGGGGCGGGAAAAAAGTATGGCTGAACCGGCGCTGGTCATGCTTGATTTGCACTTGCCGGGAATGACGGGGCTTGAGCTTTGTCGGCGTGTGAGAGAAGAAGAAAATCTGAAGAAACTGCCAATTATCATGCTCACCGCAATGGCGGATGAAAATGATAAAGTGCGGGGTTTGGAAGCGGGCGCAGATGATTACGTCACCAAACCTTTCAGCGTCCGCGAACTGGTGGCGCGAGTCCGCGCAGCCTTGCGAAGGGCAGGGTATGAAGAGGCAGAAAATGATACTTTTGATGACGGAGATTTAAAAATTGATTACGCCGGATTTTCTGTTAATTGTGCCGGTAATGAAGTGAAATTGACGCGCAAAGAATTTGCACTACTGGCGATTCTTTCCCGCAACCAGGGGCGCGTCGTGCCACGCGAAAGGTTGCTGGATCACGTCTGGGGTTTGGAATATTATGGCGAAGCGCGTACTCTGGACGTTCACATGAGCGGCTTACGGCGCAAGCTCAGCACCTGCGGCGATTGCCTGGAAACGGTGATTGGCATTGGCTATCGTTTCCGCAATCGTGAGGCCACAGCCGTCCAGAAAAAGATTGCTTAGCCTCAAAAACATGCGTGGTAATTGGCGTCAATGTGCGGCAG
The DNA here is from genome assembly GCA_043719385.1 of Blastocatellia bacterium. Taxonomy (GTDB): domain Bacteria; phylum Acidobacteriota; class Blastocatellia; order RBC074; family RBC074; genus JAFDVL01. Next base: position 2,114 of record JAYSTY010000227.1, on the reverse strand, counting down.
AATATTTTTATTATGCAAGGTTGCCGTTGGCTACAATTAAACTTATTGCTCGCCTTATTCCTTTCCCTCACTGCGGCTGCGCAATCTCCTGAACTTCCCCTCCTCCGTCAACTCCGCGACCAGTTAGTTGCGACAAACGGATTGCGCGACGCCGCTGTCGTCGCCATTATCAGCGAACGCGCCATTAACGATACAGCGCACCGCATGAAAGGCTTGGAAATAAAGCTTGCCAATGGCGCGGTAATGAAAATTACTGCCGTTGCCATTGAGCTAAAACCTGCTGCCGCCTGGGTGAAGTTAGGTGTCGAGGCAGCGCCTTTGGGCAAACTTAAATCCGTCAACTTTCGTTTATCGGGAAAATTAGGTAGCGGAGAAATTAACGGCTCACATTTGCGTTTGCCTTTCCAATTGACGGATGTTGCGCTGGGCGCAGAGGATTCCAGCAGTTCATCAGTTTTGAAATTTTTGTTGCGTGAGTGGCTCGCACCAGAGAAGTGGAATGCCGCCCTGCCACCACTGGAAATTCCGTTGCAAATGAATCAGGCGCTTGAAATCCCAGCCGCGACTTTTGTAACAAACGGCGAACTGCCGATGACGATTACGACTCCGGCTTATCAAATTAAAACAGAATTCTGGTTGCAATCTTTTTTAGTGCTGGATGGACGTGCGATTATTGCGCTAAGTTTGCAACCCACGACAGAGTCGGTCGTCACATCTTCGGGACCGATTGATGGTGTAGATGATGAAGCGAGCCTCATAGGTGAAATCACGCAGCTCACCCAACATCTCACGACCAGCAACGATCTGCGTGTCCTTGTCCGAAAACATGCCATTAATAATTTGCTTGCCAAAATAGCCGCTGCGCACGCGCTCGATTTGACGGCGCAGTTGAAACCCGGTCGCCTGCGCACCGAAGAAATTGACGCGTTGCTCGGAAAAATTCTCAACTATACGGACGTTGAATCGGGCGCGGGGCAAGCCGATGTCGCAAGCTTGCAAGTTGAAAAAATTTCTGCGGCGCGCGTGTTTATGCGCTTGAGCGGACAGGGCGAGTTGACGGCGCAAGTGAAGGGCAGAGAATTTGGAATTCCTTATCATCTGGCTCCGCACGGAAAATTCTCGCTCAATCAGGAATTAGTGCCGCTGCAAATTCTGAGCAATGATGATCGGCTTGTCGTGCGTGCTGAACCAGGCGCTTATGTGAATGTCAGAGTTAATTTATCAATTGAGGTTGCCGGCCATTCGATAGGGTTGCCGCGCACTGTAAAATTACAGGCTGAGCAGTGGCTGAAAGATTTGGAGCTGCCCGCCATCTTTTCTCAAACCGTCCAATTGCCGCGCAAAATTGTGATTGGCAAAAATAATGAAATAGCCATCGTCAATAGTGAAACAACCTATTACTCAATAACAAATTTGCGCGTTACGATGAAACCAGAAGAATTGGAATTTATGGCGGACATCGGTTCCCTGAAGAAATGAGCATTGAGTAACTAATCGTACAGGCAGATAATCACTCTCTCATGCGTCTCTGGCTTTCCAAAAATAGTGATGTCCCGATCCGCGAACAACTCGTCGCGCAAATCATTCTGGGTATTACCAGTGCTGATTTAAAGGCGGGACAACGGCTGCCCAGCACCCGCGAACTGGCGCGGCGCTTTTGTATTCATGCCAACACGGTCGTTGCCGCCTATCGTGAGCTTGCGGAACGCGGTTGGATCAACTTGCAACAAGGTAGTGGCGCTTACGTGCGCGAGAAAACGGCGAAACAGGAAATTCCTGAAGAAGGAAAACTCGCGTTGAATCAAATGACGACAGCGTTTTTGCAACAGGCGCGTGGACGTGGCTTTTCCATGCAGGACATCAAATCGAATGTGCATTTCTGGCTTGAGTTGCAGCCACCGGATCATATTTTGGTGGTTGATTCTGATGTCGCGTTGCGCACAATTTTGATGGCGGAAATCGCAGCGGCGACGGGCTGGCAAGTCAAAGGCGCAAGCGTGGCCGAATGCAAAGCTGCGAAAAATTTAGCTGGTGCCCTGCCTGTAGCGTTGTACAGTCGCGCCGATTTTGTGCGCGCTGCCTTGCCTGAAAACACGCCTTGTCATTTGTTGCAT
>JAYSTY010000226.1:0-7904 GCA_043719385.1 Blastocatellia bacterium | reverse complement strand
CCCCAAACGCAACGCAACCATGGCTGGTTGCGCTACTCTGGCTCTGACATTTCTTTTTCCTGCAATCTACAGAAAATCTTTTTCCTGAATACTATGGCTAAGCTATGACTACTTTGGGCTGTAAGGTTTTGGTCGTGGCGTTGAATTCGGCAATCGCAATTAATTCATTGTTATGAATGATCTGCAATTTTTCGCCTGACCACCATTGCCCTTCTCGCTGCACGGCGCGTCCATGCTGCACCAGACCTTTTTCAGTTTCGTTGATTTGTACCGCTGGCAGCAGCAAAGATTTCGCCATTGGAATCAAGACATCTGACAATTTTCCAGTTGCAGAAATTTTCGCTAATTGCTCAAGCGTGACAGCCTGGCCCAAAACACAATTTCCAACTCTGGTACGGCGTAAACTTTGGAGATGCGCGCCGATGCCCAACGCTTTTCCAATGTCTTCCGCTAAGGTACGAATATACGTCCCGGCTGAACTGACGACACGAATCGTAAAAAGACCATCCCCTGAAATTTGCCCAATCAACTCCAGTTCTTTGATTTCAACCGTGATTGGCTGACGTTCAGTTTCTTCGCCACGCCGCGCCATTTCGTAAAGCTTCACTCCGCCAATTTTTTTAGCTGAGTACATCGGCGGAATTTGTTGGATCCGACCGCGAAAAGATTTGAGTGCTTCTTCAATGAGAACTGGCGTGAGGTGATCAGTTGCAGCAGGCTCAGTCAGCGGAGTGCCCGTCAAATCGCCCGTGTCAGTCGCAAAGCCAAAGCGAATCGTTGCCAGATATTCCTTATCCTCGCCCGTCAGAAATTGCACAAGCCGCGTCGCACGATTCAGGCAAATTACTAAAACTCCGGTGGCGAAAGGATCAAGCGTTCCGGTATGTCCGACACGTTTGGTCTGGCAAATTTTTCGAACTTTGGCGACTACATCGTGCGAAGTCCAGTCAGCGGGTTTGTCGACAATTAAAATTCCGTCCGGCGATGGTTGGTGGTTGGTCATTGGTTGATGCTACAACTGGCAACCGCCAACTGACAACTACTGAATTTTGCATTGCACGATATTCGCCGCCCAGCCATCTACATAAATGACTAAATCCAACGTCCGATTGCGTCCGGCCAGGCTGGCGGGAAGCACCACATTAATTTGATCCACACCAGCATAGAAATTTTGCGAGCCGACATATTCAACTGCCAGTGGAGTTCCGCCCAGCGTAATTTTCGCCTGGTTAAGATTGCTGCGCCCACGCAATCCTGTGCCGTAAAGCTGTAAATAAACTTTGTCACTTGCGTTAGAAAGATTGATGGAATTATTAATGGATTCGTAGGTTCTATCCCCGTTGGCCTTAATTCTTAAAACATCCGCCGCCGCAATGCCGCGCCCATTTTGCAGCGTCGAAAACATTCCCGGCCAAACTGTATTCACGCTTACCGAACCACGCGCCATGATAGTTCCATCAGTTTTGACGATCTCAATTTTCGCTGTGCCAAAGGCGGCAGTCGTCGGAATCAGATAATTAATTTGCGCCGGCGAGACATAAAATAATGGCGCCAGTTGCGTCACGCCTGCACTGTCCGTGACGCGCAAGCTAACCTCAGCCAGTGTGGTGGGCAGTGGCAAAGAACTCGCGGCAGCCGTAGCGCCGGAAAGATTCGCTCCAAATCCCGACATAATCATTTCGGGCGCACCCACCGCTTCAGGCACAAAGCTCGCCCCTGAAACACTCACAATTTCTGCGGTTGAGATATTTTCAGCCGCAGCCCTGACCGCTTCCAACGCATTCAATTTGCCGTAACCAAATTGCGGACTCGCCGCCGCGCCTGTGAAATTGTCATGACCAACCGTGCGAATTAATAAGCGCCTGATTTGCTCCGGGCTAAGATTGCGATTGGCTTGCAGCATCAACGCAACTGTCCCAGTGACGGTCGCGGCTGACATTGAGGAGCCAAACGCCACATAATGTTTGCCGCCATCGTTGGTCAAAAATTCAGCGGGAACGGCTCCACCGGAAAATGAATCAATCGTGTAATCAGCCGACCGCGTTGAAGCCACATAACTGCCTGGTGCAACCAGCAGGGGCATCAGCCGTCCATCGCGCGAAGGCCCGATACTGGAACTGAGCGCAAGCTGTCCTGCGCTTCCCTGCCCGGTTCGATTGCGCGGCGTCCCATTCAGATCAACGTAATCTGTTTTACTAACAAAATTACCAACGCTAATGCCGCGTCGTGTCGTGGCGGGTGAAGCTACACTGCACATTACATCACGGACACTCGCATCAAGTTGTGTTTCCCCGGCATCCTGCGTCCAGACATCGTAACGACCATTGTTCATGCGTGTCCCTCTCAGAACAAGTTTCCACGTGCCTCTGAGTCTTTGCTTGAAAGTGACAATGACTGCTTTTGGACTGGTCGCCGTTTCGCCGGGAGCATTTTCCAACTCGACATCGCTATCGTTGGTAATTAAATCGTAAAGCGCCGCCGGCCCAACCACTGCGCCATTAGGTTTGATAATTTTCGCGCTCAGTGTATCAGCGCCCTGATACACCGCCAGCATTCCCTGCGCTTTGCTTGTCACCGTAAAAGGAATCGTCACTTCGCTGTTTTCAGCCAGAGTTCCTCCGGCATGAATTCCGGCATTGCCTTCGTTACCTGCCGCAACAACAACCTGTCGTCCATTACCTGAGCTGAGCAAATTATCAATTGCCAGTTCAATCGGGTCAGTCCCATCGTGGGCGCTGAAATGTCCGCCCAGGCTGAGATTAATCACGAACGGCTGATTGAGCGCCGTCGCCTGATTGCGCACAAATGACATCGCAGTAATGACATCATCATCCGCAAACGTCGCCTGCTCGTTAGTGCTGCGAGTGGCTTTGACAACAATCAAATCTGCTGCTGGCGCAACTCCGGCAAATGTTCCAACTGGAATTGAGGGAGTTGTGCCAAGTCCGTTGCCAGCGGCTGTCCCGGCGACATGTGTGCCGTGGCCATTCGAATCACGTTCGTTAACGGTTCCGTTATTTTGCAACGTGGCGTTAATTTCTGCTTCCGTATAAACGCGGCCTACACCGCCCGGTCCAGTGCCAGCGGGATCACTCATATCCCACAAAGCCTTGATGCGTGTTTTGCCATCTGCTGTACGAAAATCCTGATGCCGCCAGTCAATCCCCGAATCAATCATTCCGACAATTACACCACTCCCATTCACATTAAAATTTGTCCGCGCCTGCGGGGCATTGATCGCAGTGTTCGCAGAGTCATTAATAAAAGCGGATGGCTGCAAGCTGGAAGCTGAGGATTGATCGCGCAGGATTGTTTTATATTTTGCCGCCTGGATATTTTTGACTGCGCCAAGGACAGCCAGCTTTGGCAAATCTTCGAGGGCTACATCCACAACGGCGACATCACCAAAGCGGGCGCGAAGGTAAAACCCCTTGGCTTCGATTTCTTTGCCTCCGGCTTCACTGTCATCGCTCAATTTGATGATGACTCCCACCGAATTTTGCTTTTCATCGAATCTGATCCGCTCGCGCAGAGATTTTCGCTCTTCAGTTAACGCCGCCTGATCAAAGCCTGAACGCTGGCAATAAAGCCGCCGCAAGTCAGCATCAAGTTTAGCTTCGTCATTGTGTGAAGCCTGGGTAGTAAATGAATTCGAGATAAAGAAGCTGAAGGTCACCAGTGTGGCAACGACAAGAACCGACAAGAACAACCGGGACAGGGGAAAATAATGCATGATTCGGGTCCTCAATCGCCTGAAAGTTTGCAACACCACCTGTGTTACCCATGGGCAACCGGAAAGGGGAAATACAGATGGCAACAGAAAGTTAAATTTCTGTCTGTTGGAAACTCCGAATCAACACATTTTTCCAATGAAAAGGAAATTAAAGGTGAAAAGATTTTGTGTTACTTATGGCTGTTTTTTTGTTAATTGAAATGGATAGAAGTGGTTTCTACTCAAATTTCATCTCCCCATGCCATCCATAGACTCAACTGAAACCCGCTCCAGAAATACGCGCTACGGTATATTTCAAAACTTTTCACGCACTCTCATATAACTGGCAAAGCGCGGCAGTCCTTTTTTAGTGTAGCCGCGATAAGTATACGTCACTTGCGTACCAACGGCAGGCGGGTTGGCCCTCACGGCATCGGTAAATCCTGTCCCAATTTGAAAGCGTTTGCCGTCTGGCATTTCAACCTGCAACGCCCCCATTTTGCCTTCGTATTTTCCCTTGCCCGGCACATAGCCAATCACGGTAGCTTCCGCGTCATCAAGTGGTTTCAATTTGAGCAGCGCATCGTTGCGCCCTGTAATATAAGGCGCATCGGCGCGATGTAGCATCAAGCCTTCGCCACCTGCACTGACAATCTCTGCAAGTTTACGTTTGAGCGCAGCATTATTGGCGAGGTGGAATTGCTCGACTGCGACAAGTTGTGCAAACCTGGCTTGCGCGACGATTTTTTTGAGCTGTTCGTAACGCTGCTCAAACGTCCCTGGCGCGTCGGGCAATTCAAACACCATGTATTTGACCTGCCGCCATTCGTCATCTATTGGCACAGCTTTGCGCACGTAACTCGCCGCTTTCTCGAATTGTCCACGCCTTACCCATAGCTCTCCATCAAGCGCGTGCTTCGGCAATTTCACCAGAAACCAATCCGGCGCAGCGATGACATTGCCCGCCCGCGAACGCAGCGTTTGCCCATCCCACAACCCGCGCACACCGTCATATTTTTCACTGACGAGATAAGGTGTCGGATCAATATCAACGTTGGCTATATTGGCAAGTAAGGGGCGCGGCGGGTCGGATGATTGTGCGTGAATGAAGGACGCCAGCAATAAACAAAGGGCGCAAGTAATAAGGCGAGTCAATGGCGGCATGGGATGGCTCCTGTGATTGTTCAATGAAAAGCCGATTGGATTGGAATTATGGCCTAAAGATTACAGAGCCAGCTTGTTACCTTTTCCGTTTGGCAACACAAGGATGTTCTCAAGTTGAAACCCAGGTTGCTCAGCGAGGCACGATAAAATTAAATCTACCGAAATGCTTGCGCTGGCGTAGCGCACGTTGTCGTTTACCATCAGCAGCGGCGCATTGGGCTTCATTACCCTAAAGCATAAATCCGGTCATTAGAGCTATTGGGTAACTCGCTTATAAATCATAATTTATGCACACTTTCCTAACCAATATAGCCTAACTAAAGTTTATTGGACACGCAAAAACTTGATTTACCTGGTACTGCTCAATTATTAGTGGCTGATGATCCGGCCTCTGCCTCATTCGCCTGGTTGTATTCTTTGATGAAATCGTCAGTGATGTCTATGATCCGCTCCACCGACGCAACCAGGATATTATCAATTGTCACGTCGCCATCAAGGACGATGGAAATTCCATGTGCCGTGGCGTATTTTTTGAGCGCTTCGAGAATTTTTTGCTGGACTGGCTGGATTAATTCTTCACCGCGTTTTTGCAGGAAAGCTTCATACGCTTCTGATTTTTGTTTGATAGTTTTTTCAAGTTCCTGACCCCGCTCAAGCCATTGATTCCTGACTGCCTCATCTACCGCAGGATTTTTTAGTTGCAGCTTATTTTTGAGATCCTCAATCTGTTTCTGATAGCCCTCAATTTCTTTTCGTTTCGGCCTGACCTCCGCGCTCAGCGTGTCAATCCTGGCGCTCATTTCGCTGATTTCAGAATTGAAAGCGGAGGCATGAACAATGGCGATTTTGGCTTCAACGCCAACCCCGTCACGCGGGACTGGCGCCTTTGCCGTTTGCGCCAAAGCGGAAAGAGCCAAAAGAATTAATAGTATAAAGATAAAAATGATTTTCTTCATCTGACCTCCAGATTGATTAGCGCGAGAATTGAGCGCCGCAAGTGTCTCCAAAAGATGTCAGCATAAATTTTGCATTGAGCTTGCGATACAGCAGGGCTTGATTGTTATTATTTTCTTCGTCGAACGATCTGGTTTTCCAGGGGACGAAGCGCGCGAAAAAGCGAGTTGGTTTGCCGTCAATCATGCGCACCATAAAACCAGTCGTCAGTGTCGCAAATTTAGTCAATCTCATCGGCGATGATTCGGACGGCTTTACATAGTAAGTAAATGGCGAAACACTACTGCTTATTTTTGGCGGCACAAGCGATGATTCAGGATTGAAAGCCGCTTCCGGTAAATTGAGTAAAACAGGAGGTAGCTCAGGGCGATGTTCCCAACTTAACGCGTCAAGATTGGGGGCGATTGCGTGACTGATTTGCGGTGTCGCAACCGGCTCAGTGAAGGGTAAAGTTGTGAGGGCTGGGGACGCTGCTTCTGACACCTCGACAGCATTTGCTGCCTGCCGCCGTGTCAATGTTGTTTTGATTAACGGCAATTTCCTGCCCGGATAAACGGGGCGCGTGGCGATGTTTTCTGACCGTGCTGGCGCTTCACTGACTTCGGCTTTATTTGAACTTTGCGCCACTGGCAGCGGGGCATTGCCGATATTTCCAAGCGAAGCGATAACGGCTCCACCGGCGATCAAAAATAATAATGCCTGCGCCGCAATAATCGGCATCGGGACACGAATTGATGAAGTGAAAAATCGCTTCCAGAACGGTGCGCGATTTACCTGCTGGCGATAAGCTTCCATTACGCGCCGATCAAATTCAGGCGTAACATCAGGCGTTTGCCAGGTTTTCAGGGCTTCCGTTAATTCCGGTTTTTTGTTTTGATAGTTTGCGTTACCCATAATCTTTTACTACGATGATTTTTATGCGGGGAGCGTAAGCGCCTCGCTTGCCAGCTCTCTTGTTTACCTACCAACTCTCGCGTGAGCAGTTGTTAACTGGCAAGCGAGACGTTTACGCTCCCCGCAGCTTTTGTCCAGTGAGCAGTTCTCCTGCTCCATTTCAATAGTTTGCTAAGTTGAATATGACGCGAGCATTTGCCGGAGCCTTTCACGCGCACGATGCAAACGTGATTTCACTGTCCCGACATCCGCCTTCACGATCAGTGCAATTTCCGCCAGACTCAAATCTTCATACTCAAACAAAATAATTGCTTCGCGTTGTAACGGCGGCAGTTCAGCAATTGCCTGACGAACGATGACGGCTAATTCCTCGTTGATCATTTGCTGCAACGGATTCCAGTGTTCAGACGTTTCCGGTTCGCCAATTAGTTCATCGAAAGCCGTTTCATTTCCGGCTTTCTGAAAATGCTTCAATGCCTGATTGCGGGCTGCCGCGCAAAGATAAGTTTTCAAACTGGCCCGCGTCGCATCAAAGTGCGCAGGTTTTTTGATCAAGCCCAAAAAACAATCCTGAGTAATTTCTTCGGCTAACTCGATTGACTGCAACATCCGGTAAGCGAAGCGAAAAACGCTGCCACGATGGCGCTCATATAGCAGACGAAACGATGGTTCATCGCCGTGTGCCGCTGCATTCAATAGGCTTTCGTCAGTCATGATTGAAGGCGCGCAGTCAGACGCAAAAACCAGCAACTCAGTTTGTTCAGAAACGAAGTCCAAAATTTTTCAAGCCCTGAAGGTTAAGTAAAGCGTTCTCACAATGCGATCAAGCTGGCACTTAGCTTAGCTCTGTTTACTTATTACCGAAAGTGGGGAAAAAGATACGGCAGGAAAGAAAAAAATTATCACTGGGATAAGGCAACGGAATTAAGCCGGGAGCAAAGAAAGATGGAACGACATCGTTTATGCGGCTGTGCCGCCTGATGTGCGGAAAGTCTCGGACTTTCCGGCGGGTATCTTCCCTGCTTTTGCGGCTGCGCCGCCAATGTGAGGGCGCAGCCCAAAATAAATAATAAAGTACTCGTCGGTTGGGCAGAGCCACAACCGCACATCAGGCGGCACAGCCGCTTAGCTTGCCCCAATTGTGTGATAGAGAGGGTATCGTCCTGTATATTTCAACGAT
>JAYSTY010000225.1:0-7939 GCA_043719385.1 Blastocatellia bacterium | reverse complement strand
CCTTACTTCGTGCGGGCTTCTGCATTAAACTACCATTTTGCAATTTCCAAACCATCAACCGAGGATTCCATCCATGCGACGATCTAACTTTTTGCAACTCATCACAGCTTCAATTCTTTTCCTTTCACTCGCGCTGCTTCCAGCACTCGCCCAGGATGCGGCTCAGGTGCTGCGACTATCTGTCGGCTTCAACACCTTAAAAAATAGTGTCCAAATGAACGATGAAAAGAAACAACAAGTTACCGATCTTGAAGCCAAAGCCAGAGCCGCGAATTCTGAAAAAAGATTCGGCGATGCGATACGGAATTTGAATCAGGGAATTGCGTTGATGCGTGGTCAGCAATGGACTCCGGCGCGAGCGCTGGGCGTTGCGATGCAAATGAAATCCGACCGCGTGATTGCTGATCCCGGCGATAGTTTAAAATTAAAAGTGACGCAAATTTTCGCGCTGGAAGAACCGCTCAAAGGCAAGCTCAGTGGCAAGCTGACGATTGCTCCGGCGAAAAATAAAGATGCAGCAAAAGAGTTAAAAAACCTGAATGAAATTGCGACTGAGTTCATTGCTGCTCCGCTTGAGCTGGAAGCAAAGCTGCCTGAACTCGAAGACGGAGAATATCTGGTGACGTTGAATTTACAGTCTGCCGAAGGCGAAGCAATTACTAAAACTTCACTGCTTCATATTGCTCGTGGATTAACCGCTCAACAAAAAGCTCTGCGCGTTCGTGCCGCCAAAGCTGCCACTGAATTCAGTAGCAAGCCGGAATTGCTCAACGCGTTGGCAGCAGTCAATTATCAACTCTCAATTCCTGATTTAGTCAGCGCTGGACAAATTTCAGGTGCGCGAGATTTCAAAAAAGAAATTGCCACGGCTGAAAGTTATCTCAACCAAATCACCAAAGGCGAAAACCCTTTACGTGCAATGAAAGGCGATTTTCGCTGGGCTTATAAATCCGTCGTAGATAACGAACTGCAACCGTACCGCGTATTCGTGCCTTCAAAATATGACGCAACAAAACCGACTCCGATGGTTGTCGCGCTGCACGGCATGGGCGGTGATGAAAATAGCTATTTTATGAGTTATGACAATGGCGTCGTCAAACGCGAAGCCGAAGCGCGTGGCTATATTGTGGTCTGTCCAAAAGGGCGCGGCTCTGCTTCGATGTATATGGGTGATGCCGAAAAAGATGTGCTGGATGTGATAGCCGCGATGCGCCGCGATTACAACGTAGACGCCAATCGCATTTACCTGACCGGACATTCGATGGGCGGATACGGCACGTGGTCAATCGCTCCGAAATATCCAGAGTTATTTGCGGCGATTGCGCCGATTTCAGGCGGAGGAAATCCGCAAGCGCTCAGCAAAATCAAACACGTTCCCGAAATCGTTATTCACGGCGATAATGACCCGACCGTCAACGTAGAAAATTCCCGCAAGATGGTCAAAGCCGCCCAGGAACTCGGCATCAAAATCAAATACGTCGAAGTCCCCGGCGGTAATCACACCGATATTGCTGTGCCTGCGATGAAAGGTATTTTTGACTGGTTCGATGAAAACCAGAAAGCGCCTAAAGCCGCCAGTGCTGGCACCAGCAACTAATGATACCTCTATCAAACGTTGCAAATATGATAAGCTGAGCGCGTCAGCGAGGTACCAAAATTATGCCTGAACCATTAGTAAAACTGCCTTACGATTTAAGTGCTCTCACCCGCACATTAGTAACAGAGGACGACACCCCCGTGGATAATTTTTTTTCCGCCAAACAACGCCGCCTATTGGTGGAGCCGCTGTATAGTTCGTGGCAACCACCATCCGATGAAGAAGAGGAATCCAGCGCACTGCAGGAGCCGCGTAAATTTCTGGTTGATACAGATGTTGGCATTTTTTCTTCTCCTTATCAGCCACCCATCGTGCCAGATATGTTTTTAAGTCTGGATGTCGAAACAAATCCTGAGTACTTCGCCGCTGAGCATCGCGCCTATTTTGTCTGGGAGTTTGAGAAGATTCCTGAAGTCGCGGTTGAAATCGTCTCAAATCGCAAAGGCAATGAGATGGACGGGAAGCTGCGCCGCTACGCGCACCTGGGCGTCACCTATTACATTGTGCTGGATCCATTTCTGGTACTGGGGACTGAAAAATTGCAGGTGTACGAATTAGGATTCGGACGCCGTTATCGTCCGCGCCGTGATTTGACATTGCCGAATGTCGGGCTGAGTTTAAGACTCTGGCGCGGCGATTTTGAAGGAGCTAACGACGAATGGTTACGATGGTGCGATCTGGAAGGCAATCTCATTCTAACCGGAGAGGAACGCGCCAGAGCGGCCAGCGAGCAATTTCGAATTGCCAGTGAAAAACTTGAGGCCACCAGTGAAAAACTTGAGGCCACCAACAAACAGCTTCAGGTCACTGACAAACAGCTTCAGATTATCAGCGAGCGTGCAGAGGTCGCGGAGGCGCGTTTGCTCGCAGAAACAGAACGCGCAAATGCAGAAGCTGTGGCGCGTCAACAAATGGAAGACGAATTAGCGCGATTGCGCACAGAATTGCAACGCCTGAAACCATAAGCCCAGTTCTGTCATCTTCATCTTCTGGTAATCGCAGCAGCAAATTTGCTTGTGATTGATTACTCCTGAGAAAATCTATGCAACTGAAGTTATCTTTCCTGCTCGTTTTAGCGCTGGCTTTCACAGCTTTCGCGCAAAGTAAACATCCGCTTGCCTTTGATGATCTCATCGCAATGAAGCGCGTATCTGATGCGCAGATTTCACCGGACGGCAGCAAAATTGCCTACGTCGTGAACGTCGTCAATAAAGAAGCCAATCGCGGTAAGCGCAGCATCTGGCTTGTCTCGACCAGCGGCGGCAATGCGCAACCATTCATCACGTCTGAAAAAAATGATGACAATCCGCGCTGGTCTCCTGACGGCAGCAGCATTGCGTTTACATCTACACGCGAAGGCGCACCGCAAATTTTTGTCGCGAATGCCGACGGCTCCAACGTTCGCAAAGTGAGCGATGTTCCCGAAGGCGTCAGCGAATTTATCTGGTCGCCGGATGGAAAATCTTTTGCCTTCACGACCGATGTTTATCCCGAATGCAAAAACCTGAAATGCGTAGCCGAAAAATCTGAGGCAGCAGAAAAAAGCAAAGTCAAAGCGGTCATTGCCGATCATTTGCTCTTTCGTCATTGGACAGAATTCAAGCGCGGCAAGCGTTCGCATTTATTTGTAATTTCTTCCGAAGGCCGCGAGCCGAAAGATTTGACGCCGGGAGATTTCGATACACCTCCGTTTTCATTAGGTGATCCGACGGCCTTTGCTTTCTCGCCCGACAGCAAAGAAATCTGCTTCACACACAACACTGACAAAGACGAAGCCACCAGCACGAATAATGATTTATTCATCGTGTCGGTAAACGGCGGCGAAGCGAAAAGAATTACGGAAACGAACAAAGGCTCCGACACTACGCCGCGTTATTCGCCGGACGGAAAATTTATTGCGTACCGTTCACAGATGCGCAACGGTTATGAATCGGATCGCTTTCGTTTGATGCTCTATGATCGCGGCGCAAAAACTTCCAAAGAAATTTCAGTCGGTTTTGTAAATTGGATGGAAGATTTAGCGTGGATGCCGGACAGCAAAGCACTCGTCATCAACAGTCAGGATCGCGGACGTGAAGCGATTTTTGTTGCACCAATCAACGGCGATAAATTGCAGCGCATCATCAACGAAGGTTCCAGCAACGGCGCAACAATTTCGGCAGAGGGTAAAACAATTGCCTTCACGCGCAGCAACGCCGCAATGCCCGCTGAAATTTTTAAAGCGAACGCGAACGGTTCCGGTGTGATGCAACTGACGAAAACAAATGCTGATTCACTGGCGCAACTTGATTTGCCTGCGGCGGAAGAGTTTGAATTCGTGGGCGGCCTGAAAGCCAAAATTCACGGCTTCATCGTCAAGCCGCCAAACTTCGATAAAGCGAAAAAATATCCGATGGTTTTGTTAGTTCACGGCGGCCCGCAAGGCGCGTGGATGGACAATTGGGGCTATCGCTGGAATCCGCAAATGTGGGCGGCGCGTGGTTACGTGACGGTGTTGATTAATCCGCACGGTTCGACAGGCTACGGTCAAGCCTTTACCGAACAAATCACGGGCGATTGGGGCGGCGCGGTCTACGACGATTTGATGAAAGGTGTAGATCACGTCATCAAGCTTGGCTACGTTGACGCCAATCGCATCGGGGCGGCGGGCGGTTCATACGGCGGCTATATGGTGAACTGGATGAACGGTCACACGGATCGTTTCAAAGCCATTGTTTCGCACGCAGGCATTTTCAACGCTGAAAGCATGTATGCGACCGAAGAGCTTTGGTTTCAGGAATGGGAATTCAAAGGCGCGCCGTGGGACGCAAATAGCACCTACAAAAAATGGTCGCCGCATCTGTTCGCCAAAAACTTCAAAACGCCGACGTTAGTTGTCCACGGCGAATTGGATTACCGCGTTCCTGTTGGCGAAGGGTTGCAATTATTTTCGACCCTGCAACGACGCGGCATTCCGTCGAAATTGCTATATTTTCCTGACGAAGGCCATTGGGTATTGAAGCCGCAAAACAGCGAGCTTTGGTATAAAACCGTGCTGAACTGGTTCGATCAATATTTGAAACCAAACACGTCAACAGCTTCGCGGTAAGAACAAAATAAAACTTATCGGTGTCAAAAGCGCAGAGTTTTTTCGTCAAAGCTCTGCGCTTTTTTGTGCTATGCTGTGCGCCGTCTCAGGAAGCCTGTCCGCCCCCTTAACTATTTTTTTCAGGAAAAACCTATGCCTATTCTCACGCCGCATCTGATTCGTAAATTTATTTTTATTAGTTGTTTGATTTGCTGTTCGCTGCTGTTGTCACAGCCTTCGGCCCTTGCGCAAAGTGATCCTGATTATGAAGCGATGAAGCAACAAGCAGTGGCGCTTTATCACCAGAGTCGGATGACAGAGGTTTTGCCATTAGCAGAAAAATTACACGCGAGGAACCCGAAAGATATTCAAGTGCTGGAACTATACGCATTTTCGATGTTCGCAAGTTCACAAACTATTAAAGACCCGGCAGCTCGCAAACAAGCCCGCCAACGCGCCCACGAGTTGGCAGTGCAGGCAAAAGAATTAGGCGACAATAGTAACCTGTTGCAAGTCCTTTTAGATGTCCCGGCGGATGGCGGAGAAATCAAGTTTTCCAATAGTAATGAAGTAGAAAAGTTAATGCGTGAAGGTGAAGCTGCTTTTGTACAAGGTGATTTCAAGAAAGCGATAGCCGCCTATGAAATGGCCTTGCAAAGCGATCCCAAACAATACGAAGCTGCCTTGTTTTTAGGCGACGTATATTTCAAACAGAAAAAAGTCGAACAGGCAGGACAATGGTTTGCTAAAGCGATTGCAATTGATCCTGATCGTGAAACGGCTTACCGATACTGGGGTGATGCGCTGATGATGGTGGAAGGGAAAAAAGAAGAATCACGCGGACAATTTATCGAAGCGATTATCGCTGACCCATATAACCGCAGAGCGTGGGTTGGATTAATGCAGTGGGCTGATAAATATGGCGTCAAACTAGCGCACCCGGCAGTCAAAATCCCTACCTCGGTCACGAAACAACCGGACAAGGACGGCAAAAAACAAACGAATATCACACTTGATATGAGTATGCTGGGCAAAAAAGATGGTACCAGTGGATGGATGTTTTACGGCATCGCCCGTGCCTCGTGGATGGATGATAAATTCCTCAAGGAATACCCTGGTGAAAAAACGTATCGGCATAGCCTGCGTGAAGAAGTAGACGCGCTTCAGGGTGTGATCGAAGCCGCCGAAAACGAATTGAAAGAAAGCAAAAACAAATCCCAACTTGATCCTTCTATCGCAAATTTAGTCAATCTTAACAAAGCAGGATTATTGGAAGCTTTTATTTTAGTAGCTATGCCAGACCAGGGTATTGTTCGGGACTATGCCGAGTATCGCAAAACCAACCGCGACAAGTTACGACAATACATGCGCGAAGTCGTCGTCAATAGCGGACAAATAAAAAATAAATAATGAGTCTGGTCAATTATTCATCACCAAAAAAATCAGGCTTCTTTGGGCTGCCGCGTTTGTTGCGGCTGGGTGTTTATGTAGCGCTGCTCGGTGCGCTCTTCTCTTTCGGAGTGCGCTGGCTGGAGCCATATCTCACCCATCATCCTTCCGGTTACAATGGCAACAGAGAATGGCAATTGCCAGGGAATGCTGAAGAAGTCTGGTTCACCGCAGCAGACGGCATGAAGCTGAATGGCTGGTTTCTGCATGCGTCAAAACAATCATCAATCGGGACTGTGCTTTATTCGCACGGCAACGGCGGCAACCTGACTGCTGTACGCGGCGTGGCACAGGATTTAGTAAAGCACGGGCTTGACGTTTTTATTTACGATTATCGCGGTTACGGACGCAGCGAAGGTTCGATTCCGAGTGAAACTGAACTCTATGCTGATGGCGATGCGGCGTATGATTTTCTGACTCAGCAGCGCGGCGTGAAGCCTGAAAATTTAGCGATTTATGGTTTATCGCTCGGCACTACAGTATCAACCGATGTTGCGTCACGCCGACCATGCGGAGCGTTGGTTTTAGAAGCTCCACTCAGTTCTGCGAGCGATATGGCAAGTGAGGTGTTGCCCATTTTACCGCATTCATTGCACTGGCTTGGCAAAAATCGTTTTGAATCAGCGCGTAAAATTTCCAGCGTCAAATGTCCGGTGTTAATAACGCACGGCGAGGCTGATGAAATGATTCCCACCGCACAAGGACGCAAAGTTTTTGCTGCCGCGCCCGAGCCGAAAAAATTAATCATTGTCCCGCATGGCAAACATTGGCTACCGAGCGTGAACGGATATTTGGATGCTGTAGCTGATTTTATTGTCACCACTCTGGCTGCAAAGAAATGAAGCAAAAATTCAAAGCAAAAATTATTGCCCTGGCAGCTATCATAATAGTTTTTTCGGCGGTGATTTGGTTTGCAGGCACGGCGCTGAGTCATTCGACCAATCGCAAAATTGGTAACTTGCCCCCTGATTTGCAAGGCCGTAACGTGGAATTTCCCAGCGCATCAGGTTCCACAATTCATGGCTGGTGGATTGCAGGTCAACCACACAAAGGCGCAATCATCCTGATGCACGGCGTGCGTGATTCGCGCCTGAGCCTGCTGGATCGGGCGCGTTTTTTGTCAGCAGCGGGTTATGCAGTTTTGCTCTTTGATTTTCAGGCGCATGGTGAAAGCATCGGCGAGCAAATTACGTTTGGTTATTTGGAAAGCCGCGATGCGCAGGCCGCCGTAAAATTTGTGCGCGAGACTTTGCCCTGGGAAAAAATTGGAGTGATTGGAATTTCGCTGGGCGGCGCGGCGACGTTGCTGGCTGAGCCTAAGTTAGAGGTCAATGCAATCGTGCTGGAATTAGTTTACCCAACCATCAAACAAGCAATGCAAAATCGCCTGCATCATTATTTGAGTTTTGTCGGTGATGCGGTGACGCCCTTGTTCATTATGCAATTGCAACCACGTACAGGAATTGCGCCGGACGATTTGCGACCTATTACAAAAATCGCCAATATCTCTGCGCCCAAATTATTGATCGCAGGCGCAGAGGATAAGCACACCCTGCTGGCAGAATCACAGCAAATGTTTCAGACGGCGAAAGAACCAAAAGAATTGTGGGTAGTTGATGGCGCACAACATCAGGACATTCACCACTTCGCCAAACAGGAATATGAGCGGCGTGTACTGAGTTTTTTTGCGCAAAGTTTTAGCCGTCCGGCTTAAATTTCAGACTTGATATTCGCGTTCGTACTCAGTTTTGAAAGCAGCGATTTGTTGCACCTTCTGCGCTGTTTCCCAGCCTAATTCACGCGCCATCAAAGCAGCAATTTTATTC
>JAYSTY010000224.1:0-7950 GCA_043719385.1 Blastocatellia bacterium | reverse complement strand
AATCCCCACAGTCCGCGTTGCCCCGCCGCCATCCCAACGAGGTGATGCAACATATTGTAAGCCGTGCCCGGAGTCGAAGGGCCGCCGTTGAAACCAATGATTCCATCGGTTGCCAGCGTCGCTTTGATTTCATCCGACTCAAACCATTCATCTAAAAATTCGCGGACACTGGGCTGACTGAAATTTAATAATTCCGGCGCAGGGCTTGGCTCAGCTTGTAAAAATGTCGCTTCCAATTGCGCACAAAGTTTTTCGACTTCGTTTGAGTACGCCGGATATTTTTCTGCATCTCTTTTAGAAAAGCGGGCGATTTCATTGATCGTTTTGTTTGTGTCCTGCCAGAAAAATAAATGTTGTCCGTTGGGAAACGCCGTAAAAAAAGGCGGGTCTTTGGGATAAATATGATAGCCGTATTTTTTCAGTTCAAGCTCTTCGATAATGCGCGGTTGCAGCAGGGAACAGAGATAGGAAAGCGTTGAGACTTTGCAGCCTGGAAAAAGCTGTTCGGTCACAGCCGCGCCGCCAACAATGTCTCGTCGTTCCAGCACGAGAATTTTCATCCCGGCCCGTGCGAGATACACCGCAGTGACCAGCCCATTGTGACCAGCGCCAATAATTATTGCATCAAAGTCGTTATGAGATTCCGGCATGAGTTAATGGTTCGAACAGTATTTGAAATTGTTTTTATAAATTGCCACGAGTTTTAACTCGTGGAATGATAAATGTTAGCCAGACAGGCTTGAGCCGAATTTGTAAAAATTTTCTTTTTCCAAATTGCTTTAGCTAAAGCAATATGTTTGATTAATTCCTCAGATGTTTGGCTAAAGCCTTGTCTTTCTTGGCAGGTCATTACCACGCACTAAAGCTGCGTGGTAAGTGGGTATTTTTCAATGCAAAAAATACCCACTTACCAGCGAATCCGGTGATCGTCCTGCGGATATTTTGGATCCCACTTTTGTAATTCGTCGTGGCGTGTTTTGAATTTCTTCACGTTTTCCTGCAACGCTAAAAATTTGTCAGGATCAATTTCTATGCCGAGTCCTGGCGCATCCGGCAACGGCATTTTGCCATCTTTAAATTTCAGCATGTCACCTTTGATAATGTCCTGTGTAGTCCACGGATAATGCGTGTCGGCGTGATATTCGACGCGGGAAATGGCGCAGTTCATGTGCGTCATCATCGCCATTGAAATACCTAAATGATTATTGCTGTGACCGGAACAGCCCCAGCCCATCGCTTCGCAAATCGCCGCCCAATATCGCACATTCGTCAAGCCTCCCATGTAGTGATTGTCGAGCAGGACAACATCTATCGAACCCTTTTGAATGGCTGGTTTGATGTGTTCCATCTTCGTCACGACCATATTGGTAGCGAGTGGAATTTTCGTTTGTCGTCGCACCGCTGCCATTCCGTCCAGTCCCGGCGTCGGGTCTTCGTAATATTCCATGTTGATGGGTTCGAGAGCCTTCGCCACGCGCACGGAAGTCTCGACGCTCCACGCGGCGTTGGGATCAATGCGAAGTTTTGCGTTCGGCATTTTCGTGCGCATAATTTGCAAAGCTTCGATTTCTTTGTCGGGATGAAACACGCCGCCTTTGAATTTGCATGAAGTGAAACCGTATTTCTGATTGAATTCGACAAACTGTTTCGCTACGGATTCCGGCGTCGTGTAATCAGGCCCGTTCGCCGTCGGCATCACGAAAAAAATGTACGCCGAAAATTGTTGCGCTTCACGATAAGCACCACCCAGCAGGTCAACGACGCGGCGATTGATGACTTTACCGATGAGGTCGAGGCAGGCGGTTTCGACTGCGCCAAACGAATTTATTTCTTTGATATTGCGGCGAAAATATTCAATCTCGAACGGGTCACGCCCCAGCACAATTTCCTTCGCTGCTTCTAAATTTTTGATGCTGCCGCCGCCAATCTCAGAAATACCTTTGTAGCCATCATCGGTTTCGATTTCCAAAATCGTGCGCTTGAAATGCGAATCGTGTACATTCCACGAATTCAGCAACGCAAAATCCGGCGAAGCCACCAGCATCGCTTTGAATTTCGTGATTTTCATTTTGCTGCGCGGAGCGTTTGCTTTCGGGCTTCCGCTGCGTTTTTGCCCTTTGGCATTGGCATTAAAGACGAGCGGAAAATCTTCAATTCCTGCGAGGCCAGAGATACCCGCCGCACCTGCGATCCATTGTCTGCGATTCCAATCATTCATAAATCCTAAATCCAGAAATACTATACTGTTATTTAATTAGATGGCGGATACCAGCCTGCCAGGAACCAGTTTTGGCGAACAGTTATGGATATTCGATTATTCATTCTTAAAGCAAAAATGGTAGTACGCCCGATAGCTGTCTTCCCAACGATTCTAACGCCATTGACGATGATAAAGTGCCGTTTCCAGTGCTGTTTGCGGGGATTGTATAAAGAGACTTTTCGTCGAGTTTGAAGATCAACGCCGTGAGTTTTTGTTCCTTTGTAGGCGTTGCATAATGGACAAGCCAGCCACAGATTTTCCTCGTCATCTGTCCCACCTTTGGCGGTTGGCAAGAGGTGGTCAATTTCGAGTGGCACTAATATGTATCGTTGTTCGCCTAAACAATAACCACAACGATTTCTGGCTTGCTTTATTATTTTTTGGCGTAATTTGTCGGAGACATAGCTCATTGCAAATCTTCAGGAGTTTTTATCAATCCCCGCATCACCGATTCGGCAATACCCTGTGCTTTTCTGAGGTTACCAATTTGATAGACATAAAGCTGTACTTCGAGTTCGTTGCGCTCAAGTGGTGTCAACGTGCCAGCTTGATTTTTATACAAGAGGTCGCTTTGCCGTTTTGCCTGCTCATTTGGCATTTTCAAATTTGCCAATGCCAAAACTTCTTCGTCCGAGCAATCTGCCAAAGGGCGTTCGGTTGTTTCCGCTTCTTCATTGACTGCTTTCTCTACTGCATTTTTAATAATCGTAGCCACACTTTTTTTCTTTGTTTTGGCTAAGTACGAAACTCCCGCGTACAAATTATTGGGTAACTTAACGTTGATTTCCATAAATTTAAACCTCTCCAAAATCATAGCACAAATAATAAAACTTCCGAATCTTCACAGGTTCAAAATCACTCCGGCAAGCCGATGCGCCGCAGCAGGTCAGCCAGTCGCGGGTCATCCTTGAATCCCGGCAGCAGGGGAGCGGTACATTTGAGGTAAACCAACATGGCTTCACGCTGTTCGTAAGATTTTTCGTACCATTCAAACGCACCATCCATTTCACCCAACGCGGCATAAATCATCGCCGAATAGAGCGCCAGCACGTGCCGCGTTTGGCTGAATCCCTGTAACTGCTCAAGCACCTGTCGTGCTTTTTCCGGCTCGCCCGTGATGCCATACAAACAGCCCAGATAACATAAATCCCTGAGTTCGCCGAAGGCTGCGGCAGTTTGTATTTGAGCGAGCGCCTGTTCATATTTCCCCAACGTCCATAACTCGACACCGGCGAGTGAATATCCGCCAAAGAAATTCGGCTCGATTTCAATCAGCTTTCGACTGCATTCAAGCGTACGGTCGGAATCTCGCAACGCCCAGTAAATATATCCGGCGCGGTAATATGAGAGAAGCGAAAGCGGATCAAGTTGCAAGGCTCGTTGCCCTTCGGCTTGGGCTTCGGCGGTTCGCCCCAGCACGGACAAAATCAAGCCGTATTCGCCGCGCGCATCTGCTTGATTTGGGTTTAAGGCGATGGCTTGTTTGAACTCCTGCACTGCTCCAGCAAAATCCCGCTCGTAATAAAATTTTAGTTGTGCCGAGCCAATGTGAGATTCCGCTAGTGTTGGATCAGCTTCCAAAACTCTGGCGCAGGCAACCTGCGTTTGGAGCAGGCTTTCTTCCGGCGATAAATATCCCCAATACCAAAGGTTCAGCCAGACCTCCGCCAATCCGGCTAAGGCCAACACGTAATCGGGTTCTATCGCAACGGCTTGTTCATAATACGCAATAGCTTTGGTGAACCCTTCGTCCGTGGCCGTGCCGAAATGGAATCTCCCCATCAAATAGAGCTGATATGCTTCCGTATTATCCGTGTAACGCTTCGTCACCGCCGCCTTCTCCGCGCCCAGCAGTTCCACTTTCAGCGCATCCACAATCGCCAGCGAGATTTCATCCTGAATGTCAAAGATGTCTTTCATCTCGCGGTCGTAACGTTCCGACCAGAGATGATAGCCATCCGCGATGTTGATGAGTTGCGCCGTAATGCGCAGCCGATGGCCGGATTTGCGCACGCTGCCTTCGAGCACCGCACCGACGTTCAGCTTCTGCCCGATCTCGCGGATGTCAATCTCTTTGCCTTTGAAGGAAAAGGCCGAAGTGCGCGCGGCGACGTGCAAAGCTCCGATCTTCGACAGAGCATTGAGCAACTCTTCAGCCAGCCCGTCGCAGAAGTATTCGTTGTCAGGATCGTTGCTAATGTTGACGAAGGGCAGGACGGCGATGGACGGGGAATGTCCGACAAACTTCAGTTTGTCGTTTGTTTCCGGCAGAGGCTCTCCATCCAAAGCTGCGACAAACTGAAGTTTGTCGGACTCTGTCGGTTGTCCCTGCGGATTCAAGCTCAGTTCATCCAGCAATGCTTTGGCGTCCTGCAAATCCGCCGTGTCGAAGCCTTCGGTGAACCAGCCGTAAATTTCCGCCAGCATCTGCCGCGCTTCGGTCTGCTTGCCCTGCTGTTGCCACAGACGTGCGAGACTTGTCGCCGCACGCAATTCCCAGGATTTCGCGCTTTGCTGTTGGGCAACGACAATGGCTTGCTGAAAGCAGGCTTCCGCTTCTGCCTCCGTTGCGCCATTGAGTAATAACAACTCACCCCGCAGTCGGTGTAACTCGGCATCGTAGAAGCAGTCACGATTGCGCTGTGTCATCGCCAACGTTTCATCTATTGTCTTCAGCGCCTCGGTAAACTGTCCCGCACACCAAAGGGCATCTGCCGTCATAGCAAGGAATATGGTGAGCGCAACTTGGGCCCCGATTGATTGGCAAATCGTCGTGCCTTCACGAAGCTGAACCAGACCTTCTTCATACCGTCCCTGGCTGGCAATGGCCCAGCCGTAAGTGCAAGTCGCCCAAAGAATATTGTCAGCAATATCTTTTTCCCGCGAGAGGGTAATCACCGCTTCGGCTTTTTCCTGGCAGGCGATTTCCTCCCGGCGAAGTTGATGAATGAGAGCATAAAAGGTCAGCGCAAACCCAAGGGTACTGGGATTCGACTGGCTATCTGCCAGATCGTAAGCCTGATGCACCTGCTGTAGCGCCTGATCGGGATACCCCTGAATCCACAGGTTGCGCGCCAACTCACTGGCTGACCCGGCACTCGGAGCAGTAATGCTGTGATACGGAAGGTTTTGACCGGGACGATAAAAGCCAAGACCTGACTCGAAGTGTTTTTGGGCAGCGGTAAAATCTCCCCGATGATGGGTCGCGACACCTGCACACCAATGGGCGAGTTCCAGCATAAATGAATCCTGTGCCGCCTCCGCAAGCTGAAGGAGATGCTGAGCCAATTCACTCGCCTCCTTCATTTCAGCCCTGATCAAATGATGCAGAAACAACCCGGTCAACACCTGAAAGAACTGCGGATTGCCGGATTGTTGCTGACACAGTTCCCGCGCGCGCCGATGCACTTCTCCGACTTCCGGGGCGGCCCAGAATGTAGTGGCAGCCAGTGACTGCCCCAGCGTGAGTTGCAATGTCAGTTCCTGACGATCACGGTCAGCGTTGGCAGGCAGCGTCTTTAGCGCATGTAATCCACGATGCGCCAGCACAATCGCTTCGGCGTTGGCAAAGACCTGTGCGGCATTCTGCGCGGCGATAGCGAAGAATTCGGCAGACTTCGCAAAGTCGCGCGCGGACTCAAACAGACTCGCCAATTCTGCTGCAATGCTGTGGCTTTGCACGCCATAAAACCCCAGCAACGATTGCGCCACCGCCGCGTTCAGCGTCGCCCGTCGCGTTACGCGCAATGCCCCATACAGCGCGTTCTGGTAAAGCACATGCACAAACCGATAACGTAATGTCAGCGCGCGATTCGGAAACTCGGTTTCGCTCGTCAGCTTCACAAAGGCAAAGACTCGTTCCAGTTTTTCCAATCGTTCTTCGACTTCGTCGGCCTCAAGGTTCAGCACCTGCGCCACGACTGCCGAATCGAACTCGTAGCCCTGCACGCTTGCCGCCGTCAGCAGCTTGCGATCCTCTTCGCTGAGTTGCGCGATCTTGCGTTCCACCATTCCGCGCACCGATTCCGGCAACTCGCGTTCGATGTCGGGCAGTGATTGTTCCAACGTCCACGCGCCGCTCGTGTTGGCAATCACGCTGCGGTCGCGCAGGTAGCGCACGAGGTCAGCCATAAACAACGGACTGCCTTCCGTCTTGGCGTGAATCAGTTGGGGAAACTCTACGGGAAAGTGATGACCGGGAAATTCCAGCGCCAAGTATTCGGCAACTTCGGCTTCGGTCAAAAACTCCAGCAGCAACTCCCGACAGACGCCACGCGCCTGTAAATCCGGCTTGATCTGTAAGAATGGATGTTTGGCGAGCAGCATATCCGAAGGCCGATAGGTCACGACAATCAACACGCGCATCGCATCGAATTTGCCCGCGAGAAAGTTCAGCAGATCAATCGTCGAGACATCCGCCCAATGCAAATCGTCAAAGAACAAGACCAGCGGACGCTCCTGCGCGACGGCTTGCAGGAAGTTGGAGAGTTCGCGCTTCATTCGTTCCTGCGAAGCGGCTTTGACTTCGGTCAGCAAGCGCGCGGACTCTTCGCTGTCGCCCGACAACGGCACGACCTGTGCGTACCACGTCGGCGCAAGCTGTTTCATGGTGGCGGCAAAAGAACCCGACTCGCTACGGCTCGCGGTACTGTTTCGCAGCAGCGACTCCAACGCTTCGAGCAACGGCAAATATGCTTCAGTTCCCGCCAATCGTTCTGAACAACGCCCGCGTGCAATGGTGCATTGGCTGGCAAGCTCGGCGAGGAAATCTTCGACCAGCGTTGTCTTGCCGATGCCCGGTTCGCCCGCCACACACAACAGCGCACCGCGCCCAGCCTGCGCTGCGTTGAATGCCGCACGCAGTTCTCTGCGCTCCGGCTCGCGCCCAACGGTGTGACGAATGGGAGCGGCGGGAGCCAGTGGCACAGCGGATGGAGCGAGCATCAGTGTCCCTTCATCGTTTCTTCTGGCCTTCTCAATGTCTCTCCGTTTCTCGATTTCCTGCAATGCCTGCGCGACTTCGCTGGCGGTCGGGCGTTGGCTCGCGTCCTTCTCCAGCATCCGCAAAATCAAAGCTTCCAGCGCGGCGGGAAGGTGCGGCTGCAATTGCTTCAGCGGCGGCGGCGTTTGTAACGTGATCGCGTGTAAGTAACCAACCAAAGTTTCGGCCTTGAACGGATGCCGTTTCGTTGCCAGTTCATACAACACAATGCCGAGCGCGAAAATATCAGATGGATGATTGACCGTTTCGCCGCGTGCCTGTTCCGGCGACATATACGCGACCGTCCCCATCAATTGCCCCGGCATCGTTTGTTGCGCTAACGTAGCCGCTTTTTCATCACTTTCTGTCACAGGCCGTAACCGTGCCAATCCAAAATCCAGTACCTTCACATAACCATCATCGCGCACCATAATATTGTCGGGTTTGATGTCACGATGCGTGATGCCTGCGGCGTGCGCGGCACTCAGAGCTTTGGCCATTTGACTGCTTAGTGTCAGTAGCGTTTCGAGGGAATTGTCTGCGGCAATAACAGTACGCAGCGTGCGACCCGCCACCAACTCCATCACGATGAAGCGTCCGGCTTCGCTCTCACCAATGTCGTACACCGTGATGATGTTGGGATGATTGAGGGCGGATGCAGCTTTGGCTTCCTGCATAAAGCGGTGCACACGGTCAGCCTCCTGCGTGA
>JAYSTY010000223.1:0-20172 GCA_043719385.1 Blastocatellia bacterium | reverse complement strand
AATTGCCCAGACTGTCAGCGTCCCAAATGCTCTTAGTAGCGCCGCGCCGCCGCCGGAAATGATTGAGTTGCGACGCGCCGGCTATGCCGCAAATTACAATCTTGATTACGCCACAGCCCGGACGAAATTTGAAGAAATCCGTAAGCGCTGGCCCCAGCATCCGGCGGGCGATTTGTATGTTGCCAACATTATCTGGCTCGAACATCTATACAAATTGCGGCGTCTGCAAACCGGTCTCTATCAAAATGAAAGTTTTTACGCGGGCTTTGAAGGATCGAAAGAAGAAAGCGAAAAAGGCGATAACGTCGAAGCACAAATTGATAAATCTTTTCGTGAGCGCATGGCAGCGGCAAAGACAAAAGCGCTGGCACTCATGAATGCCAATCGTAGCGATCCGCATGCCAAATATTTTTTAGGCGCAATTTACAGCGTGATGGGCGCGTATGAAGCTTCGACGGCACGCAAATTTTTTGCGGCGATGCGGAATGGCGCAAAAGGCGTTGAGGCGCATCAACAGGTGCTAAAACTCAAGCCGGATTATTACGACGCATATTTGTCGGTCGGGTTATACGATTACATTGTTGGCAGCCTGCCCTTCCCGGTCAAAGCCTTAGCCGCAATGGGCGGAGTGCGCGGGAACAAAGTGCGCGGCATCAAACAGCTCAAACAAATTATCGAACACGAGGCCGAAAATGCTGATGATGCACGCGTGATGCTGATCGGAGTTTATCAGAACGAAAATAAACCTGAAGAAGCGCTGCCAATTCTGCAAGCCTTCACCACGCGCTATCCACAGAATTTTCTTTTTCGCCTGGAAATGGCTTCGGTACTGACACAACTCAACCGGCAGGCAGATGCAGTCGCGGCGTTTGAAGCTCTGGTCAAAGAGGCTGGCACAAATTCGCCTGCTGCCAAATCTATGGACTTGATTCGTTTCCAATATGCCGAGGCTTTGGCAAAGCAACATGGTTATGAAAAAGCGGCCACCCAATTTTTGGCGGTCACGAAAGAGCCAAACGCCGAAGCAGGTTTAGTCACGATGGCGTTATTACGGGCAGGACAGGTTTTCGATTTAGCTAACAAACGCGACGAAGCGCTGGCGCAATACAAAGCCGTCGTGACGCGCCCAAATGTTTATGATTCGCGCGATCAGGCGCAGAAAGGTTTGAAACAACCTTTCAAAAAAGCTTAGCAAAACGCCTGCTTTTTACAATTCGCCTTTTGATTTCTATCTCCTGATTGTTGCGCTGTGATATATTCCTGTTGCCGTATCGGCCCTTGAAAATATTCACGATTCAGCCAGCAATCAGAGTTATGGTCATCGAAAATACAAAGCTGCTCTTTAAGCTCTACTACAATCCGCTTGCCGCCATGAGCGGACTGATTGACAAGGGCAACTGGTTTTATGGGGTTATTTTAGCGACTGCGGTGGCGCTTCTTTTTTCGTTCTCAGTTACCAGTCACATCCATGAAGCTTACGAAGCTGTCCCGCTGGCCCCACAAAAAATGCGCCTGCCACAATCACAACGCGCAAGTTATCAAATGCAAGCGCAGGCGCAACCACAAGCACCTGACGATGACGATGACGAACAGACCTATGCCATCCCGCGTTCACAACGTTTGCCATTGCCGTTAATCGGTAACAGCGGCTGGTGGTTTTTCTCGTTCCGGGCGATCAGCATTATTACTATCGCGCTCTCGCTCGCCGTGCTTTACGTGCCAGGTACAATTCTGGTGTTGGCACTGCTTGAGCGTATCGGCAGTTTTACCATTGCGCTGCGCCGCGATTACGGCGCGCTGTTGTCCTGTGCCTTGCTGGGCTGGGCGGCGTCACATCTGCCTTTTGCGCTGGCTGGTTTAGCAATTGAGCCGTTACAACTGAGCGCCAATGTGGCGTTGCTTTTATGGGCGCTCAGCAATTTGTATTTTGGCGCTTTGATGATTTGCGCAGTTCGCACTGTTTGCGGAACGAGCTTTACCAACGCGGCGATAACTATTGGAATTTCGTGGGTAGCGTTTGCGCTGGACTCAGTGGTATTTTCGATTGCGACTTTTTCTCCGTTTATGACAATTATCTGGATTGCACCTTTAGTTCTGGGAGCTTTTGCCGGAATGCGTGCGGCACACGTGCAACGCCAAAGTTTTCTTCGCCATCTGGAAGCCTGCACGATTAATGAGCACGATGCCGAAGCGCAATATCAGCTCGGCGTAATTTATCAACAACGGCGACAGAATGCGGAAGCCCTGAAGCATTTCAAACGTGCTGTCGAAATTGATCCGAAAGAACCTGATGCGAATTTTCAAATCGGTGTAGTAGATCGCAAAGAAGGACGCTTGCAAGCGGCGCTGAATCATTTCAGCATCGTCCTCGCACAGGATGACAAGTACCGCCAAAGCGAAGTCTGGCGCGAAATCGGGGCAACTTATTTGGCCGCAGGAATGTTTGGGGAAGCAAAATCAGCGTTGGAAAAATATCACGAGCGGAGACCTTATGACCCCGAAGGGCTTTATCATTTCGCCGAAACACTGAGTAAAATGGGTGAGGCTGCCCGTGCGCAGGAATTATACAGACAATGTATCGAAGCCGTGAAAACGATGCCTTACTATCGTCGCAATGAAGTGAGTAAGTGGGGTAAATTAGCGCAGGGAAAATTGTAGCGGTGCGAATATCACTTCACTCGCCTGCCGCGAATGCCACTTCCTCATCTGTTTTGCGTGGCTTGCCAAACATCCAGACGACGCCAACGCTCAGGAAATAAAGCACCAGCATGGGCGTTGCCATAATCATCATATTCACCGGATCAGGAGTGGGCGTCACAACCGCCGCGATAATCAGAATAACAACGATGGCGTGCCGCCAGTAGCTCAACAACCCGCTTGCCGTCACCAGGCCAATTCGTCCTAAAATAAAGGTAATCGTTGGGATTTGAAACACGGCTCCGAAACCAAGCATCATCAGCAAAATCAAATCCAGATAATCTTCGGCGGTCAGCAATGTTTGAAATCCTTCCTGCCAGCCAAGCAAAAAATTACAGGCGGAGGGAAAGGCAATAAGATAAGCAAAAGCCGCGCCGATAATAAATAAAATCGTGCCAATAAACATCACCGGAAAAATATATTTCTTCTCGTGATGGTAAAGCCCCGGGGCCACAAACGCCCAAATTTGATACAGCAAAAACGGAATGGCAAAGGCTACCGCTGCATACATCGCTACCTGCATGTAAAGCGAAAAGCCTCCGGCCACGCGATTGATGACCAGTTCGTCGCGGGTATCAAAGCCAGGTGGCATGGCGGCTTCGCCTAATACTTCAGGAACTTCAGTGTCGGCGGCAATGGCCGTTTTACCTAAAATCCAGGGTTCAGCAAGCGAGGCAACAAGCCGCTCATTTTTTTTATTTATTTTAACTCTGATAGTGGTTCCGGCGGGAACTTTTGAGCCGGCGAAATAAGAATCCAGGACAAACGTGTAGCGCACCAGATCGCCATCATTAAGGCTTTTGGCAAACTCTTCGCGGGTATTTTTGCCCAGCAGTTTTACTTCACGTGCGAGGCGAGCTTTACGCGCTTCAGCTTTGACAGGCACAGCCAGAAAATTAAAAATTCGATCAGACAAAGCAAAGCACAGCGCAAATGCCACCGAGACGCCAATCGCCGAATAAATCAGGCGCTTGCGCAATTCGTCCAGATGGTCGAGGAACGACATCTGCAAACCTTCTTCCTGCTCTTCTGGTTCTTCTGCCATTAAATTTTCACCTTATATCCACTGTGATGCGCTAGTCTTTTTAGCTTTCTCAGCATTATTTTCCGGCGCAGCATTCTCAGGTGTTGTAGTTGCTGATTCTGTCACAGCAGGCTGTTCCGGCGAAGTGGAATCGTAGGGATAATGCCCCGCATCGTAGCTGTGATCATAGCTTGAGCCGGAATCATAACCCGAG
Organism: Blastocatellia bacterium; assembly: GCA_043719385.1. GTDB lineage: Bacteria > Acidobacteriota > Blastocatellia > RBC074 > RBC074 > JAFDVL01. Next base: position 16,237 of record JAYSTY010000223.1, on the reverse strand, counting down.
TGCGAATCATAATTTGAGCTTGATTCCGACGATGACGCCACCGAAGTTTTGGTTTTCTCGACCTCGACTTCCTGCTCCCAGGTTTGTTTGAAGTCCTCTGAAGCACGCTTGAACTGGTTCATCGCTTTGCCCAGCGATTTGCCTAACTCCGGTAATTTGCGCGGACCGAAAACGATCAACGCAATCACCATGATGATCATGATTTCTGGCATTCCTAAGCCGCCCATAGAGACCTCTTTCGATTAAGTGAAATAATTGCTGCTTGTCGCAGTTTGATTAGCATTATGAATTCATAGTAAGGCACGATGACCTAAGCAGTCAAATCCCACCTGATTAGCTTTTTTAATGTTTTCAAGCGGTAATTCAGCTAATCACTTTTAGCTTTGGAGGAGGTTTTATGGGCGTAATATCCGGGCCGGGTGCGGGCCGTGAATTCAGGTTTTCTGAGAGTTAGCTCGACAGTGCGCCACTTGCCATCTTCCTTCTCATTCGTCGGTTCGTAAACAACCGTGTACTGATGGCGCAATTCGTCTACGGTTTGCTCGAAGGCATCGCGTAATTTCCCGCCGCCTGGGGTCTGAAAAAATTGACCACCTGTTTTGACCGCGAAATCCTTGATGATCTGCGCCCCGTTGTCACGCGCCACGCCCTGCCCTAACGCGGCATCACTCATATCAACCGAATAAATTGTGACGTTGGCGGTACTGGCGATCCGCAGGGCCTGATCGAATGAGGCATGGCTGCTGGTGTCTGCACCATCCGAAATTAACAAAATTGCCCGGCGTTTTTCTTCCCGTTTGCTCAGGGCTTCACACGCCTGAACAATGGCATCGTACAGTGGGGTATTACCGTCAGCATCCGTGTCCCAAACCAGGGGATCAACATCACGGACTTCGGTAAAATCCTGCATGAGCTTCACCTTCGTTCCACCGAACCCATAAATCGCGATGGTATCGCCTTCCCGAATGCCAGCGGCAAACCGCGCACACGCCGCCCGCGCAAGGCTCATTTTCGGCGTCATGCTGCCGCTCGTATCCAGCAAAATCGCCGCTGCAAAGGGCGTCTCTTCAGTGGTAAAGGAGACGATTTCCTGCTTCATTTTGTCTTCAAAGACGCGGAAATCTTTGCTGGTCAGGCCGGAAATAAACCTGCCGCCGGCATTGGTGACGGTCACATTCAAAACAATTTGGGTGGTTCCCAGTTTGAGAACCTGCTCTTCGCTCTGTGGTTCTTCTGCTTTGACAGGCGGTGGCACGACAGGGTTTTTCTTTTGGGCAGGTGGTTGCGCAGGCTGTTGCGCGAGAGAAAAAGTAACCACCAGAAACAAGCTGGCGAAAAAAATTATTGCCTGGATTTTCGCTTCAGTTTTCATCCTTTAATCAAAGGTAGCCACGCAAAATTTTCACCAGCCGCAGCATATCGTTGGAAGTCACAAGGATGGTCGCGGAAATTAAGTGACGCGAAGTTTTTTCCATCTGCTCGCTCAGATGTTTACTGGTTTCGACCATGCGCTCGACAGCTTCTCTCAGGTCTTTGGGCGGCACAAATTCTTTTTCGTCATTCGAACTGCCCACCGAATTGCGAATTTGTTTGGCAGCTTTTTCGATTTCTTTCAGCCTTTTTTCAGCCGCGTGATCCAGCTTTTCGCCACTTATATCCGTGGGCAGTTTTTCGGCAATTTCAGCCGCCTGCTGGGCGCTTTTGATCAGTTTTTTATGCTCGGCCTCGGCGCGTTTGATTTGCATGCGCTTGAGTGTATCGGCAAATCCTTCGCTGACCGGTTCTTCCTTTTTATCGTCCTGGGAATATGTCGGCTGAGCAAACATCACCGTCAGTCCCAGCAGGCAGATAAAAAAATAAATTGACCAGTTGAATAATTTCATCTGCGAAATTCCCAATCAATAAAGTGCCACCAGACACGGCGCGTTAATACTCACAACTCATCAGTCGCCGCTTGGCATTCCCTTTGATACTCAGATCAATCCCCAGAATTTTGCCCGCCAGGCCACGCAATGCTTCATCTTCGAGGTAGCCATTTGACGGACTTTCAATCCATCTGGTTCCTATCACATCGGCAATTTGTCCCTGAATATGCGTAATGACCTGAAGCTGTGAGCGTTTGTCGTCCAGCGGCAAAACATTAATTTCCAGGGCATAGCGCCCTTTGAGCCAGTTACGCGCATCGCCCGCTGGTAATTGCGAGACATGCTCAAGATCAGTTTTGGCGTTTACTCCTTTGGCAAAAATCCAGGCGTTGGTGACAAATTTTCCTTTGTCCGCTTTGGTACTGGCCGGGTCCAATTCAATTTTGCAGGTTTGCAAAATCTCCGCGATAGCTTTGGTCACGTCCGCTCTGGCCAGATTAATTGTATATGGATTATTGAGTGGCGGGATGTCTTTGGGACGACCAAGAACTATTTGCGCATTCGCGGCAGATGAAACGATAAAGGTAAGGGTAACGACAACCAGTAATAACTTAAAATATAATCTCATGGGTTTTGCTCAAGCATCAGGTATTAACTGCTTTTGGCTGAGCGGAAATTCGCTCAGAACAGTTATAAAAATAACAGTTCCGGCGTGACGCAGCAAGTTAGAAACGAAAGCCAGACAGGCAAAATGTCGGGCGGGCGTACCGCACCTTCTCGCTGCTTGCCAGATCACAATCGCAATTGGAGAGTCACGTATGACCAGGCGTGCCAGCGTGACCTTATCTTTGCCCGCGGCTCACAGAAATATTGTTGCAGCTCGCCGAGCAAAGAATTCCGATATTTATAGCAGTTTTCACTTGCCTGACGAAACTCTTACTGACCACTGGTCGCGGCGCACTGACCGCTGACCCAAAATCGTTGCTCGGCAGAACGGAAGAGGTTTTGCCCGTGGTCAATACTCAGGATTCAGTAATCAGCCTCCTCGTTCAATCGCAAACTGCTAATTTCATCAGTTTCGTCTTTAAGCTAACAGAAATAATGGAACTAAGACTCTCGCTCCTGTACATTTCAAGACAGGAGGCAGGGCGGTAAATTTGGAATTCAACGTTTTCGGAAAGCTCAGCGATGAAGAATTATTGCAGCGGATGCAGGCTGGCGATGCGGCTGCGTTTGAGAAATTATATGATCGTCGTCAACCCGGCGTTTATCGCTTTGCACTCCGTATGAGCGGTTCTTCCGCGTTTGCTGAAGACATTTCACAGGATGTTTTTATGGCGCTGATGCGAGACGCTCATCAATTTGACGAATCACGCGGAACCGTCGCGTCATACTTATTCGGAATCACCCGGCATCGCGTGTTGCGGAGGCTCGAACGCGAGCGAACATTTGTTTCCATCACCGATCACGATGAGGACGATGACAGTTCTATTGATGAGATGCTGTTTAGTACGGAGCATCATCCGCTTCAGGTTTTAGCGCAGCAGGAAATGATTGCGGCGGTGCAACAAGCAGTGCTTTCCCTGCCTCCGCATTACCGTGAAGTAGTAGTGCTTTGTAATCTCGAAGAAATGAATTACGAACAGGCAGCACAGTCCATTGGTTGCCCCGTCGGGACAGTCCGATCAAGGCTGAATCGGGCGCGTGCCATGCTCGTCGAAAAATTACGTGCGACACAGGATGTCAGCGTGAAGGTAAAAGCTTCGGCTCCGCAGAGGTCAGAATTATGAGATGCGAAGAATTTAAAAACCTACTTATTCAATTTGGAAATGCCGATCACGCGGCGGTGAAATTGCATACGGCGAATTGTAAGCAATGCGCGGCGCACTTGTCAGATGAGCAAGTCTTGAATGTTGGACTTCAGGCATTGGCGGACAGTACGGCGCAGGCAAAAGCTGCTGCAGCCATAAAACTGGAATTATTGACAGCCTTCAGGGAACAACACAAAACTTTCACCGCGCCGGAAAGATTGTCAATTCTTGCCTTGATACGCGGGTGGAGGTGGAATTTAGCTCCTGCAACAACAGCCGCGATTTTATTGGGTTTGGCAGTTGTCAGTATTTTCTGGTTTCGCGCTGAACCAATTAAGATTGCAACGAAAGATACGCCTGTCTTCCCTGCGCCAACGACACCAGTAACCAATGAAGCCGAAAAACAGTCTGACATAACTGTGCCTTCACAGCAGCAGGAACAAGCGTCATTGAAAAAAATTAGCGCGAAGCCTCAACGTGCGCTGCGAAGTAAATTACAGTTTGAAGCAAAAAAGATGAGGCAGGAAACTGCGACGGAGTTCATCCCACTAACTTACGCGACCGATACCAAAGCGCTCCAAAATAGAACGATGATGCGGATCGAAGTCCCGCGCACAACGCTGATCGCCATGGGCTTGCCGCTCAGTGAACGACGCACCAATGAAATTATCAAAGCTGAAGTTATGATGGGCGATGATGGCGTCGCCTATGCGATTCGCTTGCTTCAATAAAGGTGAAAAACAAATGCGGAAAACTACAATTTCTTTTTTGACATATTTACTGGTCATGGGCTGCTCAATTAACGCTCAGGATCGGCATAAACGCGAAGATAATCACCATCGTGAACCTGAGCATGGCTCAGCACAACGCCCAGGCATTTTAACGGCTGAAATGTTATCCGACGGGAAAGTCGTCAAAGGCGCTCCGTATGCGGCAGTTGCCATCAGAGAACGAGTGCAAATTCTGGATAACGGCACACGTATCTCGCACCAGACTACTGACGTATTTGTGCGCGACAGCGAAGGGCGCACACGACACGAAGCAACGCAGGATGGCTTTGGTCCCTTTGCCATTAAAGGCAAGGCAACGACCAGAGTCTTCATCCACGATGTCGTAGCGAAGAAGCGATTCGCGCTTGATCCAGATCATCAAACCGCCAGTAAAATCTCAAAAGTCAAAAGCGCTCCGCCGCCTGATTTTGCGCCTCCGGCTTCATCTAATCAAAAAACTGAGTCGCTGGGCAAACAAATCATCGAAGGTGTTGAAGCGGTAGGAACCCGTTCCACCATTACGATTCCTGCTGGTGAAATCGGTAATGATCGCCCCCTCGAAATCACTTCTGAGCGCTGGGAATCACCCGAATTACAAGTCGTCATTTTGAGCAAACATAAAGACCCCAGAATGGGCGAAACAATTTTTCGGCTCACAAAAATTAATCGTGCCGAACCTGCTAAATCACTTTTTGAAGCACCGGCAAATTTCAGAATGATTGATGAAGATCAGCCGCTAAAAAATCGCGGGAAACATCACAAAAAAGAAGATTGAGCCGGATTTTATTCAAGCATTATTTTTTGGAACTATCAGTAGATCTCAGGTGCATTTGAGATAGATACCAAATTTTACTGATTAAGGAAGGCCTCAACTATGAAGCTATTAATTCACTGGACCTTACGCCACCATCGTCTCAGGTATGATCGGAAAAATCGGCGCAGAAGACTTCAGATGGAAAAAAAGAGACGGCGATTCACCCATCAAATTGGCGCTCACCTGAAAGTCATTGAGGAGGCGCCAGCAAAATAAATGCTGCTATCTATGGTGCTACCCTCCAGAAAGCAAACGAATAAAAACGCTGCTCCGGCACTTTGCCTGTCAGCACACTTATCAACCTAAATCGCGATTGGCTAGATACCAAAAGACGAATTCCGACCTATTTATCTTTTATGTACACTAGAATATTTATCATTGTAATCATAATATTTCTTGCAGTTCCTGTGATAGCGAAGGATGTCATGCTGATGAACCGCATTGGCCCATCAGCAGCGGAACTCTATCTCGCCAATGTTGATGGAACAAATGAACGCAAACTTTTTGCTACGTCAGGATTTGATTATCACGCTTCCTATTCCGCCGATGGTAAATGGATTGTGTTTACTTCCGAACGCAACGGTTTTGGTCAGGCAGATATTTATCGCGTTCATCCGAATGGCACGGGATTGGAGCGATTAACTAATAGTCCGGCTTTAGACGATCAGGCTGTGCTCTCGCCGGAGGGAACCAGGCTCGCGTTTGTTTCCACCCGTGAAATGCACACGGCAAACATTTGGATTCTTGATCTCAAGACGCGGCAACTTCGCAATCTGACAGGGTCAGCAGGTATACAAGGTGATCCGATCAAGCCAAATGGTTTCTTCCGACCATCATGGTCGCCAGACGGTAAATGGCTCGCATTTTCCTCTGACCGCAATACGAATTGGAGAGGGCATAGTAATGGTTCCGGTTGGGAACATGTACAAGAACTCAGCATTTACATTGTCCGAGCAGATGGCACGGGATTCCGCCGGCTTACACAGTCCGGCACCTGCACAGGCACTCCAAAATGGTCTCCTGATGGAAAGCGAATTGCTTTTTATGAAATTACGGTAGAACAAACCTGGGCGGCACGCAGACCAAATCTTGCGCCGTCAGCGACTTCACAAATTGTTTCGGTGAATGTTGCAACAGGTGAAAAAGTCGAACATACCAAAGGATCTGGGTTGAAAATAGATCCGCAATTTCTGACCTCAGAAAATATTGGCTATCTTGCCAAAGCAGGGCCGAATGAAAGACTCGCATACACAGATGGAAGTGCAGTGGTCAAGCGTAAACTACGCTCGCCCGCGTGGTCACCCGATGGAAAGCAGGTAGTTTATGAAAAAGTTAGCTTCCAGCCCAGACTGCAAAATCAATTGCTTTATAGCTGGGACTCAAATTATGAAGTCCGTTATAGCGACGTTTTTCCAAGCTTCTCGAAAGACGGAAAATTAGTCCTTACTGAAAAAGATTTAGACTCCTCGCTTGCTATCATGGATGCTAATGGCTCAAACAGGGTTCGGGTATTTCCTGCCAATGGCGCAATGGCATTTGCACCAAGCTGGTCGCCCGATGGTCAATGGATCGCGTTTGGGTTCGGTGGATTTTTGCAGGCACGCAAGAACAATCCGGCGAAAATTATGATGGTGCGAAGAGACGGCACTGGTGCACAAAGCTTAACCGAAGGGATGCCCAATGCAGGATTCCCAAGCTGGTCACCTGACGGCCAACGGATTGTATATCGGGTTTGGGGTGGAAAGGATTTGGGGCTGCGCATCCTCAACCTCGCCGATCATTCAGTTCAGGTGCTCACCACTGAATACGATAATGTTCCTTACTGGTCTCCTGATGGAGAACGCATTTTGTTTACCCGCAAACACGAAGACAATAATTTCGATATCTTCACGATCCGACCCGATGGTTCCGACCTGCGCCAATTAACTACATTCCCTGCTAATGACGCGCATGCTTTCTGGACTGATGATAGCAAACACATTATGTGGAGCAGCGGGCGCTATGGATTCAAGGATGAAACGGTACTGTATGACAATACCTTTCAACCATACGGTGCGATCTTCATGATGAAGGCAGATGGGAGTGAGCAACGACAACTTACAGACAGTCCGTGGGAGGATTCAATGCCATGTTTTGTTCCGAAAACAGTGCCGAAAATTGCTAACAAATAATCTTATTAACTTCAAAGGAAAGATTTAATGAAACGAAAAATAGTCATCACAGTACTTAGTTTATTCGTGCTTCTTTGCGCTGGCTGGGTCTTGCGGGCCGCACAACAGCGAACACAAAAAATCAGTACCACGCCTGCGCTTCCGCTGCGCGTCGAACCCGCCAAAGATAGCGATACTACTGGCAAGACCGTCGCAGCAGCTAAAGCCTTGCTGGCGACCCTCGACGATGCCGGACGCGCCAAAGTCAACTTCGCCTTCAACAGCGAACAGAAAACTAAATGGTCGAATTTCCCGACCGGCATTTTTCAACGCAACGGCTTGCGCTGGGGCGACCTGACTACCGCACAACGCGAAGCCGGAATGAAGCTGCTGGCGACGGCATTGAGCAAACCGGGTCTGCAAAAAGTGAAAGAGATTATGGAAGGCGATGAAGTCCTGAAGACTTCGGGCGGCGGGCCGGGCGGCGGGCCAGGCGGCGGCGGCAGACCTGGAGGAGGGCCACCTCCGGGTGGCGGAGGCCCTCCTCCAGGTGGTGGCCCTCCAGGTGGTGGGCGCGGACCGGGTGGACGCGGGCCGGGCGGATTAACTTTCAGCCGTGATGAATACTATCTGGCTTTCCTCGGCGCACCTTCGTTGACTGATCCGTGGATGATTCAATTCGGCGGCCATCATCTGGCAATCAATGTCACGATTGTCGGCAAGACCAATGTCATGACGCCGAGCCTGCCTGCCGCCCAGCCCGCAAGCTATAAATTGAATGGTGAGACCGTGCGACCACTGGGACGCGAATATGACAAAGGCTTCGCGCTCATCAACGCGCTGGATGCCGCGCAGCAGAAGCAGGCGATTCTGCCCTATCAGGTCAGTGACCTCGTGCTTGGCGCAGGTCAGGACGGCAAGACGATTCAACCTGAAGGCATCAAAGTTTCAGCGTTGAATGCCGCACAAAAAGAAAAGCTGTTCGATGTCATTCATGAATGGGTCGGCATTCTGAACGACGAAGCGGCAGCGGCGAAGATGGCTGAAATCAAAGCTAATTTGTCAGAAACATGGTTTGCGTGGAGCGGCTCGACAACCAGCGGCAGCGGGTCTTACTACCGCATTCAGGGGCCGACGTTGTTGATTGAATTTTCGCCACAAAGAGGCGACACGCAACACATCCACACGATTTACCGCGACCCGACGAACGATTACGGCGCACGGCTGGTGAAGCGATAGTGATGAACCTGAAAAAGCGATTCGTTTTGTGCCTGCTCGCGGTACTCATCATCGCTGTAGTCGCAGGATATTTCTTGCGAGAGAAAAGAGGCGGGCCAACCGGGCCGACTCCCGATGAGATGGTCAAATTGTTGTTGGAGTTCGATCAAAACGGTGACGGAAAACTATCCAGCGATGAAGTGCCAGAACGTATGCAGGGGTTATTCGAACGCGGCGACGCGAATAAAGACGGCACGTTGAGTCAGGACGAATTGCGTAATTTGGCCATCGCCGACAATGAAACCGCAAAACGCAACGAACGTGAGAAACGGCAAGCAGGCGACAATCAGTAATGACCAGATCGAAAGAAATTTCATGAAAATTAAAACCTGACGTTCGGCATTATGTTTTCACTGTTGTTGATCGGCTTTGGCCGGGTTATCGCCGAAGACGCACCGAGATAAAATGTAGGGCGGGTTCTCAACCTGCCAAATAATAATAACGGCAGGTCGAGAACCTACCTTACATTTTTTTGGAAGGGAGTTCCGACAAATGAGGATATTTCGCAAAATTCTTTTTTGGTCGCACCTGGTTATAGGAATTACCGCTGGCATTGTTGTGTTAATGATGTCGGTCACTGGCGTCTTGCTGACCTACGAAAAGCAAATGTCATTCTGGTGGGAAACGCGCAGCTTCAACATCGCACCCTCCACACCATTGCCGCCTGAAGCCTTGCTCAGCAAAATCAGCGCAGCAGCAAACACAACGCCGACAAGTGTCACCTTTAGATCAGAAGCAACGGCTCCGCTTTCAGTGAGTTTCCCGAACCCCGGCGGACGCGGTGATCGCACGCTGTATGTCAATCCTTACTCCGGCGAAATGCTGGGCGAAGGCGCGCAAGGTATGCGGCACTTCTTGCACAACATGGAAGATTGGCATCGCTGGTTGGCGCTGGAAGGCGGCGGACGCGATGCGGGCAGATGGGTGACAGGCATTGGCAATTTCCTATTTCTCTTCATCGTCATCAGCGGCTTATATCTGTGGTGGCCGCGCAACTGGACGTTGGCGCAGTTGCGCAACGTGGTTTGGTTCAAGCGCGGATTGCCCGGCAAGGCGCGTGATTTTAACTGGCATAACACGATTGGTTTTTGGTGCTGTGTGCCGCTGGCGATCATCGTGGCTTCCGGCGTAGTGATGTCGTTCGGCTGGGCCAACAATTTAGTCTTTCGCGCAGCCGGTGAAAATCCTCCGCCGCCACGCCGTCCAGGGCCTCCAGGCAATGCTCCCGCAAGCAGCGCACCGCTTTCGTATGAAGGGCTGAATGCACTGTATTCACGCGCTCAGCAATACACGACGGATTGGCGCACGATCTCGATGCGATTACCCAAAGCGGAAGACACTACAGCAAGCTTCGCGGTAGATGCGGGCTGGGGCGGAGAGCCGCAAAAACGCACTACACTCACGATGGAGCGCAGCACGGGATCGGTAGTAAAAACAGAAGCATTTTCCGGCACCAGCACAGGTCGCCGCTGGCGCACGATTTTACGTTTCGCGCATACAGGCGAAGTGCTGGGAGTCTTCGGACAAACTCTCGCCGGAATCGCTTCGCTCGGCGCGGTGTTTCTGGTTTATACAGGCTTGGCGCTTTCATGGCGCAGGTTCAGAAGTTGGCGCACGCGCCGCGCACGCACTATCAATGCGACTGAAGTGGCGGAAGTTTCCGCTTCCTAGCCACCTCGCAGCACAAAAATAAGAAACTCAATGAAGATTCACCATTTCACTTTTTGCCTTATCGTATCGGCAGTTTTTTCGCTAACAACATTCGCGCAAGCTAATTCATCGTGTGAAGCACTCGCCAAACTCGCGTTGCCGCAAACTAAAATCACTTCTGCGCAACTCGTACCAGCCGGAGAATTCGCGCCGCCAACCTCCGGTGGACAAGGCGCGGTAACGCCAGCAGTGGCGAAAAATCTGCCCGCCTTTTGTCGCGTCGTGGGCGTAGTCGAACCCGCCATCAATTTTGAAGTCTGGCTGCCAACCACGATGGGCGACAAACCATGGAATGGCAAATTCAACGGCGTCGGCAATGGCGGACTCGCGGGGTTCGTCAATTACAGTGCGATGAGTCAGGCGTTGCTGCGCGGCTACGCGACCGCCAGCACGGACACGGGGCATAACAACAAACCCGACAACGAAGCGTGGCCGCTCGGCCATCCCGAATTGCTGGTGGATTTCGCTTCACGTGGGATTCACATGACGGCTCGCGCTGCGAAAGGCGTGATTCGCGCTTATTACAATCAAGCGCCGCGTTATTCCTATTTTACCGGCTGTTCGTGCGGCGGCGGTCAGGGGCTTTCTGAAGCGCAACGCTACCCGGCAGATTATGACGGCATCGTAGCGGGTGCGCCTGCCAACTACCCTACGCAAATGTGGCCGGGTGAATTGTATGCGGCGTATGTCACGCATCGTGCGCCGGAGAATCTGATTCCGAATGAAAAGCTGCCGATGATTGCGAAGGCGGCGCTCGCGGCTTGCGATGCGCAGGATGGACTCAAAGACGGATTGATTGCCGACACGCGAAGCTGCACGTTTGATCCTGCGACGATTCAATGCAAAGGCGCAGACGGAGCCGATTGCCTGACTGCTGGGCAGGTGGATTCCGTGCGTAAAATTTATGAAGGATTGAAAGACCCTACAACAGGGAAATCATTTTGGGCAGGATACGAACCGAGCAGCGAAGAAGGTTGGCCTGGACACATTCAAAGTCCTTTCGGCCCTCCGCTCAGCTACTTTAAATTTATGGCTTTGAGTAATCCAGCCTGGGATTGGAAGACCTTCAATTTCGCCGACCAGAAAAGCTTCGCGTCACTGATCGAAGCCTCCAACCGATTGGGCAATATTTTGAATTCAACGAATTCTGACCTGACAGCGTTTCAGCGGCTCGGCGGCAAGTTGTTGATGTATCACGGCTGGCTGGATCAAAACATTTCGCCGCGCAACAGCATTCAGTTTTACGAAAATGTCGAAGAAATTTTGGGCAGCGAAACACGTGATTTTGCGCGACTGTTTATGGCTCCAGGCATGGGACATTGCGGCGGCGGCGCAGGCCCCAACACGCTTGACGGTCTGGCTGCGCTTGAAAATTGGGTTGAGAAAAAACAAGCGCCACAACAGATCGTCGCTTCGCACGCTACGAATGGAAAGATTGATCGGACGCGCCCGCTATGTCCTTATCCGCAGGTTGCTGTTTACAAAGGCAGTGGCAGCATAGATGACGCGGCGAATTTCGCGTGCCAAATGCCCGTGAAAAAATAACGAACTCATGAAACAAAAGATTGTCATCCCAGTGCTGTGTTTATTGTGCATGTGCGCCGCTCATCATCCGGCAACGGCGCATGTCCTTGATCAATATTTGCAGGTTACGCAGATCGCGCTTGCGCCGAATAATGTACGCATCGAATTGCGTTTAATTCCCGGCGTGCAGGTAGCGGAACGCATCTGCGCGCTGATTGATACCAATGGCGATAGGCAAATTACGAAGGCAGAGGAACAGGCTTATCTACAACGTGTGTCACAGGACATTGAGCTGTCCATTGGCAATATCAAGACGCCGCTCAAGCTAACCGACAGTCAATTTCCGACGCAACAAGAAATGCGTGAAGGGTTAGGCACGATTCGACTCACGTATGAAGCGTCTTCATCGTCTGGTGCTGCCGACTCTCAGCAAATTTATTTTCGCAACAATCATCTACCCGAATCCAGTAATTATCTCGTTAACGCGCTGGTTCCCGCGATGAACGAAATTAAAATTGACGGACAGGAACGCGATCCGTTGCAACGTGAAATACGCCTGAATTATCGAATGACGGCGGCGACAACTGCCACCCAATCACTTCACGCTCGTTGGTGGAGTTTGGGCGCAGTCTGTTTATCTTTCGTCGTGTTGTGCGCTGCCTGGATTTTGTATAACCGACCAGGAGTTTCAGGCGTCTTTATATAGGTACGCCAAAACTCTCACCAGAAGCTGGTGATTGAATGAAAAAAATTAAGTTTAAGGAATAATAATGCGCTTATTAAAACTCTCCCTCTTGTTGTTGTTTGTGCTGCCATTAATTGTGGTCGTCGCTCAGCTTTTGCCGTCATCAAAGGTCAATGGTCAGGTGAATCAATTGAATCCGCCAGCCGCGCCGCCTGGTAATCCGGTGACTACGGCCAAAGCCAATTTAGGGAAAGCGCTGTTCTGGGACGAGCAACTTTCTTCGACCAAAACTGTCGCTTGCGGAAGCTGTCATCATGCCTCAAATGGCGGCGCGGATCCGCGCTCTATCAGCAATGCTGCTCGTTCCATAAATCCTGGCGTTGATGGCGTCTTTGGAACAATTGATGACATGGTTGGTTCGCCTGGGGTTCCGCTTAATCTCGCGGATGGCACATATCAATGGTCGGCAAGCTTTGGCTTCAAGGAGCAAGTGACCGGACGCCGCTCAATGTCTTCGATCAATGCCGCTTATTCCAGTTCCCTCTTTTGGGATGGACGAGCGTTGCAGGTCTTCCGTGATCCGATTACTAACGCAGTTGTCCTCGCCAGCGGAGCCGCGCTGGAAAGCCAAATTCTGGGACCACCAGTGAATTCAACTGAAATGGGACACGTCGGACGCGATTGGAATGATGTCGCTAAGCGTATTGCTGCTTCAAAGCCTTTGGCGCTTGCTCCGTCAGTTCCAACAGCGCTGACGACCTGGATTAGTAGTCGCAGCTATCCTGAACTTTTCACTGAAGCATTTGGCACATCTGAAGTAACGCCAACGCGCATTGCGATGGCGATTGCAACGTATGAACGAACCCTGTATTCCAATCAAACTCCTTTTGATTCTGGAAGTCTGACGGCGGCGGAAATTCGCGGGCAACAGGTTTTCAATCAGAACGATTGCAACGAATGCCATACCGGAACGCTCTTTACCGATAATCTTTTTCACAACACGGGGATTCGCCCTGCCGCCGAGGATCAGGGACTTTTTGTCGTCACGAGCAATCAAAATGATTTAGCAAAATTCCGCACGCCAAGCCTGCGCAATGTCGAGCTACGCGCACCGTACATGCACAACGGACGCTTCGCTACGCTTGAGGCTGTCGTCGAATTTTATAATCGCGGCGGCGATGTCAATGCCGCAAATATTGAACGAAATCGTATCCGTGTGCGCAATTTAAGCGCTCAGCAAAAATCCGATCTCGTAGCTTTTATGAAGCGTCCGATGACTGATCCGCGTGTCGCCTCTGAATCCGTTCCCTTTGATCGCCCGATGCTGTATGCCGAATCCATGCGCGTTCCGCAAATTATCGGCACGGGAACGGCAGGTTCAGGAGGAGTTATTCCGCAGGTTACGGCCCTCGCTCCGCCTATCGTTGGCAATACCGGTTTTACTGTTGGTGTCACGAATGCGCTCGGCGGCGCACAGGCAATTCTCATCATTGACAAAAATAATTCTGGCGCAACGGCAACTATTCCTGACACCGCCTCGCTTGCTCGCGTCACAACAACATTATCAGGCAATGGATATGGTTCGGTGAGCCTGACGATTCCAAATGATCCCGCTTTGATCGGAGTTCCATTGTACGGACGGTGGTACATTCTCGACCCTGCCGCCGTCGGTGGGATTGCAACCAGCCCTGCGTTTCAGATGAATATTTTTGGTTCAGTCGTAAGCACTGCGCCCGCGATTGCGACCGTCTCCGCCGCCAGCTACGTCATCGGAGCCGTCGCCCCTGAATCAATTGTGGCAGGATTTGGTACAAATTTTTCAAGTACATCAGTTGCCGCTACGTCATTACCATTACCGGAAACATTGGCTGGCGCACAAATTACTATCCGTGATGTCTCCGGCGTCGAACGCATTGCGCCGCTTTTATATGTTTCGCCGACGCAAATTAATTATCAGGTTCCGGCGGGGCTTGTCACCGGAGAAGGCTCCGTCACCGTGCGGCAAAGCGGTAACATTGTGGCGGCAGGCCTGCTACAAATTACTTCCGTCACGCCAGGATTATTTGCCGTCGAAGCGAATGGACGCGGCCCGGCTGCGGCACAGGCGCAGCGCGTAAAACCGGACAATTCACAAACCTTTGAACCTGTCGCCACTTTCGACACAGGGCAAAATCGTGCGGTGACAATTCCGATTGATCTTAATCCCGCAAGCGATCAGGTTTACCTTGCGTTATATGGCACAGGCATCAGATTACGCAGCGGCCTGGCGAATGTCAGTGCGAGTATCGGCGGAACAAACTTGCCATTAGTTTATGCCGGAGCGCAGGGGAATTTTGTCGGCGTAGATCAGGCTAATATTTTGCTGCCACGGACACTGATCGGACGCGGCGAAGTTGATGTTACGCTCACGGTTGATGGAAGAATCAGCAATGTGGTACGAGTTAATTTCAAATAGAATTGCAACCTCAGTCAGGAGAAAAACTTTATGAAAAAAATATTCAAGTCGCTAAGCTTTATGATCGTTTGTGCCGTGATGCCTTCGATTAGTATTTACGCACAAAGACCAGAAGGCGGGCGTCCAGTATCGCCTGTTCAGGCGGCATTGGATGCCAATAGCGATGGCGCGATTTCCAGTGATGAAATTGCGAATGCTCCGACGGTGTTGCGGAAGCTCGACAAAAATGGTGACGGCAATCTCACCGAAGACGAAATTCGCCCTAACTTTGAACGACGTGAAGGTGGCGGTCAGTCCGAAAATAGCAGCGCAACCATTGTCAGCAGGCTTTTGGAATTTGACCAGAACAAAGACGGGAAGCTTTCAAAACAGGAAGTCCCCGAACGGATGCAGGGAATTTTTGCCCGTGGCGATCTCAATAAAGATGGCTTTCTGACCAAAGACGAATTAAACAAAATGGCAGAAGCCCAAGCCGCTCCAGCCAATAATGCTGGCGGTCAAGACGATCACGGCGAAGGTCCGGGACGGCGCGGCTCCGAAGGCGGGATGATGAAATTTATGCCGATCCTCGCGGCTTTGGACAGCAACGGCGATGGCGTTATTTCCGCCGAAGAAATCAACAATGCACCAGTGTCCTTGAAAAAACTGGACAAAAATAATGACGGACAATTAACCCAAGACGAAGTTCGTCCGGCGGGCGGCAGAGGCGGACGCGGCGGCTTCGGCGGCGGTTCGCCTGAAGAAGCGGTCAAGCGCATGATGGAATTCGACAAGAACGGCGACGGCAAATTATCCAAAGACGAATTGCCCGAACGGATGCAGGAAATGATGGAGCGCCTTGACACCAATCACGACGGATTTTTGATACCGGATGAAATCAAAGTCATGGCGGAACAACGCGGTCGCCCAGGTGGTGATCGTCCTCCTCAAAGATAACCGGATGAGCCGCGAATTACGCGAATTTTCACGAATTACTAACTACCCTTAACAAAGTAATTCGCGTAATTCGCGGCAAAAAAACTCCCCCTTCTTACAAAAAAACTACATGAACTTACAAACAAAAACTCTACTCATTTTTTTATGTCTTTCACTCTTCCTAATTTCTGCAAACGCCAAAACAGCACACACGCATGTTTTCTATCACGAAAATATTTTGGGAACATCGTTAGCCATCA
>JAYSTY010000222.1:0-3284 GCA_043719385.1 Blastocatellia bacterium | reverse complement strand
ACGCCCTTACTTCGTGCGGGCTTCTGCACTGCTTTTATTTTCCAGTTGAACCGAAGCCGCCTGCGCCGCGCGACGTATCGCACAATTCTTCCGCCCATTCGTAATCAAAGGCTTCGGCTTTTTCGATAATTAATTGTGCGATGCGATCTCCGGCATTAAAGCTTACAGATTCGCTGCTGAGATTAATTAACAGCACACGGACTTCGCCGCGATAATCGCTGTCAATGACGCCAGCCATTGTGTCTATTCCCTGCTTGACGGCCAGGCCGGAGCGCGGTGCGACACGTCCGTAATAACCTGCCTGAATTTCTACGGCTAAGCCGGTCGCAATTAATTTTCGTTCGCGTGGTTGTAAGGTGACATCTTCAACACTGCATAAATCTGCGCCGATAGCGTAGGCTGAGCCGCGCAGCGGAAGCTTAGCTTGTTCGTGTAATTTTTTGACTTTAATTAGAGAATTTTCCATGTTCATAAATTTTCACTGTTTGGGATTTTTCGATGCGGTAATTTGATAATAAATTCGCAGCCTTTGCCGATTTCGCTTTTGACTTCAGCTTCACCGCCGTGCGCACGGGTCAAATGCTTCACAATCGCCAGGCCTAATCCTGTGCCTCCGAGGTCACGGGATCGTGCTTTGTCTACGCGATAGAACCGCTCAAAGACACGGGGCAAATGCTCCAGCGGAATACCTGCGCCGGAATCGCAAACATGAATCACAGTTTGTGCTGCGGCGATTTCTGCGGTGACGAGAACTTCGCCATCGGGCTTATTGAACTTGATTGCATTATCAATCAGGTTTGTCAGAATTTGTTCCAGGCGACGTTGATCCGCCGTGACAATAAAATCTTCGGGAACTTCGTTGCGGAGCCGGACCTGATATTTTTTACTGCGCGGAACTAACCCGATGAAAACTTCTTTGACCACAG
Source organism: Blastocatellia bacterium (assembly GCA_043719385.1). Taxonomy (GTDB): domain Bacteria; phylum Acidobacteriota; class Blastocatellia; order RBC074; family RBC074; genus JAFDVL01. The sequence goes on along the minus strand of JAYSTY010000222.1, from coordinate 2,358 downwards.
CGGCCAAATTTAATTGCTCAAAACTTAAACGTACCGTGCCCGTCTCAATCAGCGAAAGCTCAGAAATATCATTGACCAGATTTTTCATGCGTTCAGCATTACGTTGAATTGTATTGAGAAATTTCAAGCTGTTATCATGATCATCAATTCCGCCATCCAGCAGTGTTTCAGTGTAGGCTGTGATCGAAGTTAACGGCGTGCGTAATTCGTGCGAAACGTTGGCAAGAAAGGCCTGGCGGATTCCTTCCAGGCGTTCAAGTTGCGTAATGTCAATAAAGGCTCCCACGACGCCATCTACATTTTCATCACGAAACCGGAGCGGAGTCGTTTGCAAGCGCAGAATCCGCTGATTGATCCCGGCATTAATTTCGATTCGTGCGGACGCTTTTTGGCCTTTAGTTAGAACACTCAAAAAAGCTTCGATGATGGGCGGATCACGGGTAATGTCAGGTAAGCGCAGGAAGTCTTTATTTCGTAATCCAAGCAGTGCTTGTGCCGCGTCATTAATTAACAACAGCTTTTGATTCTGATCAATGATGACAAGGCCTTCATCAACTGAGGCGATGATGGCCTGCAATAAATTTGTGCTGCGTTCGGCAATTGACAAAGCTTCGCGCAAACGTTCATTGCTATTCTTTTGCTCAGTGACTAAATGTGATTGTCGGCGGATAACCTGACGCGCAATGATAGCTGTAATTATTCCCGCCACGAAAACTGTGATGACGTGCGAAGTCGTCACACTCATAGCTGGAAAGAGCGCGGTCTTCGTCCATTCGTAAACAGTAAAAAGCGCTACCATCGCTAGAGTTGCTATGATGATTTGGCGCTTTTCTTTCATCTCAAAGGGGATTTTACTGAAAGAGTTTGGTGACGTAATACATGATCGCCGCAATCGAAGCCGAAGCTGGGATCGTAATAACCCAGGCCCAGACGATGCGTCCCGCGACTCCCCAGCGGACGGCTGAAAATCGTTGCGTTGCGCCTACGCCCATGATGGCTCCGGTAATAGTATGGGTCGTCGAAACCGGAATATTAAAGTAAGTAGCGAGGAAGATTGTCAAAGCGCCGCCTGTTTCGGCACAGAAACCACCAACGGGTCTGAGTTTGGTAATTTTAGAACCCATGGTTTTCACAATCCGCCAACCGCCGGTTAACGTCCCTACTCCAATCGCGGCGAACGCAAATAATTTTACCCACATTGGAATTGCAATGTGGCTGGCATCTTTCATTCCGGCTACTGCTTCAGGCGTCAGTCCGATCAATTGCGCGACGGAAGCATCCTGTGTAGCACCAATAAAAAGTGCAGTCAGGATGATGCCCATCGTTTTTTGGGCGTCATTGCTGCCGTGTGAAAGGCTGAAAAGTGAAGCAGAGACAAGTTGCAAACTGCGAAAATATTTGTCCACGCGTGACGGCGCCATATTTTTGCAAATCCAGAAGACCGCTGTCATTAAGATCAATCCGCTGAGCAATCCGAGTGCTGGCGAAATCACAATAAACGCCAATGTTCCCCAGATTCCTTTCGGAAATTGATTTTTCAGGATCAATGCTTCGAAGCCCGACTTAGCAACCGCCGCGCCCATAAAGCTGCCAATCAGAGCGTGTGATGAACTGGTTGGCAAGCCCAGATACCAGGTGATTAAATTCCATGAGATCGCCCCAATCAAGGCGGCAAGTAGCACCCACAAGTTGATTTGTTTGGTATCCACAAAACCACTGGCTACGTTTTTGGCTACACCTGTTCCCAGCAGGATGGCAATGAAATTGAAAAAAGCAGCGAGCATGACGGCTTTGCCTGGTGAAAGCACTCGCGTTGAAACCACGGTTGCAATGGAATTCGCGGCGTCATGAAAACCATTGGTGTAATCGAAAACAAGCGCAAGCAGGATAATCAGCGCGACAAGGGTGAACGTAGATAACATTGATGACCTCTTTCGGGGTGACGAGGAAAGTTAAGCGTTCTTAAGCATGACGGCTTCGATCACGTTGGCGACATCTTCGCAGGTGTCAATACTGCGTTCCAACTTTTCGTAAACCTCTTTCCATTTAATTAAATTGATCGGGTCTTTTTCATTATCGAAGAGGTGGGCAATGGCCTGGTAATGAATCGCATCGCCCTCATTTTCCAGTGTATGAATGGCGATGATGCACTCCTGAATGACTTTCCCATCATTTTTGGCCAGCGCCGCTACCGCCTTTTCCAGTTGCACTGCCTGACGAATCAGCACATCGGCCATTCTTAAGGCGTGATCAGTCGTCGGTTGTCCGACGCGAAACAGCACGACACGGCGCGAGGTGTATTCGATCCCATCTACAATATCGTCAAGTTTACCGGCAATCGCGTGGATGTCCTCGCGG
>JAYSTY010000221.1:0-7968 GCA_043719385.1 Blastocatellia bacterium | reverse complement strand
CTTTCGCCCTCTCGCGCCGTCGTGGTCTTATGTCATCTGAATTCACATTCATCCAGCAAATCCGCCATCGTGCCGCGCAACCTGCGGCTGATTTGGTTTTAGGGATTGGCGATGACGCTGCAATCATGACCGAACGCGCAGGCCGCGAACGCCTCATCACAACTGATTTATTAATCGAAGATGTTCATTTCAAGCTCGCATACACACCGCTTCATTGCCTCGGTCATAAAGCTTTAGCAGTAAGTTTGAGCGACATCGCCGCGATGGGTGGCAAGCCGGAATTTGCCCTGCTCACGCTCGGCATTCCGCGCTTTCAAATTTCTGACCTTGCCTGGCAAAGTTTTTTTACCGGCTATTTCGCGCTCGCTGAAAAATATGGCGTAGCGCTGATCGGCGGCGACACTTCGTCCGCACCGGGAAAATTAGTAATTGATTCGATTGTGCTGGGCAGTTGCGCAGCGGGAAAAGCTGTTCGCCGCAGCGCAGCGCAGGTGGGCGATGCAGTTTATGTGACTGGAAATTTAGGCGCATCAGCGACCGGACTGGAATTATTGTTTCGCGGCGAACGATTTAATGAAGCAGCAACCAACCTGCAACAAGCAGCCATTCGCGCTCACCTGATGCCCGAACCGCGCATTACGTTTGGACAAAAAATCGGTGGAGCCGGATTAGCGCATGCCATGATGGATGTCAGCGACGGCCTGGCCCAGGACCTCGCCCACATCTGCGAAGAAAGCTGTGTGAATGCAATGATTGATTTCGAGGCTGTGCCGATTGACCATTGCGTGACGTTAATTACGAGTGTAAAAGAAGAGGCTTTTTCGCTGGCAATCAGTGGCGGCGAAGATTATGAGCTACTCTTTACAGCCCCTCGCCAGGCCGAACCCGCGCTTTTTAATTTTGCTGCCGAGTGCGAATTAAACCTCACGCGCATCGGCGAAATCATCGCGCCTACAGCTTCGTCAGAAGAGCCGCGTTTGTATTTACGGCGTGAAACTCGCGTTGATTTGCTGGAAGCAAAAGGCTACGATCATTTTCGTTCTTAGATTTTTATCAGGAAATCAGGGGGCTAGATTTATTGCGAAATATTAAAGAATCTATCGGGCTAATGGTCTTTGGCTTTAGTGCGGCAATTCTTTTCTACCTTGCTTTTACGGAAGGAAGCGCAGGGCTAATCATTTATGACATTGAAACTGTTGCGATTGGTCATAAGGAAATGTTATTTGGGAGCATAGCTTTTCTTTTCCTTTTGGTTTCTAACCTGGCACTGTTTAGCTATCTGAAATCGGCGGTGCAATATTCTTATTTGTTAATTTCCGTTGCTGCTGCCACGAATTTATTCATCCTTGTTTCGGGTTTAGACGAAGTGCTGAAAATGATCCCAAGGATGGTGGATGTCGAAAATTTAATTTTATGGTTTCTGACCGCTAGTCGTGGGGATATTAGCCTTAATGATTGGTTTTCAGCCCTGACAAAATTGAATGGAATAGTTGCGGGAACAGGCTTTCTCATTGGGTCAGCAATTATGATTTGGCGAACCATGAAAAATGATTTATCCGCGCAACCTCGTTTACAAATTTTCGGGCGCGATGAGTAAACATGACATGAGGCTGCGCCTTTGCCTCTTTGGTTTCTAAAAACAGCGAAATGAAACTTATCTTTATTCACGGAGCGCCCTCGGTGGGGAAATTAACGGTGGCGCATGAACTTGCTGAACTGACCGGGTATCGGCTGTTTCATAATCATCTGACAGTTGATTTGGTGAGCGCCATTTTCGCGTTTGGCAGTGAGCCGTTTGTACTTCTTCGAGAGCGCATCTGGTTATCAGCCTTTCAAGCAGCGGCACAGCATAATGCCTCGCTGATCTTTACGTTTGCTCCTGAGCGAACGGTGCGGGAACAGTTCATCACGGATACACTGGAAGTGGTTGAGTCGGCGGGCGGAAAAGTGATCTTTGTCGAACTCACCTGTGATCCGATAGAAATAGAAGCGCGGATCGAGAATGAGTCCAGAAAAAAATATGGGAAGCTAAGTTCGCTTACGCAGTATCAGGAATTACAAACCGCCGGGGTTTTTGCGTATCCTGAATTGCCTGACTCCGGCTTAACATTTGATACGACGAAATTACAACCAAAAGAGACAGCACGCCTGATAGCTGATAAGATCAGGCAGGTTTAGATTCCAGTAACGTAGGTTGAAGAGGGAATATCCTCCCTGTTAGTACGCAATTGAGTTGATAAATAATAATGATTACACCTGAAGAACGACGAAAAAAAATCCTGCTGCGCAAAATGGGCGAGGCCATCAGAGACTTCGGAATGATTGCCGAGGGCGACAAAATCATGGTGTGTTTGAGCGGCGGCAAAGACAGCTATTCAATGCTTTCACTGTTGCTCGAACTGCGGCGCAAGGCTCCCATTAATTTTGATCTGCTGGCAGTTAACCTTGATCAAAAACAGCCGGATTTTCCTGAGCATGTGCTGCCGGAATATTTAACCAGTCTCGGCGTTCCCTTTCGCATCGTCGAACAGGATACCTATTCAGTCGTCAAACGTTTAGTGCCGGAAGGCAAAACGTATTGTTCCGTTTGCTCGCGCATGCGACGCGGTATTTTGTACAACATCGCGGTTGAGGAAGGCTGCACAAAAATCGCGCTCGGTCATCACGCCGATGATGTCATCAATACTTTTTTATTGAATACTTTGTATGTCGGTCAATTAAAAGCTATGCCGCCCGTGCTGCGTTCTGATGATGGGCGCAACACTGTGATTCGTCCTTTCGTTTACTGTTGGGAAAAAGAAATTGCCGCGTTTGCAGCGGATCAAAATTACCCGATCATTCCGTGCAATCTGTGTGGTTCACAGGTAAACCTCAAGCGGAAGCGCGTGAAGCGATTGATGGATGATCTGGAAATTGAATTTCCGCATGTCAGAAAATCGTTATTGACCGCATTGGGCAACGTCACGACTACGCATTTGCTTGACCCGCGCAAGTTTGATTTCAAATCGCTCTCGGCGGCAACCGGCGATGTTTCGGCAGAGCTGGACAACGCGCTTGAGTTTCACGAGCCAGCCGATCAATTCTCGCAATTTGCGATTATGCAATAAAAATTTGACGGACAGTCATTGAGAATTTTTAACCTGCCGCTCGTTTGGCATCAACGTTTGTCAGTGTTAAGATCAGCCTCGTTTTGCCAAAAATATCCACGTGGATAAACAATAATTTCAGGAAGTTTAATGTCCAACTCAACCCCGCCGACAAGGCTTGTACAAATTGAGCCGTTGCAGAAATCAGACTCCGGTTATTCATCTTCAACGATCAACCAGCTTGATCCCAGTCCCGTCACAGACATCAATTTGCCGCCGATTCCTTCGGATTGGTGGGTGTATCGCAAAAAAGCCTATGCCGGCATGCGGAAATTCGCGGGTTATTTTTACACTACGCATTCTTACGGTGCGACGCGGCGCTGGCTGATGGCTACTTTTTTGCCGGACAATGTATTGTATCGTTGGAAACCTTATCAAAAAGGCGAGTGTAATCGCTGTGGAATGTGCTGCAAAATTGTTTTCAACTGTCCTTTCTTTTTTGAAGACGGCAAAACCACTGCCTGCATGATTTACACCACCAAACACGCGGTTCCACCCTGCGTCAGTTTTCCTGCTGATCCCAACGATTTGCGCGAAGTCCAGCGCGAAGTGGCTCCCGCGCCCTGTCCATTTTATTTCGAGGGCGAGCCGGAACATCCAACCACCTGGGGCGCACTGAAAGCCGAAATGCGTACCGAGTGGAGAAAAAGAAAGAATAAATTCAAACAGGTTTTCGATTTTTAAGCTGCCTCATGAACAAGCTGCTCTGTGTTCCGATCACTGAAATTTCGGCTGACTCTTTTCTCTCGGCAATTGACGAAGCCGCAAACATTGCAGACATCATCGAATTGCGGCTTGATTATTTACCCGACCCTGAGCTTGCTAAAGTTTTAGCGGCGCTTCCCACGCAAAAATTAACCAAATCATTGCTCTTCACTTTTCGCCCCCGCGAGCAGGGCGGGAGACGTGAGTTGCCGCTTGCGACGCGCCTCAATTTTTGGCGCAGCCTGCAGTCGGAAATCCTCAACTTAATTTCATTCGCCGATTTTGAATTGGATTTGGTTGAGCATCTTGCTGATAAAATCCCGCCGATCTCGTGGGATAAAATTATTTGCTCGAATCACAACTTCGACGAAACGCCTGCGAATATTGGCGAAACTTACGACCGCATCGCACGAACCCCCGCCGCCATCATCAAAATTGCTACGAAGGTAAATAGCATTACTGATTGTCTGCCGCTTTTTGATTTAATGAATCGCGGCGCAAAACCTGCGATTATTTTAGGAATGGGATTGCCCGGCATTGCAACCAGAATTTTAGCTCTGTCACGCGGTGCGATGCTCACCTTTGGAGCCTTAAAACCCGGAGCCGAAAGCGCGAGTGGACAACCAACGGCGACAGAATTGCGTGACTTATTTCGTGTGCATCAGCTTTCCAAACAGAGTGAAATTTATGGCGTAGTTGGTAATCCCGTAGGTCATTCGCGTTCGCCCTTGATTCACAATTCATCATTCAAATTTCTCAACTGGGACGCCGTATATTTACCTTTTGAAGTTGACGATATAACCGAATTTGTCCGCGATTTTGTACATCCGAAAACTAAAATATTTGATTGGAATTTACGTGGTTTGAGCATCACAATTCCACATAAGCTCAGCATTATGGCGCAGCTTGATTTCATTGCCCCCGAAGCGCGAGCCGTTGGTGCAGTCAACACTGTCGTAGTCAAAAACAATGAACTGCACGGATACAACACAGATGTCGCCGGAGCGATGAAACCGCTGGAAACATTGATTGAACTCAAAGGTGTACGTGCCGCGATCATCGGCGCAGGCGGAGCCGCCAGAGCAATTTGTTACGGCTTACAAGCACGCGGCGCAGGCGTAACTATTTATGCGCGAGACACTGCGAAAGCCAAAATTCTCGCCGCCGAATTCAATACAAATTCAGCTTCAATTTCTGACTTCAACGGCGCAACAGACATCGTTATTAATTGCACTCCGCTGGGAATGCAGGGACGCAACGAAGGCGTCAGCCCGGTCAATTCTGAAGCATTGAAAAACGTCCAGCTTGTGTATGATTTAATTTATAATCCGCTTGAAACGCAGTTGCTGAAAGACGCGAAAATTGCCGGATGCCAGACGCTTGGCGGAATGGCAATGTTGATTGCACAAGCAGGTGAACAATTTCGTTTATGGACAGGTGAAGAAGCTCCGACCAAAGTTATGTGGCAGGCAGTGAATTAAAAAATCCGCGCCTATCCGTTTCATCCGCGTCATCCGTGTTCTATTATTCCCTCTGCAATTTTAATTTCAAAAACCAAAGGCTACTCATAATGACGACTCAACCCGATTGGGCAATCCCGAATTATCTCGAAGTCAATAACGATCATTTGTACATCAATGGCGTAGACACGACTGAACTCGCCAAAGAATTCGATACGCCGCTGTTTGTGATTTCGGCTCCGCGCATTCGGGAAAATATTGCGCGTTTGCTTGATGCCAAAAAACATCATCCAAAATTAAAACTTTGTTACGCCTCCAAAGCCAACAATGTTTTAGGTGTCCTGCGCGTAGTCCAGGCCGCAGGCATAGACATCGAAGTCAATTCCGGCGGCGAATTATTTCGGGCGTTGAAAGCCGGATTTCGCCCCGATCAAATTGAGATGAACGGGATTTCAAAAACCGAACAGGAAATCGCCGAAGCTATCGAGGCCGGAATTTATGCGATCAATCTGGACTCACCTTATGAACTTGAATTAGTCGAAAAGGTTGCGACTAGACTTAACAAACGCGCCAACGTCACGGTGCGATTAGTTGCCGGAGTCGGCACACGCTCGCACGCCGGATTGCAGACTGCGCTCTATACATCCAAGTTTGGAATTTCTCCATCACAGGCACGCGAAGTAATGCTGCGTGCGCTGCGAAATCCTGACCACATCAATCTGGTTGGAATTCACATTCACGTCGGATCACAAACACCTGATCCTGAACCTTACGCCGAAGCGTTTGCGACGATGTGGGAACACGTCGTTTGGCTGCACAAAGAAACCGGACATCAGTTGCAACACATCAATATCGGCGGCGGCATCCCGGTAAATTATTTGCGCGACCGCTCGCAGGCGGAAGAAATTACGGAGAACGAACGCAACATGCTGGGCGCGATTTTGACTTCGGATGAAGCGATTGGCGCAGCGATAAAAATTGTCCGCGAATCAGCCCGTAACGCAGGCGCAGAGCATTTGCTGAACGACATCGAAATTGTCATGGAACCCGGACGCAGTGTGATTGCGGATGCGGTGACGATTCTAACGACAGTGCGAAATATCAAATCACGCCCGGAAACGAAAGAAAACTGGGTGCTGACGGATGCCGGATACAACCTGATGCTTTCGATGGTGATGTATCATTGGTACTACCACGCCGTGAACGCTTCACGTGCCGCAGAAGCCCAGGACACGAGCTATCGAATGGCGGGGCCGCTGTGTGACGGCGGAGACGTTTACTTCGACCTGCACGGCGACGGACATTTACCCGATTGCCGCCTGCTCCCCCAAAATATGAACGTTGGCGAAGTGATCGCGATGCTCAATACTGGAGCTTATACTATGTCTCAGATGACGGCATATAATGGTCGTCCATTCCCCGCCGCCGTCTTAGTTGATGATGATGGGCAAGTCGAAATTATTCGTCGCCGTGACAGCTATGAAGATTTGCTCATCAACGAAATCTGATCAATAACTAAATTTTGAAAGGAGATGTTGTGACTCAGCTAACGAAGTTTTTGCTTACAGTATTGATGATTGGAATCGTTGTGACAGCCAGTTCAGCTCAAACCTTAGATTCAGGGGCGTTTGGCCCAGGATCAGGTTATAGCGATGCTGAGGCTTTTTGGGAAGCGTCAACCTCGCATCAGTTCCCGCTGATGACTTCGGCTGAAAAAAACTTTTACAGCTTAATCCAGCGTTAACAGCTTCCTATAAAAAATTCACTGAGCAGAAAAATTCTGGCTTGGTTCGATTGCTTCCACGCGAACTATCTGATCAACGTAAGTCTCGGGCTGGCGGGGCGTATTACACGTTTGCGCAAAAACTGTATGGCAGCTTTAACGGCGCAGACCTTCGATTAGAAAATCATTCATTTATTACCGGTGGAGGCGGTGCGAACCTCGGCCTAATGACGAATTTAGGCGACTTGTCTCTTGATGACATCAGTGTTGATACGACAGATGTCTCATATCTCTCTCAATACATTGCGCCAAAAAAAGAAAAGGCAGCGCACAGCGAGCATGCAAGATTTCAGTCTGGCTATAGCGTAGGAAAGCAACTCTATAAATCTTCTCTGCCTGTCGTACTCAACAATACTTACGTTGTGCGTTCGATTCGCTATAAAAAATTCGATTCATTAGTTGCGTTCCGAATTGTGCAACAGGATGCACTTTAATTGTAGTTTTACTTCTATTTACTCTGAAAATTTCGGCACCAGCTTGTACTTGCGTGCGTGACGATTTAGAGGCAAATGGGTTTCGTGGCGAGATTTTCGGACTGCACGGTTCGACAACAGATGCTCAAAAATGTGACAGCGCAACTACTGAAAGAAACAAATCAGGGAAATAAAATTGTTGCTGAAGTTTCTAGTGATGCAGGCGGCTCTTTTGATATTAAAAAGGTCAAACCGGGAAATTATATTTTTAGAATCAAATCTGATTTCTATGTAAATATTTCGACCAGAATAAAGATATTGAAAAGTTCAAAGCAACGGAAAGATAAACTGCTTGTGAGACTTGAACCAGAAACTACAAAATGTTGTGCTGGCGAAATTAGGGTTCAAAAATCGCGTTGAACTTCATTTTGCTGACAACGCTTAACATCTATTGCACGGGA
>JAYSTY010000023.1:0-26803 GCA_043719385.1 Blastocatellia bacterium | reverse complement strand
AAGTTATTTCTTACGCAATCCTAAGTGGAAACACCTGGTAAAAATGAGTGTTTCCACTCACGTATTTTGTGAGGGTTCCTCTATACCCAACGCCCGCCCACTGCCGTAGCCTATCCCCGTTCGCACCCCAAAACAGAAAGTTGTTGGTATGCCGAGTATTTTATTAGTCGAAGATCACGCCTCAATGCGCGCCACATTGCGAATGTGGCTGGCCGATCTGGCGGCACCGATTACCGAATGTGATAACGGCACGGAAGTCTGTGCCTGTTACGCCACGCACCGTCCCGATTGGGTACTGATGGATATTGAATTGCCGGGGCAGGACGGCATCACGGCGACGCGTGAATTGCTGGCGGTCAACCCGGCGGTGCGCGTCGTGATCGTGACCAGCTACGACGATGCGGAGATGCGGCGCGCAGCAGCCGCGGCTGGCGCGTGCGGCTATGTCCTGAAAGAAAATCTGCTTGATTTACGGCGACTGTTGCAAACCTAAACTGAAACCAATGAACAACTATCCAAAATTGATGACACTCAATTTTGGATAACAAACTACCCACGTAAGAGGAATAAGGATGAAAACACACACCCTGATCATTGCTGGTTTATCGCAAATCGGCATCGCCCCAAAGAGTTTATCCGAAGCTGAAAATAGCTTCACCGAAAAGGAGAAAATTATGAAAGATATACGCAGTTTCTTATTTAGTCTGGCTGGTTTGCTGTTGGTCTTGCAAATGGCAACCATTTCGCCGGTAGCGGCGCAAAGCGTGAAACAAGTCGAGCGCGAGCGCTTGAATCGAGTCATGGACGCATCAGCAAGCACCGAAGAGTTTCGGCAGGAACTTACGAATTATTTTACGGAAATCGAAGAGGTCACACGCCTTCTCAACCAGGTTTCAGTGGTGCGCGAACGATTAAACGAAAATGGTTTGAAGCCGCTTGCTGTCATCGCTCAGGCCAGGCTTTCCATCGCGAATGCCTCATCGGAAGACCTGCGCCAAATGCGTGAGGTCTACGCGAAATTCCCCGGTTGGCGCGATGCACCCCAAAATATGAATGCGCTGATTAAGCCGGGATTGCGCCGCCAGCTTGAACTCCGTCTGGCCTCCAGAGGCGGAGACTTTCAAACGGAGGCCGTGACTCCTGATAACTGTCAGGATGGAATTAATGCCGATGTCAGCAACACCGACATCTCGGCTGCCGAAGCTGCCGTCATCGCGGCAGAAGCGATACAGGATGCAATACCGCCGGTGCTGAATATCCCTGCGGTTGCCGCCACTGCGATTGTTAAGGGAATCGCGTTGAGTTTGGTAACATTAAAAGCCATTAAGGACGATTGCACTGGCCTGGATGCAGCGGCGGTAACATCTATCGTTAACACTGCCAAGACGGACATCATCAACAATGACAATAGCAATAAAGACTCCATCCTCAGCTCACTGAACACAAAAACGACAACCATCACAACGGCCATTACTGATTCGCAAACTGCCGTCATCAATAACGACAACTCGAATAAAACGATGTTGACGACGACAATGACCAACGCACAAACGTCAATCAACAACACTACGAACGCAAGTTCGACGGCGATTACAACGGCGATTACCAATGCACAGACTACCATCGTCAACAATGACAACACCAATAAAACGATGATTGTCAACAACGATAACGCCAACGCGACCACGCTGAACACGAATTTGACGACCGCCAAAAACGCGATTATCACGAACGACAACACCAACACGACAAATATCGTCAACAATGATAATTCCAACAAGACGATGATTATCAACAACGCGACGGCGAATAAAACCGAGTTGCGCGATTTGCTGCTGCGAACGCAAATCGAAGCCGACCTGGCGCAAGCCGACAACGCGACTTATGTCGGGCTGTATGTGACGCCGACGGCCAACGGCGGTTATCTCGACCTCGTTCGTGCAATTGTCGTTGACACCATCGCTAAATTGGCCGGATCAAACACCGCGCAAGCCAACTCGCTTTTGGCGCAGGCGGATGCTTTCAAAGCCGCCGGAAATTACAAATCGGCTTATCAGTATTACCGCAAAGCCTATAAGGCCGCCGTGAACTAAACAATGAAGGGGCGACAAGAAATTGTCGTCCCTTTTTCTGAGAACAAGCAGCCGTTTTGTAGCACGGGCAACTTATCTACTTGTGCTGCACAGGAGGGTGGAAGTTATTGCACCCGCAAACAGCCTGGATTGTTTCCACTTTTCTTCTGCCGCGCCCAGCCTTTTCATCAGCCACTGCCATCAGATACACTGCCGCCATTCATCTATGGGCAATCTCATCAAATGGAAAAAGCGGCAGCCGCGCAGGCTGACTTCCTGGTGGCGCGTGTGGCTTATTCTGCTGTGCCTTACAAAGGCTGGTCTGGCACAATACCGTTTCGATCATTGGACGGCAGAAACAGGATTACCGCAAAACATTATTTCAGCCATCCGCCAAACGCCTGAAGGATATATCTGGATTGCTACGCTGGATGGACTGGCGCGCTTTGATGGCGTGCGCTTCACGGTCTTCAACAAGAGTAATACGCCAGGGATCAGCAATAATCGCTTCACTTCGCTATATCAGGATGTGCAAGGCGATCTTTGGCTGGGAACAGAAGTTGGCGTAGTAACGCACTATCATCAGGGACAATTCACGACGTACACGACTGAACAAGGCTTGCCAAAGAGCTTTGCTTATGGAATCACAGGAGATGGGAGCGGGCGCATCTGGGTGTTTTCAGCCAACAAAATTCGACAATGGGAACGAACTACCGGACGCTTCATCGAAATAGACACGCCACAGTTTTCGGGTGGCTCTGGTGATTTGGGCTGGGTTTCAGAAAGTGGCCTCTGGGGGGCTGATCAAGCTGGGTTACACTTCTTTATAGCCGGGGTATGGTCGCATTATGCGCTGCCTATTTCGTGGGGCAGGCAATTCACCCGGGTGGTCAAAGAACAGGATGGCACAGTCTGGGCGGTTGCAGCGGGCGAAAAACTCTACCAGCTTAGGGATGGTAAAGCCCGGCTCTTTCCGCGCCAGCATGCCCGGCCTGACCAACTAATGAATAGTCCTTCTATGGTTGAACGCCCGATGATGAAATGGCGTGATCACGCGGGGAAAATTTGGACACTGGGAATTGGGAGGAACCTGACCTTCACGCTAATTATTCCTTCTTCGGGACGACTAGAGACAAAAGGCTTGAATTGTTTATACGAAGACCGCGATGGCAATCTTTGGGTAGGAGCTGATGGGCAAGGATTGTACCGGATTCGCAAACAGATAGTGACTACTTATTCACAGGAACAGGGGCTAATTAATCGCAATGTCTACCCGGTGTATGAAGACCGTGCCGGGACTATCTGGGTCGGTGCGTGGGATGGCGGACTCAGTCAGATTAAGCAAGGAAAGGTCACCAATTTTACACCCCGCGAAGGTCTAAGTGCCGGAGCCGTCACTGCCTTTTTTGAAGACAAAGAAGGGCGTTTTTGGATTGCCTCCCATAATGATTTGCAAACGTTTGAGCACGGACGCTTCACTTCGGTTAAAGCTCAATTTACACCCGATCAAGCGAAAGTTAATGTAATTCATCAGGATCAGAAAGGTGCTATGTGGTTTGGCACTGACCACGGAGTGATACGGTACGAAAACGGAAACCTTCGGCACTTCACTTTTCAGGACGGACTGCCTGGTGATTCGGTGCGTGTGATTCTTGACGCGGCGGGTGGCGGGTTGTGGATTGGCTGTTACGGCGGTCTGATGCGCTGGCAAGACGGAAAATTCACGACGTGGACGGAGCAGGAAAAATTGCCGGGCAATGCAATCCGGGCGCTATATGAAGACAAAGATGGCGTGCTTTGGATTGGCACGTATGACAGCGGTCTGGGGCGTTTCAAAGATGGGAAATTCACTCACTACACGACACGCGAGGGGCTTTTTAATGATGGCGTCTTTCAAATTCTCGAAGACGCCTACGGCAATTTATGGATGAGTAGCAATCGCGGTATTTATCGCGTCCGCAAACAGGAGCTGAACGAATTCGCTGCCGGACAGCGCCGCGACGTTACCTCAATTGCATTTGGCAAAAGCGACGGCATGTTGAATGTGGAGTGCAACGGTGGGCTGTGGCCTGCGGGTACGCGTTCGCGCGACGGGCGCTTGTGGTTTCCGACGCAGGATGGGGTAGTAGTGATTGATCCTAAAGCCGTAACGACAAATCAGGAACCACCGCCCATTTTGATCGAAGCCTTTTTGCTGGATCGTGTTCCGATTGCCTTTGATCATGAAGTGCGGATTCAGCCAGGCCAGGAAAATTTTGAAATTCAATACACTGCGCTGAGTTTCGCCAATGCAGAGTATCTGCGCTTCAAATATAAAATCGAAGGGTTCAATGACGACTGGATTGATGCCGGTACACGCCGCTCAGCATTCTATTCGCATTTGCCGCCGGGCGACTATCGCTTCCGAGTGATCGCAGCCAATAGCGATGGCGTGTGGAATGAAGAGGGCAAAAGTTTACGCATCGTAGTCGTGCCGCCATTTTATCGGCGCTGGTGGTTGTTGCTGTTGTCCGTCGTGGCGTTAGCAAGTGCGGTGACCCTGGCCTTTCGCTATCGCATCCGGCAATTACAACGAGCACAGCTTGCCCAGCAACAATTTTCGCAGCAGTTGATCGAATCGCAGGAAGCTGAACGCAAGCGTATTGCGGGTGAATTGCACGACAGTCTGGGGCAAAACCTGATCGTCATCAAAAACTGGGCGACACTGGGGCTGGCCTTCACCGCACCTGATGCGCCTGTGCGCGAACAGCTTGACGAAATTTCTACTACGGCCTTGCAATCGCTGAATGACGTGCGTTCGATTATTCATAATTTGCGCCCCTACCAACTCGACACGATTGGGCTGAGCAATACGCTGCGCTTCATGATCGAACAGGTCAGCGCGGCTTCCGGCCTGCAATTTCAAAGCGAGATTGCCGCACTGGACAATTTGTTTGCGCCTGAAGCCGAAGTGATTATTTTTCGCATCGTGCAGGAATGCGTCAACAATATCGTCAAGCACGCGCAGGCCACCGAAGCAAAATTCTTGTGCCAGATTGCAGATGGAAATTTGCAAATGACGATTGCAGACAACGGACGCGGCCTTTCCCCTTCGCCATCCCCCCAATCCAGTGGATTAGGGTTGACGGGTTTGCGTGAGCGCGTGCGAATTTTGGGTGGGACGCATAAAATGCAAAGCGCGGCGGGGCAAGGGACAACGCATTTTTTCACGATCCCGATTCCTGTCTCCAACACAGCCGCGAGGGAGGAAAATAATGGCAATTGAAATCAGCATTTTGCTGGCGGATGACCATCCGGTGTTTCGGCGCGGCCTGGGGCTGATGCTTGCCTCTGATCCACAAATCCAGATTGTCGGCGAAGCTCCCGATGGAACACAGGCGCTGGAAAAAATTCTGGCGCTACAACCTGACATCGCCATTCTGGATGTGAATATGCCCGGTCAGACGGGCTTTGATGTAGCGCGCGCGTTGCAATCCTCCGACCTTGCCACGCGCATCATTTTTCTGACGATGCACCGCGACGAAGGCATTTTCAATACGGCGCTCGATCTTGGTGCGCAAGGCTATTTGCTGAAAGAAAGCGCGATTGAAGAGATTCAAGCCTGTGTCAAAGCCGTCGCCAAAGGCGAGAAATTTATCAGCCCGCAACTGTCCACTTTTTTATTACAACGCGCCAGCCGTGCGACTGCTTTTGCCCAACAACAACCCACGCTCAACGACCTGACGCCGAGCGAACGCCGCATCCTCAAAATGATTGCCCAACAGCAAACCAGCCGCGCGATTGCCGATCTTCTGTGCATCAGCCTGCGCACGGTCGAACGCCACCGCGAAAACATCTGCACCAAACTGGAATTACACGGCAGCAATGCGCTGCTCAAATTTGCGCTGGAGCATAAAGAGCAGTTGGTCTAAAAAAAGTAGAAAGGCAAAAGGTCGGCACTTTATCTTTTTTTCGATAAACGGGCGTAGCCTTCCGAATTTCACTTTTGCCTTTTGCGATTTGCCTTTTGCCTTTTGCCTTTTCCGAAAATGGGTATTCCCACCCATACGAAAATGGGTAGTCCCCCCAATATTCAAATTCCTCGTTCCCGCCGATGATCTTGCGTGTCACAAAAACAACCGCAAATGAATTGCAAAGGGACGGCTATGAAATTGCTGATCGTTGAAGACAACCCAGGCATGCGCCAAATGATGCGGCGTATGGCAATGGGCGTCGCCGATGAAATCAGCGAGTGCAGCGATGGCATAGACGCGCTCGCGCAATATGCCGCCGAACGGCCTGATTGGGTGTTGATGGATGTGCGTATGCCACGGCTCAACGGCATCCACGCAACGCATCAGATCAAGGCCGCCTTCCCCGCCGCACGCATCGTCATCGTCACCAGCTTTGATGAAGCGGGGCTGCGCGAAGCGGCGCAACAAGCAGGAGCCTGCGGGTATGTGCTGAAGGCAGACCTGGCGGATTTGCGGCAAATCCTGACAGCTAACCAATCATCCTGCGAGGAGCAGGAAAAGGAGAAAAATGAAACGACTTGAATCCATGAAACACTTGCTACCGCTCACGCTCATCTTAAGTTTATTGCTCGGCCTCGCGCTGTGGAGCGTGGAGCGCACGGCGAAAGCCACAACCCTGCCCGCCGCTCTGGCGGCAAGTTCGCAACTTGACCCCAATCAATTCGCTTCGCTTGGCACGTCGCCCTTCACGACGGCAGGAACGTACAGCATTGACGCCAGCAAGGACAACCCTGCGCCGACCTTGAGCGGGCCGGGCATTGCCGTGCCGATTGCGGGCGTCTTCTACTCGCCATCGGGCGGCACGGTCGCCAACGACGAGATTGCGGTCTTCACGTTCAACTCGCTCAACGTTCCGGCGGGTGTTGTGATTGGGCATGCGGCGAACGGCAACTCGCGCCCGGTGGCTTTGCTCTCCAAGTCCGCCGCCACCATTGATGGCTTGATTGTCGTCAGTGGCTCGAATGCCTCCGTGGCCAATGGCGGCAACGCCGGACCGGGTGGCGGAGGCGGCGGAGGCGGGGCAAACAGTGGTATCGGCGGATTGGGGTTCGTCGGTGGAAACGGGGGCGGCTCCACCATCGGCGGTGACGGCGGGAGCGTGGTGGCAGGCGGAGGCGGGACGAGTCAACCCGGCATCAACTATGGCGGGGGCGGGGCGTTCGGTGGTAACGGCGGCAACGCCGCCTTCGACCCCGGCTTCGGTGGCACGGCCTACGGCAACCTGGCGCTGATGCTGCAAGGCGGCAGCGGCGGCGCGGGTAGTGGTTTTGGCGGCGGCGGCGGTGGCGGTGGCGGTGCAATCGAACTCGGCGCCATTGGCAACCTCACCCTCAGTGGTACGGTGCAGGCAAACGGGGGGGCGGGTGGGAGTGTTAATAGGGGCGGGGGCGGGGCGGGCGGCGGCATCCTGGTTCACGCCCCGACGGTGTCGCTCACGGGCAGCCTAAACGCAATTGGTGGGGTGACCTTCTTTGGCGGCGGCGGCGGCGGCGGACGGGTGCTGATTCTGACGGCAGACGGCACGCTCGCCAGCGGCAGCCTCGCCGCAAACGTTGCCATCAACGGCGGCAACGGCAGCAGCGGCGGCGGCGGCGGAACCGGCGTGAAGGAGCTTGGGATCGGCATGTTCCCAAATCAAGCTCCCGTGGCGCAGTGCCAGAGCGTGACCGTCGCTGCCGGAGCCGCTTGCACGGCCAACGCTTCGATCAACCACGGCTCCTACGATCCCGACAGCGGCGACACCATCACCGTCACGCAATCTCCGGCAGGGCCATATCCGCTCGGCACGACCACCGTCGAATTGACCGTCACCGATTCACAGGGCGCGTCCAGTTCGTGCCTGGCAAGCGTCACCGTCGTGGATCAAACCGCCCCGGTCGTCAGTTGCCCGGCGAACGTGGTCGTCACCTTGCCTCCGAACACGATGAACACGGGGATGGTCGTCAATTACCCCGCGCCCACCGCCATGGATAATTGTTCGGCGTCCCCCACGATCACGACCAGTCCCGGCTCCGGCTCAACCTTCCTGGTCGGAGTGACGACGGTCAATGTCACGGCCAAAGACGCCGCCAACAATCAGTCCTCGTGCAGCTTCACGGTCACCGTGCGCTACAACTTCAGCGGCTTCTTCCAACCCGTAGACAATGCGCCAACCGTCAACACGGTCAACGCCGGGCAAGCCATCCCGGTCAAGTTCAGTTTGAGCGGCAACAAGGGGCTGAGCATCTTCGCGGCAGGCTCCCCAACCTCACAGCCGATTGCGTGCAGCACGGGCAGCCCGACCGATGCCATCGAAGAGACGGTCACGGCAGGCAGCAGCAGCCTGAGCTACGACGCGACGACGGATCAGTACAAATACGTCTGGAAGACCAATGCGGCGTGGAAAGGGACGTGTCGCAAGCTGGTCTTGCAGTTCAATGACGGCAGCACGCGCGAGGCGTTGTTCCAGTTCAAATAACCTACCTGCTCTTTTACCGCGCAGAGGCAGCGCAGAGAGGAGGGAGAGACAGAGCGATGGAGGGAAAGAGGGAGCGGGCGAAGCAAACGTTCCTTCTCTCTTTCTCTCTTTCTCTCTTTCTCTCCTCCACGAACCTCTGCGCCTCGGCGGTGACGATTCCGGTGGGCGCGAACAATACGTTCACGTCGGGTGCGGCCAATCGCGGACAGACGACGGTGTTTCAACCGGGCGTGGTGAACAATGCCTTCAGCGTGACGTTTGCGAATGCGGGGGCATTTACAGGCTGGAGTCTGAAGGGGCCGGATGGCGCGCTGCGGGGCGTCGTACCTTCAGTCTTATTGCCGAACTGTCCTTAACTTCAACTGCCTCGTGAGTGGTGTTGCGACCTGCCTGAGTCTGCCCAGCAGGTTGCGACACCTCGCACGAGGAAACGCTGTTCAGGTCGCAGCGGCCTTGAGAAGCAAAGTTCTCGCTCAGCCTAGCCGTTCCAGCAAATGCTCGCCCACGCGCAGCGCATTCGCCATAATCGTCAACGCCGGATTCACCGCCGCACTCGAACAGAAGAAACTGCCATCCACGACATACAAATTGTCTACGTCATGCGCTTTGCAATTGGCGTCGAGGGCGGAAGTTTTCGGATCATTGCCAAAGCGAATCGTGCCGTTTTGATGCGCGACTCCGGCGAGTGGAATTTTTTCGCCAAGAAATAAATTGCGAGAGAAAAGCCCCTGATGACAGTCGTGTCCGTGTACGTCGCAATTCGTTTGCTGTTTCAGCAGGCTTTGCAATTTGGCTTGCAGGCGTTGATGCGCTTCGACGTTATTTGGCGTGTAAGACAGCACAATATTACCGTTGCGATCTAAAGTGACGCGATTATTTGGGTCGGGCAAATCTTCGGAAGTCAGCCAAAAATCCAGCGAATGTTTTGCCATCAAATCTAACGTAAACCCGGGTGCGATGGCTGGTGCGCCTGCGGATAAAGCGACACCGTCAAGTTTGCCGACAAAAGAAATATGCCCCATCGGGAAATTCCAATCGGGAGCGCCGAAATAAAAATCATTCAGCGCCAGTGTCTTTTGAAATATTGTCGGGTTCGGACATTTTGAGACTGCGAGCATCACTGAATTCACGTGTCCCATATAATGGCGACCGACGACATCACTGGAATTTGCTAAGCCGTTTGGATGTTTGTCATTGGCGGATTTCAGGAGTAATGCTGCTGAATTTATTGCGCCAGCGGACACGACTACGAAATCGGCTGTATAGACTTCATACGAGCCATCACGTTCGACACAAACTTTACTGACTTCGCGGCCTGACGCGCTGGTTTCCAGCTTGACGACTTTCGCGTTGGTAAACAGCGAAACATTCGGATATTCCAGCGCCGGATCAACTGCGCAGGTGTGAGCATCAGCTTTGGCATTCACCAAACACGGATAGCCATCGCACGTCGCACAGCGAATGCACGGGCTGCGCGGGTCTTTTTCCTGGAGCTTGATACCAAGCGGTACGTGAAATGGCCTGCAGCCAAGCCGCGCAAAATCTTCATGCAGATGTTGCAGACGTGGTTCGTGGCTGACCGCTTCGTATGGATATGGAGCGCTTGACCACGGCTCAGTGGGGTCTTCGCCACGTGTGCCGTGAACGTGATAAAGATTTTCGGCTTGCGTGTAATACGGCTCTAAATCCTGATAAGCAATCGGCCACGCGGGCGAAATCCCATCGTAGTGTTTGATCTCGTCAAAATCTTTTTCACGCAGACGAAACAGGGCTGCGCCATAAAATTTAGTATTGCCGCCGACAAAATAATTTGTATGCGGATGGAGTTCTTTCCCGTCTTTGTCGTGCCAGATTTCTTTGGTGTGATATTTAGCTTCGACGTTGACTGCACGCGAATCCCAATTGTCTTTTTCGCGTGGGACAAAGCCGCCGCGTTCGAGTAATAAAATCTTTTTCCCTGAAGGCGCAAGTTTCTGCGCGAGTGTGCCACCGCCTGCGCCGGTGCCGATGATAATAACGTCGTAATGATTCAGCATGGGATTTCCTTAAAAATTGTTACGAGACCTGTTAGGTTAATCTGAGAATCAACGCAAACTAACAGTTCAGACAATCAGTAATTTGTAACTTTTCCTACCAGGACAATCCTTCCTGCGCGGCAATTTATTCCGGCTGAACCCGCTTTCTTTTTTTGTCATTAATTTTTCAGTGCAGGAATAAATGATTGCCTGGTGGTGATTTATGTAGCAGGAGTACGCCGGAGAAAAAAACAATGATGACACTGACCATAAATCCAATGACCAGAAGCGGCACGTATAAACCTAACGCACCCGCAATTCAGATCCGCGAAGGGCGATATTTGTTGCGGTTTGCCAACACGGCGAGGGATTTGGATGCGGTGATGAAATTGCGCTTTGAGGTCTTCAATCTTGAATTGGACGAAGGGTTGCAATCATCATTTTTGACAGGCCGCGATCAGGACGAGTTCGATTTGCACTGTCATCATTTATTAGTCGAAGCAGAGGAAACCGGAAATGTTATTGGCACTTACCGAATACAAACAAGCGAAATGGCGGCTGCTGGGAATGGTTTTTACTCCGCAGGCGAATTTGATCTTTCGCATCTGCCACATGATGTTGTTCTAAATTCAATTGAGCTTGGGCGCGCATGTATTGCTCCCGCGCACCGTCACACGAATGTTTTATTTTTGTTGTGGCAGGGAATCGCGGCCTATTCACTGCAAAGCCGCAAACGTTATTTATTTGGTTGTTGTTCGCTCACCAGTCAAAGCCCGCGCGAAGGTTGGGACCTCACGCGACAATTAAGCCGCGACGGACATTTGCATGAGGATTTTTTTGTCCCGCCCAAACCCGGCTTTGCCTGTGAAAGGGAAGATGAAAATCAAGCTGATCTTCCTGAAGTTAAAATTCCTAAATTATTCAAAACTTACTTACGATTTGGCGCGAAAGCCTGTGGGCCGCCCGCGCTGGATCGTGCGTTCAAGACAATTGATTATTTTGTAATTTTTGATTTGCTGAACCTTAACGAAACAGCCCGGCAATTAATTTTTTCTGGCGCTTAAAGTCAGTACCACCTGCGGCAGCGGGTGGCTAAACATCTTATGCGAATTCTGCGAGCCAGTACCAGAACTTTCCTCTTTAGTTTTATTACCATAAGTTTTTATGCGCTGTGGTTGGGTGGTTTGCCGTGCGTATTTTTTTCAACCCGAGCAACCAGATTCTGGCGTAATCTGGGTTTTCGTACCTGGGCGAAAACAATTGTTGCTATGCTGGGAATAAAAATTGAGACGCTGGGAATTGTACCTGTGACACCATTTTTTCTGGTGGCAAATCATCTGAGCTATCTGGACATTATCGTGCTTGCGGCACAGCTTGATTGTGTCTTTGTCGCCAAAAGCGAGGTCGCCAACTGGCCTGTGATCGGGCTGCTCTGTCACAGCATGAATACGATCTTTATTGACCGAAAGCGGCCCCGCGATATTTTGCGGGTGAATGCTTTGCTTGAAAAACAATTGCAGGCAGGCCACAGCGTAATGCTGTTTCCCGAAGGTACTACAACCGATGGCAGCCAGCTTTTGCCCTTCAAATCAGCTTTGCTTGAACCGGTGGTGAAGGCGCGCAAAGCTGTTTCGTATGCCAGCCTGAGCTATCAGGTTCCGGCCAATGAGTTGCCCGCTGCACAATCGGTTTGCTGGTGGGGCGAGATGGATTTTTTGCCGCATCTGTTCGGCTTTTTTCAATTGCTAGGCTGTCGGGCTACGGTGCGATTTGGTGATGAAGCGATAGCTGAGAGCGACCGCAAGGTACTGGCAAAAAAATTACACGCGGC
Organism: Blastocatellia bacterium; assembly: GCA_043719385.1. Taxonomy (GTDB): domain Bacteria; phylum Acidobacteriota; class Blastocatellia; order RBC074; family RBC074; genus JAFDVL01. The sequence goes on along the minus strand of JAYSTY010000023.1, from coordinate 14,414 downwards.
AGTGAGTAATAAATTTATTCCAGTTCAGAACGAATTTGCGCCACCGCTTAACCCGGATTTGCACGGATTAAATGCGCAGAAAAATAATCCGTGCCAGCCTGCGTGAAGCAATGGCAGGGAATGGAGACAGCATGTCAAACGACGATTTACGAACCAACCCGGCGACTGAAATCCTGATTGCTGAGAACATCAAAGTTCTGCGGCAAAGCCAAAAATTAATTGCGCAAATGGGTGATCGGCTCTTTGCTGAAATTACGGCGCCGACACTGGCCAGCAGCGTGGGCGCTCAGTTTCGCCATTGCCTGGATTTTTATCAGTGCTTTTTGAGCGGGATGAAAAATAACAAAATTGATTACGATCAGCGGGAGCGTAATCAATTACTGGAAACGGATCGCACCCGCGCAATGGAAAGAATTGAAGCCCTGAGCGAAGGACTCTGGAAATTATCGTTCGGCGAAGAGCAGGCGACGTTGTGGGTGAAACAGGATTCGCCTTATTGGAGCGTTTCGTCACTACGCAGAGAACTTCAATTCCTGTTGAGTCACACCGTTCATCATCAGGCGTTAATCGGATTGATGCTGCAAGTTCAGGGCTTTGTCCCGGAACAGGAACTGGGCGTCGCACCGTCCACGCTGGAACATCGCAAGGCACCGCGCCATTTATTCGGGCGGCTGGTTTCGCGCCCACCGCGACTCTCGCTTGTTTTGTAAGTGGGGCGAAATATTCAGGGTCATAGGAAATGAACCAGAGTTTTGTTACTATTTTTGAGCATTAGGCAAATTATCTTACCCGTTGTTATTGAGTTGTTCCAATGAGCCTGAGCCAGAAAATATTCAAGACGAAATTGCGCCGCTGGCTTTGGGGTTTGGCTGCGGTATATTTACTTTTGTTGCTGGCCTCTCATGTGGTGCGCTGGATGTATCCGGGCGGGATTATTGCCAGCGACGAAAATGTGGTGAAAGTTTCAGCCGTGAGAAATAACCGCCGCCTGCCAAAAACGATCAACCTCGCCTATCAAACTTTTGCGTCGGAGCAAAACAACTCGCGTCCCGTCATTGTGTTATTGCACGGCAGCCCCGGCGAGAGTGACGATTTTTCTTCCCTCGCGCCTGAGTTGAAAGAGCAATATCGCATCATCGCGCCTGATCTGCCTGGCTTCGGAAATTCAACGCATGCGATTCCCGATTATTCGTTTCGCGCCCATGCCCATTATGTGCTGGAACTATTAGACAAGCTGAAAATTCAACGCGCTCATTTTGTCGGTTACAGTATGGGCGGCGGCGTGGCACTGAGCGTGGCTGATATTGCGCCCCAGCGTGTCGCTTCTCTCACCATGTTGTCAGCCATTGGTGTGCAGGAAATGGAACTGCTCGACGAATATCACATCAATCACACTTTGCACGGGTTGCAATTATTTGGCATGTGGGTGTTGCGGGAATTGACACCGCATTTCGGTTACTTCGACGGAACGCTGCTGGGTGTTTCTTACGCGCGGAATTTTTATGATTCAGATCAACGACCACTGCGCGGAACCTTACAGCATTACGCCGCGCCAATGCTGATTTTACACGGTCAAACTGATGTCATGGTTCCAGTCGAAGCCGCCCTCGAACATTACCGTTTAGTGCCGCAAAGTGAGTTGCAGCTTTTCGACGCGAATCATTTTATGGTTTACACGGATGGCGAAACACTGGCTCCGTTCATCAGCGATTTTGTTAGCCGCGTAGAGCAGGGAACAGCCATTACCAAAGCGAATGCCGATCCCGTGCGGGTTGCCCAGGCACTGAAAAAATTCAATCCTGCGAATTTGCCCCGGCTGGTTGGCGTCACGGCGCTGGCGATGTTGCTGCTGATCGTTGCTGCAACTTTAGTGAGTGAAGACCTGACAACAATCAGTGTTGGCGTGATGGTGGCGCAAGCCAAAATAGGTTTTCTTTTCGGCGCGTTTTCGTGTTTTCTCGGAATTTTTGTCGGCGATGTTTTACTTTATCTGGCGGGCAGAGTTTTGGGCCGACCAGCCTTACGACACATTCCGCTGAAATGGTTTTTGAGTCCCGAATCAGTGGAGAAAAGCTCCGCCTGGTTTTCGCGCCAGGGCAGCAAAGTAATTTTCATCAGCCGCTTTTTACCCGGCGCACGCCTGCCCACGTATTTTGCGGCAGGAATGCTCAACACCAGTTTTTGGTGGTTCACGTTTTATTTTGCGCTGGCCTGCCTTGTCTGGACGCCTTTATTGATCGGCCTCTCAGCGTTTTTGGGCGGCGAAGTGGTGAAGCGAGAATATTTTGAGCAACAGCATTTTCTGGTCACGGCGTTACTGGCCGGAATCGTTTTGTGGCTGCTCATCAAATTGCTGCTGCGTCTGGCGACGTGGCGCGGGCGACGCATGCTGGTGGGCAAATGGCGACGGCTGACGCATTGGGAATTTTGGCCGCCCTACATTTTTTATCCGCCAGTAATTTGTTATATCGCGTGGCTGGCGGTGAAAAATCGCAGCCTGACTTTATTCACTGCGGCAAATCCAGCCATTCCGTGTAGCGGTTTTATTGGCGAGTCGAAAGCGCAAATCCTCGGCGGATTAGGCAACGCCGAAGGATCTGTCGCACGTTATGCGCTGATTCCTGCTGCGGACAATCCTGCTAACCGCATGACACAGGCTAAAAATTTCCTGCTTGAGCAACAGATTAGTTTCCCCATTGTGCTTAAACCTGATGCAGGGCAACGTGGTTGGGGTGTCCAGGTGATCAGGTCAGAAAACGAAATCGCGCAGTATTTACAGGGCTTTCGTCACGATGTGATTATTCAGGAATACATCGCAGGCGCGGAATTTGGGGTGTTTTACTATCGCTACCCCAACGCAGAAAAAGGGGAGATATTTTCTATTACCGAAAAGAAATTTCCAGTGATTACAGGTGATGGGCGGCACTCGGTGGAGCATTTAATTTTGGATGATGAACGTGCCGTTTGTCTGGCGAAATTCTACACGAACAAACAAGGAGAAAATGCTTCGACGGTGCTGCCCGATGGTGAGCAGTTGCAATTAGTCGAGGTCGGTTCCCATTGTCGTGGGGCGATTTTTCTGGATGGCAATCGTTACAAAACTGAAGCTTTGGAAAATACGATTGACCGCATCAGCCAGAGTTATGAGGGGTTTTACTTTGGGCGATTTGATATTCGCGCTCCATCGGTTGACGCTTTCGAGCATGGCAAAGACTTTAAAATTATCGAACTTAACGGCGTGACTTCTGAGGCAACACATATTTACGATCCGAAAAATAGTTTGCTTATGGCGTACGGCGTACTATTCAAACAGTGGCGCATCGCGTTTGAAATTGGACGGCAAAATTTGCTGCGCGGGAAGTCAGAGACTTCGTTACGGGAAATTATTAGAGAATTGATCAGGTTTAAAAAGTATGCGGCGCAATAATTTTTCAGCCCGCCAAACTAAATTTCCCCCATTCTGCCCCGACTCCTTTATAATCCTGCTGTTCGTCCCCGCTATTTTTTACGACTAAATAATGACACTCGACAGATACTTCAGACTTTCATCATATTCGTTAATTGGCAGCAGCTTTCTGATGCTGGTTGCCACGCGGCAGGTTGATACCCTGGCGGTTGCTCTTTTCAGCATCGTGCTGATCCTCGGCTGGCACATTGATGCGGAGCGTTTGAAATGGCGTATCTCGCCAAAACTGGTTGGCTGGATGATGTTGGTTTTCCTCCCTTTTCCGTTCATTGACTGGTTCGTCCTAGGTTCTTCGCCCATTGTTTCGTTAATCCATTTTATTTTTTTCGCCTCGACCATGAAGCTGATTCAGCAGAAGCGAAATCGTGACTGGTTGTGGTTGTATGTCGTTTCATTTTTTCAAATGCTGCTGGCGGCAGGAATGATGATTGACACGACATTTTTCATTTTGCTGCTGGTATTTTTGTTCAGTGCAGTTTCGACGCTGGTGAGTTTTGAAGTGCGGCGCGCAAAGTTTGATTTAGAAACGACCAGACAAGATCAGGAAGCCGAGGAAACTGAATACTGGCGCGAAACAGCCAGCGCCAGAAATTTGCTCAGCCCGCCGCGCTGGCGCAGCCTGGCATATTTTTCGGCGCTTTCTTTATTCAGCATCCTGCTGCTTGCGACGCCATTATTTTTAGCCATGCCGCGTCTGGCGCTCAGAAATTCCGGCGCTGGCTGGTTGCAGGGGAACGCTTTATCCGGCTTCTCAGATACGGTTCATTTGGGCGATGTTGGGCAACTGAAACTAAATCCGCAACTCGTGATGCGCGTGCGCGTCGTGCAACCACCGGATCAATATCGAACGCCGTTGCGTTGGCGTGGCGTGACGCTGGATTTTTATGACGGCAGCAACTGGCGCGACTCCAGCAATTTGCGTCGAGGCAATAAAATCGGTGCGCGTCCGGTGACCAAACACGGCGGTACTTACTGGGTTGATGAAAGCGTTGAGACCAATCACGCCAAAGTTTTGCCGTATGTGACGCAACAAACTTTTTACCTTGAACCGCTCAGTACGGCGACAATTTTTGCCGCTCCCAATCCGATTTGGGTTGAAGGCCTGCCGTCGTTATGGAAAGACACCAGCGATGGATTATGGACGAGCAATCACGCGGTCAATCGCTTAGTTTATCAGGTCGAATCGGATACGCGGCAATTCAGCGATAAGGAATTACGCGCCGAAAATTCCAGCGAATATGACCCGGAAATCAAAGTGCGCTATACGCAATTGCCCGTAAATTTTGATGCGCGGATCAGGGATTTGGCGACAGCAGTGACGAAAGGTGCGGCGACACAAATTGATGCTATTCGCCGGATTGAAAACCATCTGCGCGAACAATACAAATACTCGCTTGATTTGCGGCGCACGGATGAGACGGATCCGGTCGCGGATTTTCTTTTCAATGTGCGGGCCGGGCATTGCGAATATTTTGCGACCTCAATGGCGCTGATGCTGCGGACACAGGGGATTCCGGCGCGTGTGGTTAATGGCTTTCAGATGGGCGAATACAGCGACGTTTCGGATTTTTATACCGTGCGCCAATCGGACGCGCATTCGTGGGTGGAAGCTTATTTTCCCAGGTATGGCTGGCTCACGTTTGATCCAACCCCTGCCGCCGGGTTAAGTGCTTATGAAAATGGCTGGACAGCGACAATGCGACATTACAGCGAGGCCGCCGAAATGTTCTGGCTGGAACACGTGATTGGTTTTGGCGTCAGCGAACAGACGACGATGGCCTATCGGGCGCAACGCTTGATTTCGGATTATCAGGGCGACACCTCCACCTGGGTAACAAAATGGAAAATGCGGATTGGCGATTGGCTGAAATCGTTTAGTCAGGAAGGCGGTCTCCGGCCCATTAACTGGACGGCGCAGGTGCGGGAAATTTTGTTGCATCCGGCAATGCTGGCGTTGTATTTCATCGGCCTTGCAACTGGCGGTTTTGTCTTATGGCGGAAACGCGAAATGTCCTGGCGACGCAGATTCAGGCAGGATGCTGTTGGCTCCGCCGTAGCCTTTTATCAGGAAATGCTGGACATCTTAACGCGTGTCGGGCAAACCCGTTCACCTGAGCAAACGCCGCTGGAATTCGCGCACCTGGTGGCGCAACCAAACGTGGCAGAAATTACGCAGCTTTATCAAAAGGTGCGCTTTGGCGGAGAATCTTTAAGCGAGACAGAGATCAATCGAATTGAAATTTTGCTTAAAGAATTACGCGAAATAAAAGCCCAGCCCAAATCGCATAAATAATTCAACGCTTTGGTGTACTCCGACATAGCGAAGAGACGTTTGCCTGCCTTTTGCCGCCTTATTTTTCTAGCTCAACTCTCATAAGAATAAATTTAAGCTCTTTGTCGTGTGGTGTTTGCAGTCTGTGAAACAGGACAGAGAACGCTGTGGCACGCGGCTTGTTATATCTATTGGTGTCAAGACCCAAAGTTGAGACGCAACTGAGGATCAGGCAACGGATGAAATAAAAGGCGGTCTGAGATGACCCCCCTACTCTCGGAGGTAAAAAATTATGACTAACAAAATTTCCAAATCTGCTTTCGCAATCATGTTAATGGCTGGTCTTCTGCTTACTTCATTTGCACCGAGCGCAATGGCGCAGGGAAATTGCCGGACTCGTAACCGCAATACGCGCAATGTAAATTATGATCGGAATCGTGATTACAACTATGATCGGAACCGTGATTCCGATAATCAGCGCAATCGTGATTACGAATATGATCGCAGAAATCAAAATTCCAATTATGATCCCAACTACGATCCATCTTACAACCGTGACACACGCAACACGCGCGGCTTGAAACGCACTGGCATTGGTGCCGCGATTGGTGCTGCGGGTGGCGGATTGATGGGTGGACGCAAAGGCGTGTTGATTGGTGGACTCGCAGGTGCGGCAGGTGGTTACCTTTATCACCGGACCAAAGAAAACAACCGCCGTTACTAAGCTTTAACTTTTACTCGCTACACGACAGTTTTGACTCTCTCAATTACTTTCAGTTTTTCAGGGCGATGAGCAATCATCGCCCGATTTTTTATCGTAACTCAGTCCTGCGAGCGGTATTAAGAATTACTCTCAACACTTCGTCTGCCAGCATCAATCATTTCCTGCAAATCACTTTTGCGATAAATGATTGTTCCTTTTCCAAGCGTATCCGGGGTGATGAGTTCAATTGGAATATCAGGATGCCGTTGGCGTAGCGCTTCAACTTTAGCAAGATTGGCAGCGCGTAGTTGCGGCGTATTGGCAACGTCTACAGCCAGGATTTGCGCCGGCGCAAAAGGCGGCAGCAACAGCTTATCTACAGGCAATTTGTTAATAACGCCGCCGTCAACCAAACGATATTCGCGCCCTGCAATAACGCAGCGTCGGGAGGGAAAAAAGCCTGGAATCGCAGCGGAACCACGCACCGCTTCTTCGAGTGGAAAGTCTGTTTGCAGGTTGTGAAAGAAAATTTCTTCGCGCCGCTTTACGTCATAACAAACCGCGCCAAATCGTTCGATGCCGTGATGCAGTTCGCGCCCTGGAATTTCTGCCAGGCGTTGTAAATGCCCAGGGATGATGCCCGCGAGGTGCGAATATTTTTTGCGAAAACTTTCCGGTGTGCGCCGGAGCAACGCCCACACAAATAAATGCGGCGAAGTCATATTCAGCCCAAAATTATGCAGCTCCGGCAGGCTGAGTCCGACCGCCGCATAAAATGCCGCGATGATTGCGCCCGCACTTGAGCCAACAATTTCGGAAACAGCAAAGCCACGTTCCGCGAGTGCCTCCAGCACACCAATATGTGCGAACCCACGCACGCCACCTGCGCCAAGAACCAGGCTGAGAGGTTTTTTATTCGTGAGTTGCAACAGATAAATCTTCGATAATATTTAGTGGATAGAATGCAGGAAAATACTTTTCCACGAAGCGACACGAAAGTTCACGAAGAAGAAGTTCGACAGGATTTACAGGATGAACAGGATTTACGGGCGCAAAAAAATAGTCAATCTTGTCCAGCCTCTAAATCCTGTCGAAAAAAATTCTCATCCCTTCGTGCTGCTTCGTGTCGCTTCGTGGACGAAAAAATCTTTTCCCTGCTCTTTGTAATTTCCCTACTTTCTTTTCTTTAAGCTCAGCAAATTCGCAAACAACCGATACCCGCCCTGCACGCCCGCAGGCAACTGGCGATAGAACGCATAACCCGCATAAACCCACGTCCCCTTGCCGTATTCCGCGTACATCATTCCGCCTTTTTGCAACGGTTGTTCGCGGTCGTGGCATTCGAGCAACGGCTTGTAACGCGCATCCCATTCGCCCCACCATTTTGAGCCGCGCTCTTCAACCCAGCCGTCAAAATCTGTCGGCGAAATTTTATTGGGAAAATTAAAAATCGGATTCGTCGCGTCAAGCATCGTGACTTTGGAATCTTCTTCAGACACTTCTTCGGGATTGCGCCCCATTTTGTAGGGGTACGGTCCATAAGCCGCTTCGTCAAATTCGGGCGTTTGATATTGCCAAATCACGTTGCCGCCGCGTTCGACGTATTCAAGCAGGCGTTTGTTGTAGGCCTTCAAATCTTCGCGCACCGCCGAAGCGCGAATGCCAATGACTACGGCATCGAATTGATCCAGATTGCCTGTTGCCAATTCATTTGCACCGAGCATTGAAACTTTGACGCCGATTTGCGCGAGGGCTTCGGGCACTTTGTCACCTACGCCCATCACGTAGCCGACGTGCAAATTCGGCGCAACCTGTACGTCTACGCCACGAAGATTCATCGTCGCATCGCGGTATAAATGACGCGGCTCCAAATCAGGATGCGCAATCACTTCATAGCCTTCGGTGTACTCTTTGCCGTTGTATTCCGCGACCGCCTGAATTTTGTAATCCTGATTCGCAGCAATTTTCGGAATCGCTACTTTGAATGTGAAGTTACTTTTCTCGCCTTCGCGCACAAAGCTAAATGGAAGCTCCGCCGGAGTTACGTTCCAGCCTTCCGGCACACGCAATTTTACTTTGCCCTCGGCTTTGCTTTTGGCATTGCTGGAGATGCTGACGTTGATAGTTGTTTCGGATTTTGCGGAGTTGAGCGGGATGATGCCAATGCGTGGCGTCATTTGAAGGTTGATAGCGGGCGCGATAGTGAGAAGGCGACGTTGTTCTCCGAAGGGGCGAGCAATAAAGGAAGCTTGGACAGGTTGCATCAGTGAAAAGCGAACTCCATTAATCTCATATACAAACCACCCCGAAGCGCCCGGTGGGTTAATTGGCAGTTGCAAAGATGCAGGGTCATCAATCTCATATTTATGATCTGTTAATTCAGAGTTTCGTGACCAATATGGCCGATAATTTCTGGCACTCCCAGATAACTTGATACTAAATTTCTTCCGAAGCGCACCATTACTAGCAACTAATTTTCCTTCTACGCCGCCAGATTCAACTATATCAACACCAGAAGTTAGCTCTATAAATAAACCAGGGCTTTTTATTCCAAGCCCCACACTTGCGCCCACAATTGACCCTGAGAGGTCAATTAATGAAATTGATTCTGGTGCAGAAATTTTCACAGGACTTCGATTTGTTATTTTTAGAGCTATAGAAAATTCTTGCGCTGGAATTGCTACGGCAAACGTCTCACGCGGCTGCATAAAACCCATCGAATTACCAGCAGGTTTATCAGGCTCAACCAATGCTTCCATCGAAAGCCCCAATGCTTTATACATGACCTCGTTACATTCGCGTTCTTTGTTGCCAAGCAAAAACAATAAATGATCCTTCGCCGCAACGTTAGGAGCCTTACCTTTTTCCACCGCCTTGCGAATATTGCGCATTCCCGACGCCAATTCTTCCGCAATTGTCCACGGCTCACGCGCATTGAATTTACTGATCGCAATTTCAACTGCATTCGCGGCTTCGTTCAACTCAGGGCGCAAATCAATTTCGTTTTGATATTGTTTCGCCAAGCCTGTCAGCGTCGTGTCAATGCCATCAAAAACACTCTTCTCATTTTCAATTTTTGGAATTGTGCTTTCGACCAATTGCAGAGTCGAGAAAAAATCTCCCGCAGGAATTTTTGGTTGTCCCATCGCTTGCGAATGGTGCATGCCGTAGCCTTCGCTGCCGATTTGCCGATAGGATTTTCCGAGCAGCGGATCGTATTCGCCCGTATTAATTTTTAATGTCGAAGGTTCGTTGCCGCGTGTGCTGAGATACAATTTTTTGACCTGCCACGGCTCTCCATCCTGGGGAAAGATTTTCGGATCAGCAGCGGCTTTGAAAACTTCAAAGCTGAGCAATCCCGCCGCCTGATGATTGCCGTGACCGTCGCGGGCTTTGCCGTGAAATCTTGAAATAATGATGTCGGGGCGATACTGCCGTACAGCGCGTACCATATCGCGCAGCACATTTTCTTTGCCCCAATGCTCCAGCGTTTCGTCCAGGCGTTTGGAGTAGCCAAAATCCGCCATCCGCGTGAACATTAAATCCGCGCCATAATAACGACACGCCGCGAGAAATTCTTCAGTCCGTAAAACTCCCAACGCGTCATATTGTTCGGAGCCAATTAAGTTCGCTCCACCTTCGCCGCGATTGATGGAAAGGATTCCGGTACGCGCTCCTTCATGACGGGAAACCCACGTCACAAGTCCGGCGTCTTCGTCATCGGGATGCGCCTGCGTGAACATCACAGTCGCGGTCGTCCGCAATTTTATCAATGCCTGCCACGAGGCTGCCGAGCCGTTGTTGTAAGAAATTTCCTGTACCTGAGCCTGAGTATAACGCGAGAAGCTGGCCAGAATTAGGCAGCACGAAAGTAGTAAGCGGCTGATTTTTTTCATCATTCTTCCTCTTAAAATGTAGCGTAAACTTTCCCGTTTGCCTTGTTGTTTTCTGTCGGCTTGTCGCGTACTAAACAACCTGGAAAGGTTGTTCTATTACTCAGGCCACACGCCATCTTTCATTTCGCGTAAGCTCAATTGGCGCGGGTCAACGACTACATGTTTCACTTTTTTGCGGTTCCAGGTGTAGGTGATGTGAACCATTCCATCACGCGTTTGCATCACGGCGGGGTATGAATATTCCGCTGATGCCGGGCCACGCTCCAGCGTTAATGCAGCCAGCCAGATTTTGCCATCTTTACTGAGCGCAACATTCAGCGGTGCACGGTCGCCCCATTTGCCAGGCTTCGTGATGACGTGATTGTAAACCAGCAAATGACGATCATCTTTCAATGTCACGCCATCAATCCCGGAATTAGGATTCGGCAATGTTGTCGCGCTTAAGCCGCCCCACGTTCTGCCATTGTCATCAGACCACGACTCGACTATTTTCCCCTGCCGACTGCGAAACAACGCCTGCAACCTGCCGCCTGGGTGAAAAAATACTGTCGGCTGAATCACGCCGAATTCTTTGCCGTCATTGATCGCATCTGTCCGCTGCCAGGTTTTTCCTGAATCCGCAGTGCGCTCGAAATGCACGCGCCATCCTTTGTCTTCACTGCTTGATGGACATAACAAATCGCCATTGCTTAACTCGACTGGTTTGTTTTTGATCGGCCCTGCAATTCCATCAGGCAATCGCTCCGGCTTACTCCAGGTTTTGCCGCCATCAGCGGAGCGCAGCAGCATTCCCCACCACGTGTCAGGACTGGGACCGACTTTGTAAAAGAGCAACAACGCACCCGACTTCGGTTGATATAACACCGGATTCCAGGCGGGATAGCGCTTCGATGGAGATTCGACACCGTTGGCAACTTCGACCGGAGTCGTCCATTTTCCTTTTTCCAGGCGTGCAACCCAGATGCCGACATCAGGATTTTTTTCTTTCGTGCCACCAAACCACGCGGCTACCAGGCCGCCTTTTGCTTCGGCAATCGTAGACGCATGACATTCTGGAAACGGAGCCGTTTCATAAATGAATTCAGACTTGATAACGCCGGATTGCGCCCAGATAGTTAAGTGCAAAGCCGCAACAGAAATGAGCAGAAAAAAGCTTTTTAAAATTTGCATGAGATTGGGATACTCCTGGTTGATTTACTGAAGCAGCATTCTATCTACTGCGGTTCGATGCAGCAAATAAAGCATCAATGGGCGAAAGATATAATATTTTTTTCACGAAGAAGAGCGAAACGGGGAGGCGCAATCGCGCAAGCCTGTTTGATTCAGCATTGATCAGCTTTTCATCTGTCAGCACAGACGGTACTATAATCACTTTAGCTCTAATTTCTGGAAAGCATTGATCAATTATGTCAACTATTCGTGTTCGTTTTGCGCCCTCTCCTACTGGTTATTTACATGTTGGTGGAGCGCGTACTGCTTTATTCAACTGGCTATATGCCCGCAAAAATAATGGCGTCTTCGTGCTGCGTATCGAAGACACTGACACGCTTCGCAACAACGAAGCGATGGTGCAGGGAATTATCGAAGGGATGAACTGGCTCGGACTTAACTACGACGAAGGCCCGTTTTTTCAATCCGATAATTACGCCAAACATCGCGCCGCAGCCTTACAATTGCTTGAGAGCGGACACGCCTATCGTGATTTCACGCCAAAGGAACAGCGCGACGATACCAAAATTAAACAACAAATTGCCGACAATGCGCGGCAGCCAAAACAAGTGAATCCATACCGTGAATTGTCGCGCGAAGAATCTGACGCTCGCGCCGAAAATGGCGAAGCGTTTGTTATTCGCTTCAAGGTTCCTGAAGAAGGTAAAACGCAATTTGAGGATGAAGTATTTGGCTTGCAGGAACGCGATTACAAAGACATCGAAGATTTGGTTTTGCTGCGCTCCGACGGGCATCCGCTTTACAATCTCAGCGTCGTTTGTGACGACATCGAAATGAATATCACGCACGTCATTCGTGGCCAGGATCATTTGTCGAATACGCACAAACAGATTTTGATTTACCAGGCGCTGGGGAAAACTGTGCCGACGTTCGCGCATTTGCCGCTGATTATGGCTCCCGACAAAGGCAAACTTTCCAAACGTAAGCACGGCGAAATTGTGAGTATTACGACGTACCGCGATGCTGGATTTATTCCCGACGCGTTTCTGAATTCGCTGGCTTTGCTGGGCTGGTCGCCGGAAGAAAAAGAAGAAGGCGAAATTCAGGAATTATTTACCCGTCAGGAATTAATTGAGAAATTTTCGCTCGGCGGCATTCACAAATCGAATGCGGTTTACAACTTCAATGTGCAGGATGCCAATAGCTGGGTGGCGCAAAAAGAGCAGTTGATGAATCCGCGCTGGGTGGCGGCGAATCCTGCCAAATTCCCGCGTAACTGGACAGATCAAAAAGCGCAATGGATGAATGCCGAATACATCAAAACTATGCCGCTGGAAGATTTGCTGCCAATGGTAAAACTAAAATTGCAAAGCGAAAAGCTCTGGCGTGAGGAATACGAAGGAGTACAAAACCAGTGGTTTGATCACACGATAAATTTGTTGCGAGATCGCTACCGCACACTAAATGATTTTGCCAGCTTTGGTCGTGCTTACTTTGTTGACGATTTGGATTTTGAATTCGATGAAGAAGCAGTGAAAAAGAATTTACAGAAAGACCCGACGCTGAAACCTTTGTTGCCCGTGTTAGCCGCGCAACTGGCGAGTGTGCGCAAATGGACGCACGATGCGATTGATGCGGCTTTGCGTGAATGTGCCGAGGCAAATGGTGTGAAGGCGGGATTATTTATTAACGGCGCACGAACAGCCGTGACCGGGCAAGCCGTCGGGCCGAGTCTGTTTGAAGTTTTGCTGGTAATTGGGCAAAAGCGAACCGTCGAGAGATTACAAAAGGCGACGGCCAGATGCCAGGTTTAATTTGCGTTGGAAAGTTTCTAATGTCATCATACGCGTAATGGCTTCCCCTGCCAGCGCATGGAAAATGGTGTCGGAAATCCGGTACTTTGTTTATTACGTCGGAGTAATTCCGGTTAAGTTTTGATGGTGATGATTAAATCCAAAGTGCTGAACAATCCCTTCCTTACCTTCAGTCGCGTCACCCTTAAAACGAAAGGTTGCTTTACATTCATGGCTCGAAAATCCTTGCTGTTGCTGGTGGTATTACTTTTTTGTCAAATAGCTGTGCGCGCAGATGTTTCCCTGTTTTTGCATGAAGCGATTGGCGCTTCCGGGGAGGAAACTTCCGCCGGACACGCCGCAATTTATTTTTCCAATCTTTGCTCAGATGGGCCATTAAATTTGCGCCTCTGTCGGCCCGGAGAAATGGGTGTAGTCGTTTCCGCCTATCCTGAATGGGGCACGGATAAACCGTATAAATGGCTGGCGCTTCCCTTGCTCACCTATCTTTACGGCGTAGATGATGGCCAAAATATTCCGCTGTATACGAACGGAAAAGTACGCAGACTGTTGCGAACCACAGCGCGGCGCAAATATTTTAAAGACATTGTGGCCGAGCCAGCCGATGGCTCTTGGCCAAAGGGACGATGGACAGAAGCGCTGGGGACAGTGCTGAATCGTGATATTTATGCCATGACGTTGAAAACCACGCCGCAGGAAGACGCCGCGTTTCTTGAAAAATTCACGCAACTTCCCAACGTCAGCAACTTTAGTACGATGTATCGCAACTGTGCGGATTTTGCCCGCGAGACGATTAATTTATATTTTCCGCATGCCACGCATCGTGATGTCCTGAATGATTTTACAATGACGACGCCAAAGGCTGTGGCGCGATCATTGACTGGTTATGCCAGCAAGCGCCCGGAACGCCTCTTCAATATCGCCAAATATTCGCAACTCTCCGGCCCGATTAGAAGAAGCCTGGATAATCGCAATTTTTCTGAGCATGCGCTCTTCTCAAAAAAATATTTGATTCCACAAATCATTCTGAAACAGGAATTGCTGGTGGTATTTTCTGCTTCCTATTTCCTGACCGGATATTTCAATCCGCAAG
>JAYSTY010000220.1:0-20186 GCA_043719385.1 Blastocatellia bacterium | reverse complement strand
GGTGACGGCGTCGTCACCGGATCGGGGACGATCAATGGGCGGTTGGTCTTCGTTTTCTCTCAGGATTTCACCGTATTCGGCGGTTCGCTGTCAGAACGACATGCACAAAAGATCTGCAAGGTGATGGACATCCTTGCTCGGCACGATTGGCACGGCGCTCACCTTCGCGGGCATCAATCCGTTTTGGGAAAAAGCGATTCAGGGTGCGATCATCCTTGCGGCGGTGGCGTCTGAAATTATACTTGACCGCTTCAAGCGGACGCCTGCGATAGTGTGATTAAAGTTAAAGCAAATGTTTTTCCACGAAGCCACAAAAAGGAAACGGAGAAGGGGCGACGGGGGACGGGGCGATCAAGTTTGCTTGCGCCGCTTCGCCCTCTCGCCCTTTCGCCCCGTCGCTCTTTTTCGTGAACCTTCGTGTCACTTCGTGGATGAGAATGACTAGACGCTATATTGACATGAGGTAATTCTGGAAAATCTCTCAACTCCATCATCTGAAAATCGTGCGCTGCAATTAATCGCGCCCTGGCGTGTGCGTTTATTCCCCAATCAGGAATGGGCGCTCCTGCTGATGCTGCTGGTTGAAGGCATAATTTTTAGTGTCACAGGAAACAATTTTCTGACGACCAATAATGGGTTTGAAATTGTCCGACTGAGCGTCGAAATCGGTTTGCTGGCGCTGGCGCTGACTCCGGTCATTATCACGGGCGGGATTGATTTATCGGTCGGTTCAATGATGGGCCTGGCGGCAGTTATTTTCGGCGGCTTATGGCACGATGCGCACTTGCCGTTACCACTTGCGGCATTGGGCGCACTGCTGCTGGGCGCATTAGGTGGAGGGCTGAACGCACTCCTAATTGCGCGTTTGAGCCTGCCACCATTGATTGTTACGCTCGGAACTTTTTCGTTGTATCGAGGATTGGCGGAAGGCTTCACGCGTGGGCTTGAAAGTTATCGCGGTTTTCCGGCGGAGTTTTTATTTTTGGGACAGGGCTATTTAGGCGGAGTAATTCCGCCGCAATTGTTTGTCCTTGTCCTGGCAATCATTGGCATTTGGTGGTGGCTCCATCGCAGTATTTATGGACGCAGTTTGTATGCGATAGGCTTTTCGGCTGAAGGCGCACGGTATGCCGGAATCCCCGTCGCACGACGACTGATGTGGGTTTACGTTTTATCCGGCCTGATCGCCAGCATTGCAGCAATTATTTACGTCGCGCATTTGGGACAAGCCAAATCGGATGCGGGGACAGGCTATGAGCTGATGGCGATTACCGCCGTCGTCCTGGGCGGAACTTCAATTTATGGCGGACGCGGCACGGTGCTGGGAACGGTGCTGGGATTGTTCGCCGTGGTAATTTTGCAAAATGGTTTACGCCTCAGCGGACAACCGGCGGAACTCGCAGGCATCCTGACCGGCGTGTTATTGCTGACAACAATTTTTATTGATCGCCTGGCGCATCATCGCGCTGCGCGGACTGTGACAGAATCAACGCAAGCAAATCTTAACGAGGAATTCGAAGTGAAAAATTCACATGTTGCCATTCTCAGCGCCGTTATTCTGGCGGCTGCAATGATCGTCG
Source organism: Blastocatellia bacterium (assembly GCA_043719385.1). GTDB lineage: Bacteria > Acidobacteriota > Blastocatellia > RBC074 > RBC074 > JAFDVL01. Next base: position 18,606 of record JAYSTY010000220.1, on the reverse strand, counting down.
CGGGTAGTAACTGGATGCTGGTTCGTTCGTTGCAATCCGGCAGTGTTCCTGTTGCCACGAGCAATAATACCGCCGCGCCAATTGTCGCCAATCGCAAGCTGACAATCGCGGTGATGCCGAAAGCCAAAGGCGATCCGTATTTTGTTAGCTGCCGAACCGGCGCAGAAGAAGCGGCGAAGGAATTGGGCATTGAGTTATTGTGGGACGGCCCGACGAGCCTTGATCCGGCGAAACAAAATGAAGTCGTCGAAGCCTGGATTACGCGCGGTGTAGATGCGATTGCCGTCAGTGTCGAGAACCGCGAAGGAATTTCTACGGTGTTGCGCAAAGCACGCCAGAAAGGGATCAAAGTTTTGACGTGGGATGCCGATGCCGAAAAAGATGCGCGTGATTTTCTGATCAATCAGGCGACGCCACAGGGCATCGGCTACACGCTGGTTGATGAAGCCGCACGCATTATGAACGGAGCAGGCGAGTTTGCCGTCATCACCGGAAGCCTGAGTGCCGCGAATCAAAACGAATGGATCAAACACATCAAAGCCCGCCTCGCAGAAAAATATCCCAACCTCGAACTGGTCGGAATTCAGCCGAGCGATGACGACCGCGACCGTGCCTTTACGGAAGCACAGAACATCATGAAAGTTCATCCGAATGTAAAATTGATTATGGGAATTTCCGCGCCTGCCGTCCCCGGTGCAGCCGAAGCCGTCAAACAATCAGGCCGTAAAGATGTGAAGGTCATGGGGCTGTCATTACCTAATTTGTGCAAACCGTATGTCCACGATGGAGTGATTGAAAGTGTCGTCCTCTGGAATACCAATAATTTAGGTTATTTGACCGTCAGCGCGGCGCGGTCTGTCGTAAATGGAGAATTGAAACCCGGCACTAAAGAATTGATTGCCGGACGCCTGGGAAAAATAGAAGTAAGAGATGATGAGGTCGTGCTGGGAGCGCCGTTCATCTTCAACAAGAGCAATATTGATAAGTTCGATTTCTAATGTAACGCAAACTTCCCGGCTTGCGTCATGGCGTGAGAACGGGGCAGATTTTTCGATGATTGACTATGTCCAGTGACAGGCGCAAAATCTGAGCGTCTTTGGTGATTTGCAACCAGTAAAAACGAGGTTTCGACAACGTTATGAGAATCCAACCGAATCGGGAGGCAGTGCAAAAGTCACGCGCCTGGAAATTTGCGCTCGTGCTGCTGACCGGCATCTTTGCTATTAGTCTTGTCAGAACTACTCAGGGAGCGAAACACTCCGTCGCTACCGCTCAGGATACAGTACCGCGAGCCGTAGCGAGCCGGGTCTCATCTCCCTCAAATGCGCAACCAATCTTCACAAACTATTGCAGCCAATGCCACAGCGGAACCGCCGCAAAAGCCGGGGTAAATCTCGAAAAATTGTTAACTGAGCCTTCCGTTGGCGAGAGCTTCAAACAGTGGGAAAAAGTTGTCACCGCGCTCGAACAAAAAACCATGCCGCCAAAATCCATGCCACAGCCAAGCGACGCCGAACGGACGCAAGCCATCGCCTGGATTCGCGGAGAACTGAACGCCTACGCCGAAAAACACGATGGCGATCCGGGCCGCGTGACCGTCAGAAAATTAACGAGTGGCGAATACGCGTACACGATCAAAGACCTGACCGGAGTTGATTTGGAAGTCGGGATTGATTCTTCCAGTGATGCCGTCGGCGGCGAAGGCTTTACGAATTTTGGCGACGTGCAATTCATGCAGGACGCGAATCTTGAACGCTACCTCGGAGCCGCAAAAATTGTCGCCGACCACGCCGTCATCGGTTCCGGTCCGCTCGAATTTTTCACGCATCCCGGCAAGACCGGATTTGAACTCGCCGCCGTGACGCGCATTAAAGATATTTATGCCGCAAATGGAATCCGTACCGTTTCAGGCGAAGGTGGAAAACCATTCGGATTGGATAAATACGGCCAAGCGCTATTTGTTGCGTGGCAATTCAAAAACCGTGCGGCATTGGGCGAAGCTACGACTACCTTGAGAAAATTAGCTGAGCGCGAAGGAATTTCCCCTCGCTTTGCGCAACATATCTGGCAAGTCGTCAACAATCCTGCGCTGAAATATCCGTCGTCAGAAATTGTTGCTCGCTGGTGCAAGTTGCCTTCGGCTGACAACAAAAATACGGCTCTTGCTCGCGCTGGCTGTGATGAAATTCAAAAATTCATGGTGACGTGGCCTAGTTGGTTATTCGCCCGTGGCGATGTCGCCGCTGGTGGCGCAGGTGATGAAAGCCCGCTCGAATTCAGTGATCGAACGCTCAATGTAAAAGCTCCGCATCGGTTCGCCTACGTGCGCGGCGCGGGACGCGGGCCAATTCAATCAGGGCCGGCAAAAATCTATTTGAATGTCTCTACTGTAAACCCGGCAATGGGCGACAAGCCCGTCGTTATTTGGCGCAACATCACATTCGGGTATCGCCCCATCGTTCCTCGCGGGACTGTCGCCGCCGGAGAATCCGTCGTCGTACTCGCGCAAGACGTAGAAGCTGCGGCGAATTTACGACGTGGAATTCTGCCTCCGGGCGAGCGTAAAAAATTAAAAGATATTGTCAGCCCTGAAACGGCGCAGCGCTTAAATTTCGGCAAAAGTCCTGACGGTACACGGCTTGGCCCTGATGATTTCGCCTCAGAAGGTTCCGTCATGTTTGAGGTTCCGATGCCGGAAAAACCGACCCTCCTGAATATGTACATTGACGCAGAAATCGGTGCCAATCGGGATCAGGTGGTGCGCATCGTAATTTCTGACCGCGCTGACGGTCAAACCAGAGGACAACCAACCCGTGCGCTCATCGGAGATATGAAAAGTACGGGCTACCAGAATTTCCGAGCAGGTGTCACGGAATACGCGTCGCTATTGCCTCCGAATACACACGGAGAGCCAACACCTGCCGACAAAGACCCCGTGCCGGAGCCGTTCGATAATACTTACAACGTCCCTGAGCACGACGAATTCGTAGTAAAGGTAAAATATATCCGCGACGATAAATTTGTCGTAGACAACCTGATTGATACGGCGACGAAAGTTAAGCTGAATCACGCCTGGAACGATCTTTACGCTTCGTTTGAATATCACGACAGTTATCTGCGCCTGCTTGCCAAGCATTATTCTTTTGACCTGAAAGGCAAAGGAATTGCCGACATGAACAAAGCATCAATCGCAGCCTTGCCCGCTGACATGCAAAAATATGTGACCACGTTGCGGCGCGAATATGACGCAGTGAATGCGGCACAGGTCGCAGCACGTCCGAGACACATTAGTGATTGCCTGGAATTCGCCAGCCGTGCGTGGCGGCGTCCGTTGAGTGAAAAAGAAAAGCTGGGGCTACGGACATTTTACGACAAAGTGCTGAACGCCGATCCCGATCACAGCAAAGCGATTCGGGCATTGTTGATGCGCATCCTCATCGCTCCACAATTTTTGTATCGCGTCGAGCAGGCGGCGAACGAATCAACAATAAGAACAGTATCTTTCGCACCTGACATCAAACCGCTGACGAATCATGAAATGGCGAGCCGACTCAGTTATTTTCTGTGGTCTTCGATTCCCGATGATGAATTGCGCCGTGCTGCCGAGGCGCGTGAATTGACCAGCGAACAAGGCATTCAACGGCAGGTCAAACGCATGTTAGCCGATCCGAAAGCACGGCGGCTCTCAACCGAATTTTTTGGGCAGTGGCTTGGCTTTTATCATTTCGATAAATACACCGGCGTAGACTCCGGTCGCTTCAAAGATTTCACCGACGATGTGAAAGAGGCGATGTACGACGAAGCCGTTTCGTTCTTTGAGCATGTGATTCGCAAAGACCGTCCGGTCAGCGAAATCCTGTTTGCGGATTACACGTTTCTGAATAAAGACCTGGCAAAATTTTACGGCGTCAAAAAAGAAATCAAAGCCACCGATCAACCTGAATTCGTTGACGGAGCCAACGCCTTTCATCGCGGCGGCTTATTGCGACTTGGAGCTATCCTGACAACCACTTCTGCGCCGTTGCGAACAAGTCCCGTCAAACGTGGAGACTGGATTTTGCGACGAATTCTGGGGACGCCAACGCCGCCACCACCAGCCGATGCCGGATCGCTCCCAGCAGATGAAAAAATGTTTGGCGGGCTGTCATTGAAAGCAAAATTAGAACAGCACAAACGCAATGCTTCGTGCGCAAATTGCCATACACGGATTGATCCGCTCGGATTTTCGCTGGAAAAATATGATTCCATGGGACGCTGGCGCGACACCTATTCCGACGGCAAACAAATCGAAGATTCCGCCGCGCTTCCTGACAAAACCGAAATCGCAGGCATTGACGGCCTTGTCAAATATTTAAAATCCAAAGAACCTCAAATCCGTAAAACGCTGTCGTATAAATTAGTCGGCTACGCGCTGGGACGCACCGTTCAGGCGTCCGATCAATTATTGATTGAGCGAATGGTAAGGGCAGGCGGCGAAGTTACATTTTCGCAACTGGTTTCAGAGATTGTAACGAGCAAACAGTTTCGTAATCGTTTAGGACGGGAAGAAAATCCGATTGAAGTGCCAACAAAATCAAAGATCGCAATGCGGTAAAATATTTTTTATGAAAACCATCAACCAAAAATCTCGACGTAATTTCCTGCGCGGCGCAGGCGTAGCGCTCACGCTTCCCTGGATGGAATCTTTGCCAATCTTTGCGCAGGATAACAAAGCAAATAAGCCTCCGATTCGCTTTGCGCATGTTTATTGGTCGAACGGCATCAAACCCGCCAACTGGTGGGCGAAGGGCAGCGGTGCGGCGATGGAATTTGGCCCGTCCGCACAACCGTTAACCGCCATCCGCGAAGACTTAATTTTCGTCAAAGGGTTGTATCATCAGAAGGCGTTCACTTCGACCAGTCCGCATCTGGGGCGAATGAATTTATTGTCGGGAGCGCTCGTCAGTTCTGACCCGAACGACATTCGCGTCGGGACTTCGTTTGATCAAATTCTCGCGCAGCGCATTGGCAATCAAACCGCTGTGCCAAGCCTTGTACTCGGAATCGAACCAAACGAATTGCGCCTCGAAGATGGGCTTTCAATGTTGTACGGTTCGTGCGTTTCGTGGACTTCTGCAACCAGACCTGCCACAAAAGAAATTTATCCATCGCGTACTTTTGATCAATTAGTCGGCGATGGCTCAGGCCGCAAACTTGATCGCAGCATTCTTGACATCGTGCTTTCCGATGCGAAATCTCTGCAACCAAAAGTCAGTTCCGGCGACCGCAAAAAACTTGATGAATATCTTGAATCCATCCGCGACATTGAGAGGCGCATTGACCATGCGGCGAAAGAAGAACGGCTCGAAGGTTGGCGTCCAACACTGAAGCAACCAAACCTGCCGCGTCCTGCCGACCAGATTCCGCAGAACGTTCCCGATCACATGAAGCTCATGCTTGACCTCGTAGTCCTCGCGTTCCAGATGGATAAAACGCGCATCGTCACGCTGATGCTCAACAACGATCTTTCGCAAATGAATTTCAAATTTATTGACGGCGTGCGCGGAGCCTTGCACCTTGACCTCACGCACAACGGCAAAGCACCCGAACTTGAAGAGATGTATTTGAAGACCAATCAATTCCACATGCAGCAATTTGTCTACCTTGCGCAACGCCTCAAAGCGATTGACGAAGGTGGTAGTTCACTGCTGGATAATTCAATGCTGATGATGGCTTCCAACCTATTCGACGGGAACGCGCACGGAGCCGATCAACTCCCCATCCTCCTCGCCGGAAAAGCGGGCGGAGCCTTGCAAACAGGGCGCATCCTCGATTACCTCGACAAAGGCAACGACAACCGACGTGCGTGTAGTTTGTATCTTTCGTTGATGGATAAAATGGGTGTACAGCTTGATCGGTTTGGTGATTCGGATAAGCGGCTGGCGGGATTGTAATCGACACAAATTATGAGCTTGGGATGAGACGATCATTGGCTGTAGTCTAAATATTCCAACCTAAAGCTATAGATTCTTCTTAAATCAGAAATCAAATGTAATGCTTGAATGGCAAGGGTGGTAAATCCTTAATTGGCCCAGCAGTGAGGATTTCGCCAACTGCGTCAGCAAACTTGAGTGTTACTGGTACTCCATCCGCAAAGACGCAAGCATTGTAGTTGAGCTTGGTCAATGCCAATACATCTTGCAGTACGAGCTTGAGATTCACATCACCGCGACAGACATCTATCAGTAAAGGTTTGGGGACACTACGTCCAGGGTAGGTTTGCAATCTTGGTATAAAACCTTTCGTCCACAGATATGCAGTTCTTTCGTCTCGAATATATGCAAGTCCACGCAGAATAGGATGGCGGCTTTTACGATAAAGCTTGAGATTCTGTTCGTCGTGGATGCGAACCCCAACAAGATTAGTTTCAGCGGGAACCCCATCTTTGAACCCTTGCCACTCATCATCTATAAAACGTACTTTACCGTGAATAAACAACTCTTTTGGCGGTTGTCCATTATTACGATCTCGATATGCCTCAATAGCCTTGCCAATTAATTCTTTGGCGGCAGCACGCTTCAAATGATAGTCACCTCGCTCAGATGTACGCCAAGGGCCAAGTGCCCCCTTGAAAACAAAACCATCGCCCGAATCAAGAAACATCTGAGCGGCACAACAAACTTCGCTAGGATTGACACTTCTCTCATCCTGTTTGAAAACTAGGCCAATGTAGCAGACACCATCTCGAATACCATTTATTTTCCATGGGCGACCATTGCATTTGTAAAATACAGAAGTCGAAATATTCCAAGCTATCGCAGATGGTTCATCTACCTGTCGCAGTGGCTTGCCAAACGGATTAGTGAATTCACTTGGCGCAATTGTTGTTTCGCGGACAATTTGTGTTAGCACCTTATCCTTGAGTAATCGTGCTTTGAGTTGATTATGAAAGTTGACCTCGTATTGGTACGGAATAGCTGCCTGGTTTTCTTCTGCGAAGAATGACGGTTCGCTCTGCAACCTTAGAGCACGTTTGATCGGCATTTTATCTTCAGCCACAATGCGCAGTGCTCGTTCGACAAGAGACTTCGGTCGGCATTTCTTCCATACTTTCTCTGGAATAATAACGAACCATATGTCAACACTGATGTCATCCTCACGAATTGCTTTGAGAATTTTTTCAGAAAAGACTTCGACAGTGCGATAAACACGTAGATGTTTGTCATCTAGATAAAGCTGAGTCTCAATCTCCTCATCAGTCACGATAATCTGGTGTACTGGTTGTGGCTCCCAAGCGATACGGAAGACAGTCTCAAAACCGGGGAAATACGGGCGATGGAGAATGGAGTTTCCATTCTTGTCTACATCAACGATTGGACGTTGGAGACGGTTGACCCAATCTCGATAGCGGCGGATGCCGTCACTTGTTCCTATCACACCTGCTCTGATAGAAGCCTTACCAGCATCAAGGGGGCTGAATAGTGTTAGTCCATCACGCGGATCTTCTATTGCTTGCTGATAGCCGAAAAGTAATGTTGGTTCAGGAATTCGAATCAGTCGTCGCTCAGTCATCATTGTCCTCCTCTATCTCCTCAAGTACTTCGTCATCATCTGTCGACGTTGATTCCACTGCTTCACCCTGCTCTTCATCGCTTTCAGCAATTGGAGTATTTACCTGCCCAGACTTCGGATCAAGGTAAGAAACAGGGCTATCAAAGATGAGAGGTAGTTGACTGAAATTAATTGCGAACTCACTGCTGACGGGTATGCTGAGTTTCCCATCTTCATCTGCCAGCCATTGCACAGTTGCCAAAATACGGTCGCGCCAATCATCATTCCACCAGTCTTTGCATTGGTTCATTCTGGCTTTATGCAAACGATTGTCATCTTGCCATATCTGCTCTCCATCATCTGAGAACAGTACGTGAGGCTTAATGGCAAGTATGAACACTGGATATACGATTACTTTTGCACTGATGCCGAAATGCCAGATTCGTTTTCGGCTGTTACCATCACTGGAGCGGATTGTCTTATAACCGATAATTGCCCGTGGCGACTTCGGGTTTCCATCTGTGTCAACATACTTGAGTTTATCCTTTTCCACCTGCCCTTTAGTAAAGTAAAAACACTCCGTCTTATTGGCCATTTCATGTGTAACTAATTGACGTTGTTCTGCCTTCTTATGCAAAGCTTGCCCAAGCAAGTTTACTATGATTTCGCGGGTCTTCTTGTAGTCAAGAAAAGTCTTGGCGAATTTATCAGTCAAAAGCTGCTCAATATTATATGAGTGCGTGTCGGCTACGCGCTTCCTTTCGATCACAACATCTTTGAAGTCATCGCGTGAGGCAAACGAGAGCAATCCGATGCCATGTCGAATAAAGGGAAAGGTAGGAGCAACATCTCCAACTCCCGTCTCCCTTACTTCATATAGGAGATGGTAATAAAGTTTTGGCGGCAGAGATGTTACCAAAGGGAACCAGTTGGACAGGTATTCTTCAGGATGGTCAATTACACCTTTTTCGGCGCTATATTGATTACGCCACCAAGAGGCCGCCAATGATGGAGTATAATCGCTTTGTTTTGAAATTTGGTCTCGTTCTAACGCTTCGAGCAACTGCTTTAACCCCCTCGCCCAGCCGTACTCAAAAGGTATAGAATTTTGGCGATTGATCTCAATATTGATTTCGTTATAAGGCAAGTCATCTATATGTAGCGGAATGATAAAGTTTTCCAACCCTTCATTGCGTGCAACAGCTTTGGCAACAGACAATTCCTGTAGTACACCATCTTTTTGATTGGAGGTACGCGAAAGCACATAAAGAAATTTCGCCGCACGCTCGCGTATAATTTTCTCAATGGTCTTCCAAGTATCTTCTCCGCCTATCAAGTTAATGCGATCAGTCCAAACTGGATAGCCTTCGGAAATCAATCGCAACGCCAGCCATTCGGTAAATTGGTTGTCTTCAGGGTTAGCATGGCTGAGAATAATCAAGTCGCGCATAGGTTTGGGGGAATTCATACTACCTTATTCACTACTACTTCCTAACAGTTTTGATGATAGCGAAAACTGCATCAATAATTTTTTTGGTCGGCTGCTTTTCATCACCGATGATCTGGAGGTGTTTAATCACATCACTGATGGCGTAGAACTCGTTGAAGTCTTCCATCACCGTTCTCCAAATGTGTTGTGCGGCGAACCCAGTTGCTCCAATGGGGATAATAATCTTGCCATGTGCGCGGGCAATCTCAAATTCCTCCAACACTCCGCGAGCTTCTTTGTATCCTCCGCTGTTACCCGCAATGAAGATGATTATACCGCATTTGGTAATCATCTCTTCTCGGTATTGAAGTGTAAGCTCATTTCTATTGGATACATTCTTAGGAAGCGGTTTTAGTGATAGTCGCTTGTCAATTGCGGTAGGATTGTTTTCAAGGAGTTCCGCCAGTGCGCCCATAATTATTGCGTCACCGATGTTCATGCCAAAGCCAGTAATGAGCTTATAACCTTCTACCATTAGCCTTGTACCCAGACGCTGACACAGGTCATGCATCTGTGGTTTGCCAAAGCTCCCGAATTCATCCGCGCTGCCGGAAACAAAAATGTTGCGCTGCTGGCATCGGCGCTCAATCCCCAGAAGAATATCCGTGACCTCTTGGTAATTCTCAACCAGCGTCGTGTGAATGCTGTAGCGTCGTAAGTCCTCTATCAATAATTCTTGTTTGTTCCACTCATATTCAAACTCTTTCTGCCCCTTGTTGCCATTAGGAAAATGGCTGCGCTGAACGTTGCGTAATACTGCAAAGTGTGGTCGCTTGTTCCCTCCAAGCAAGGCACGCAAATGACCAAGTATGTATTCAAGATGTGGGTCAGTAAAGCTGAACCCAAGAAAGAGAAACGTTTTGCTCAGCAGGTCACTCGTTAACCTCTTCTGGAATAGAGGGTATCGTTTTTCATATTGCTCATAGTCATCCTTACATATAATCACTTCATCAGGGCGGGCAATATCGCCATGCATTTTATAGATTACTGCTTTTCTATTTGGCTTGGGAATTGCCAAATCGGCATCCCTCGATTTGACATCAGCGACCTGCCTGGCTTGTTTGTAGGCATCTTCCAATAAAGTGTCGTAATTGGTTGTCCAAATGGTGTTGATTGGAAGACGGCAGATGATTTGATGATTTAGTGGGATTTCTCCGGTGCTATCAAATGCTCGCTTGATAACTTGGTTCAATCGTGAACGGTCAAAGCCGTGTTGATTTAAATGGTATTGAGCAACAGCTACCAGGTCACGCTCTTGATCTACGTTCAGACCAATCTCTACAGCCAAATCACGTAATAATTCTTTCCAATTGACGAACCCAGCCTCTAATGACAGCCCTGCTCCGACGAACAAAGCGGCTTCTTCTTCGTAAATGGCAGAGCAAAAGTCTCGAAGTAGTTGATTGTGAGCTAACACCATTTTATGTTTGGTAGCGAAATGAGTAAATATTTATTGGCTTGTATTTTTAAGCAGATTAAAGCTTATCATAATCCAGGAGTTAGAGTTAACACTAAGAGCTGCAAATTTAAAATATGGTTCATCCTTGATTACCCCGACAAAGGCAACGACAATCGCCGCGCTTGCAGTTTGTATCTGTCACTGATGGATAAAATGGGTGTGCAACTGGATCGTTTTGGCGATACGGATAAGCGGCTGGCGGAACTCTAAAAAAATTGCGGCGGCTATTTGTTATAGCCGCCGCTTTCGGCATTCGCTAATTTTTCTTTGCTGTTGGTTGGCGGAAGGCGCGTTCCACCATATCGTTCACATCCGTAGAAGCCGGGCCATCGCGCCACAGCCAGCGCATCATTTCCGGCATAATCGCGCCGCCAAATTTCTGCCCGTGTAAATTCATGCCCCACGTATAATTCACATCATAGCCTTTTTGCGTGAGCGCCTTCATCAAACGAACATTTTGATAAAACCAATCACGCGTCTGATCGTAGACGCCATTGCGCAGGCCGCGATTGTCATTGCGCCCGTCGCACAAAAATATGCGGATTGGTTTCTTTTCGCTTTCCAGAATTTTTTCAGGATAAACATGTCCGCCGCGCAAATTCACAAAACTCCCGACATTGCTGAGGACTTTGCGGAACGCGTTGGGACGCTCCCACGCAACCGTAAAAGCAGCAATCGCGCCCGAACTTGAGCCGCCGATGCCGTGCATTTCCGGGTCTTTTGAAATGTTGTAATCCTTCGTCAAGGCGGGCATTAATTCTTCGGTAATCACCCGGGCGTATTTGTCATCCAGCGTGTTGTATTCCGTCGGGCGGTTCGTCGTGCGATCACCCCATTCCTGTGGATTGGGTTCGGGCTGCTCTGGCGTGCGTCCTGGATTGATAAAGACGCCGAGCATCACCGGAATCTCGCGGCGATAAATCAGATTGTCCATCACGTTCTGCGCGCGAATATCGCCGTTCTCATCTTTCCGTCCTGATACACCATCAGCGCCGCCGGAAGCGCCGGATCATACTGCGCCGGAACGTATACCCAATACGTGTGCTGCGTGCCGGGATATGCAGTGCTGGGCAACACAAACGGCCCACGAATTTCACCTTTCGGGACGCCTTCCTGCGGCAAAGAGTCGGGGCCTAACCGGTATTGTGAATTCGGATTCGGACTTGGCGGCGGCGGCGGCTGGCCTCCACCTCTTGGCGGAGCGGGAGCCGTAACTTGCGCGAGAGCTATGGCTCCCGCAAATAATAAACTGATGACAGACATTGCTGCTTTCTTCATGTGAAAATTCCTCAGAGTTAAAATTAGAAACGCTTCGTTGAATCGGAAAATTATTATCACGCGAAAAGCTGCGGGACAAAAGCCTCGTGCGCTTTAGGCTGGATTTCATTGTCTAAAACCCAACTCGCCACGGCTCGCGGTACTAACTTGATCAACTGTAATTATCTGTAAAATGGCGAAGCTGAGCGCAATGTCCGTTAACGACCAGAGTTCCTATGTAATCTGGTTTTGGCATGAGATGAAAAAATGACCAGCGCGAAATTTCCTGAGAACTATCGGCAAGGCTGAGCAGAGCGGGTGGCTCGTCCGGCAACAATGAAACTTCAAATTGATCCAGGGGATAAGTTAACCCTTCGGCTCTGGCTTTAAGAAAAGCTTCTTTACGCGTCCAGCAATTAAAAAATGCTTCGGGCTGCAAAGCAGGTGCAAGCCTACGCAATGATTTCACTTCTGATGGAGAGAAAAATTGCTCGGCGATAGTGTCAGTAGCGAATTCAGGGCGGATGCGCTCAACATCAATTCCTAATTCCTGGCCGCGCATCACCGCATAAAGAATTATTTCTTCACTGTGCGAGAGGTTGAAACGTATGTTATGCGGTTCGCCATTTTCATCGGTCAAATAAGGCTTTCCCTGCGCACCATAACCAAAACGCAGACTGGCAGGCTGCACATTTAAGTAGCGGCTGAGAATCGTGCGCAGCATCCCACGAGCAATAATGAATTGCATGCGATCTTTCTGAAAACGAAACCGATTCGCTCGGCTCATCTCATCTTCGGAAAGCAATTGCGTGAGGCTGTGCAAGTCAAATGATTTTTCCTCAATAACGATGCGCCAGAGATGTGTTTCACTTGCGACCAGGTGCAATTCATTGGGGGCGGTTTCCCATTCAGTTTGCATAACAATCATCTCAACAAACAACGTCTGCCAGCAAATGTTGCGCCTCATCATCTGACATCCCTTCAATCTCTTTCAGCAACGCTGCCAAGTCTTCATCTGTCACGTCTGGCGTTAAGGCTTCGTCAATTGCTGTTGCCAGTGTTGCCACCGTGGGACATTCAAAGAGGCTCCGCAATGACAGCCTGATACCAAACGCGTCCTGCAACCGGGCATTGACTCTGATGGCGAGCAGGGAGTGACCACCCAGGTCAAAAAAATTATCGTTGCTACCAACCTGCTCAAGCCTGAGTAAGCCAGCCCAGATATTGGCAACGCTTTCCTCGGTTACTGTGCGTGGAGCAACAAAAGAGTCCAATAGCTGTGGTCTCGCTTCATCGGGTAACGGCAATCTTTTACGATCAACTTTGCCATTTGGAGTGAGCGGTAAATGGTCAAGTGAAACGAATGCCGCCGGAACCATATATTCCGGCAATTGTGATTTCAAGTATGATTGTAATTCACGGTTGACGATTGGTTTTTCAGTCACCAGATAAGCGACCAGCCGCTGATTATCCGGCTCATCTTCACGCACAATCACTGCACAATCTTTGCTTGACGGATAACGCCTGATGAGCGCCTCAATCTCGCCCAGCTCGATGCGATAGCCGCGCAGCTTAACCTGCGTATCCACTCGCCCCAGCAATTCAATCGTGCCATCAGAAAGGTAACGAGCAAGATCGCCGGTGCGATAAAGAAGGGTTTCGGGTTTTGAGTTTCGCGTTTCGAGGTCTGTCGCTAATAACAACGAGCTACCACCCGAAACGCGAAACGCGAAACTCGAAACAATAAACTTCTCCGCCGTCAACACCGGGCGATTCAGATAGCCGCGCGTTATGCCTCGACCGCCAATGTACAATTCACCTGATACGCCGATGGGCACAGGGTTCTTATGCTGGTCGAGGATATAAAGCCTAGTATTTGGAAATGGTTTTCCAATCGGGATCATTCCTTCGCCAGCTAAGTCTGTCGCCTCATAAAATGTGCTGTCTATTGTTGCTTCGGTAACGCCATAAGAATTAATAACGCGTGTTTCTTTACCACATAATTTTCTTAACTGGCGATACTCTTCGCGTTGCCAGGTGTCAGAGCCAACGACCAGTAATCGCATAAAATCGAGGCGTTGATTTGTACTTTGCAAATACTGAATTAAGGGTCGAATGACGGCGGGCACAAACTCTGCGGCGACGACTGCTTCTGTTCGTAACAATCCATACAGGCGTTCCGGCTCAAGCAAATATTCCGTCGGGCATAACACTAATTTCGCACCGTTGCATAATGCTCGTACCAGATCGCCAGTGAAAACATCAAAGGAAAAGCTTGCCATTTGCAGATGGCTTTGCAACGCGGAAGTATGATAGGCAGCTTCCCAGGCGGCGGCGGCATTGCAAACATTGCCGTGTGTGACCATCACTCCTTTTGGCTTTCCTGTCGAACCGGACGTATAAATCACATACGCTAAATTTTCACTGGTTACTTTTGTGGCTGGAGCAGCTTCACTTTCCTGCGCGATATTTTGCCAATCGGTATCAAGGTAAATTACCTGTGCATCGTGCGGTGGCAGCGCGTCGGCTAAGCGCTGTTGCGTTAATAACACGGTCACGCCGGCATCATTCAGCATATGAGTGAGACGCTCACGCGGATAATTTGGATCAAGTGGTAAATACGCGCCGCCAGCCTTCAAAATCCCCAGCAACCCGATGACCATTTCGATTGAGCGTTCGACACATACCCCGACTATGATTTCCGGCCCGACACCAATTTTTTGTAAGTAATGCGCGACCTGATTCGCGCGTGCATTCAACGCACGATAAGCTATTCGTTGATCCTCAAACGTGACGGCAATTGCCGTTGGATTTTGTTCAGCCTGTTGCGCGAACAATTGATGAACAAACAGCGCGGGAACATCAATGGTTGACTGATTCCAGTCCAGCAACATTTGTTGCTCTTCCTGCGCAGTAAGCAACGGCAGCGCCTGAATTTGTGTTAACGGATTGGCGCTAATTTCTGCCAGCAATGTTTGCAAGTGCTGTAACATTCGTTCGGCGGTTGCGGCTTCAAACAGCGCGGTGTCATATTCAAGCCACACTTCCAGGCCATCCGGCTGTTCATACACATCCAGGCTCAGATCAAATTTCGCCGTCGTGCTGGCAAGCTTAATCGGCGTCAGGAGCAGACTTCCCCATTGCATCTCTGCACTGGGAATATTTTGCATGGCAAACATCACCTGAAAAATTGGCGCATAGCTCAGGCTGCGTTCCGGTTGAAGTTTCTCGACCAGTTTCTCGAATGGCAATTCCTGATGCGAGTATGCGCCCAGCGCCGCTTCCCGTGTGCGCTGCAATAATTCCTGAAACGTTGGGTTGCCAGATAAATCGCCGCGCAAAGCCAGCGTGTTTACAAAAAATCCGATCAGGTTTTCTGTTTCAAGTCGTGTGCGTCCGGCAATCGGAGTGCCCGTCACAATTTGCTCCTGACCGCTGTAACGCAGCAGCAAAATCTGGAAGGCCGCCAGCAGAGTCATAAACAATGTCGCACCTTCGCGCTGGCTCAGAGTTTTTAACTCATCGCGTAATGTCGCAGGCAGAAAAACAGAAATTTGCGCACCGTGATATTCCTGTACCGCCGGACGTGGTTTGTCGGTTGGCAATTCGAGCAAAGCCGGAGCGGAGGTCAGATGTTGTGCCCAGTAATTTAACTGCTCATCCAGCACTTCGCCCTGTAACCATTGTTGTTGCCACGCTGCATAATCAACATACTGAATGGGCAGTTCAGGCAAAGGCGATGAATTCCCGTCAGCACAAGCTTGATACAATGCGCCTAATTCTTTCAACCAGACATTCACTGACCAGCCATCGCTGATGATGTGATGAAAGACGAATACTAATTGATGTTCCTCTTCGCTCAGCCTGATAAGCGCAACTCGCAGCAACGGGCTTTGCGTCAAATCAAATGGCGCTTCTGTCATTGCAAATGTGATTCGTTCGGCTGCGGCTGCTTGTGCTTCAGCAGGCAATTTGCTGAGGTCAGACAAAGGTAACGCAAGTTGAATTGATGGGACGATGACTTGCAATGGCTGCCCGTTTGCTGAGGCAAAACTTGTCCGCAAAATTTCGTGCCGCGCAACAATGATTTGTAATGCCTGGTGCAGAGTATCGGCTTTAAGCTTTCCCTGCAGTCGAATAATTTTGCTTAAGTTATAAGTAGCGGTGTCGGGTTCAAGCTGATCCAGAAACCATAATCTTTGTTGCGCAAACGAAAGCGGCAATTCGTCTGGTCGCTTGAAATTCGCCAATATTGGTTTGGCGTCACCGCTTTCTGTTTGCAAATATTGTGCAACCTTTTCGGCTAAGCCAGCAATAGTAGGTGCTTCAAAGATAGCTCGCAACGGAATTTCAATTTTGTAAGCGGCGCGGATGCGAGCAATCACCTGGCTGGCAAGCAACGAATGACCGCCCAAAGCAAAAAAATCAGCAAGGATTCCAACGCGCTTTATTCCCAGCACTTCAGCCCAGATGGCGGCGATAATTTCTTCGGTGAGATTGCGTGGCGCAAGATAATTTTCTGCTGTTTCATCAACCGATTCATCAGGCGCGGGCAAAGCTCTGCGATCTGTTTTACCGTTTGGCGTGAGCGGCAAAACAGCAAGCCTGACAAAGGCCGCCGGAACCATATAATCCGGCAATTCCTGTCTGGCTAAAGTGCGCAATTCACTGATCGTCTCTGCCTGCTGGCTCCGTGTGACAAGGTAGGCCACCAGCCGTTTTCTGCCAGGAACATCTTCGCGGGCAATGACTACGCACTCACGAACATCGGGATGATTCGTTAAGAGCGCCTCAATCTCGCCGAGTTCAACTCTGAAGCCGCGAATCTTTACCTGAAAATCCTGCCGCCCTAGGCATTCGAGATTGCCATCGGGCAACAGGCGAGCATAGTCACCGGTGCGGCATAGTCGGTGGTCAGTGGTCGGTGGTCGGTGGTCGGTGGTCGGTGGTCGGTAAGAGAGGTTTCCGACTTCTGACTTCTGACTTCTGACTCCTGACTCCCGACTTCCAATTTCCGACCACCGACCACCGACCACCGACCACTCCATAAATTTTTCTTCTGTTAACTCCGGGCGATTCAGATAGCCGCGCCCCACGCCTGCGCCGCTGATATACATTTCTCCAGCTTTGCCAACTGGCACAGGCTGCTGGTTTTCATCCAGTAAATAAATATTTGTGTGCGCAATCGGTCGTCCAACAGGTACGACTTTGACTTGCCCGCTGACCTCCTCTTCTGTGATGTGATGCAGCGCGACAATGCCGCTGGTTTCTGTCTGTCCGATCATATGGACGTGGTGCGCCGGGTGCTTAAAGGTTTGCATCCACGTGTGCGGAAGATCGGAAAGCAGTGGTTCACTAGCCGAAAGAATTAATCGCAACTGGTTATCAAGCAGGTCGGTTCTTGCTGCTGCATCGAGTTCTGCCAGCGTGTTGGTGCAATGTCGCTGCAATGATGGAACAGCGTCCAAAACAGTGACGCCGCGCTGCCTGATTAATTTGAACAGCGGCAGCGGATCCATCCGTTCCTCTTCGTCGGCAATGACAACTGTTGCGCCATTTGCCAGGGGCAACATCAGGTGACGCCGCGATGACGAGAAGGCAATCGAAGCCAGATGCAAATAGCGGTCTTCAGTAGTGATCTGTAATTCGTCCTGCAACGCCAACACGTAATGACTGAGGTTTGCGTGCGTCAGCATCGTACCTTTTGGCTGACCAGTCGAACCCGAGGTGTAAATCACATAAGCAAGATGGTCGGCGTCAAGTTTGACATTCGGATTTTCCACGCTGCCTTTGGCAATTTCAGGCCAGTCATTATCAAGCATTATGAAGTGCGTTTTTACGTCAGGCAATTTGGCTCTCAGATGCGCCTGGGTAACGATAATAGGTGCGGCGGTGTCGGCGAGCATAAACGCTACGCGCTCGGTTGGATAAGTCGGGTCAATTGGCACATAAGCGGCGCCCGATTTAAGAATTCCCAGAATACCGACCGCCATTGCCAGCGAACGTTCGACGCAAATCGGAATCATCATTTCGGGGCCTGCGCCAAGCGCTCGCAAGGCATTCGCCAACTGATTCGCCTGCGCGTTGAGTTCCGCGTAAGTTAGTTTCTGGTCGTGAAAAAGCACGGCGGGATGATGCGGCAAACGCGCTGCCTGCTGCTCAAAAAGCTCGTGAAAACAAACTTCATGCGGATCAATTCTGGTGGGAGCGATGGATGACATAGGGAATTACAAATTAAAACGTGGGAAGAAATTTGTGATTAATCGGCTCAATGGCAGATCATCGCGGCGCGGTCGCAAACAATCCCACAAACTTATCCGTTGCTTACGCACCAGCCAGTACAAGGCAACTATCAGCATAACGCTGTAACCAAGCAGTGAAGAAAAGGCAGCTCCGACAATGCCGTATTTCGGCAACCATTCCAGCAACGCAAAAACGGTGACGATGGCGGAGGCCAAACGTGCGATGGTGCTGAGGCCGGGATGTCCAAGCCCGTTCAGCCCACTAATCACAATGGCGCCGGCGCTCCAAATCAATGACGCAATCAACAGTAGGCGCAGCGTACTGGTGGCCGCCAGAAACTCCGCACCATAAGCGACCCGCAAAATCAACGGTGCGCCCAGCATCAGCGGGATGAGCACCAGCAAATAAACGTAAATCGTTTGACGCAAACTTTTGGTCACCATGCGAATGGATTCTTCAACCCGATCACACGCCGCAACTTCGGGCATCAGGACATCAGCGACCGAAGACGCCAGCACCGTCGTTATTTCTGATAACCGCACGGCGATAAAATAAAGCCCGATTTCCAGGCTTGAGGCCATTCCGCCCAGCAACAGTTGATCCAAGCGCAACGTCGTAAACGCCGTCA
>JAYSTY010000219.1:0-20253 GCA_043719385.1 Blastocatellia bacterium | reverse complement strand
CGCCTACGCCACGAGTTGCTGTGTCTTTCGTGCGGGTTTCGGTTTGGACGTTGCCTTCTTCATCTACGGTTTTGACCGACGAGCTTTGATAAACTTTTTCGACCTGTGCATCAAAAGGAGCGCTACGGCCATCCGGCATAGTAATTTCATCGAACGCCAGCATCATTTCTGTTTTGCCTGTAGCTTTGCCGGAGTGGACAATTTTAACAATATGACCAACGACCGTCGCATTAACATAGGCCGAAGGGCTGGTGACGCGAGCGGTGAATTGATCGCCTTCCCGATTTGTTTTGGTGCTAAGCGGAGAGGTCAGTCGAATTTTTAATTGATCTCCATCCAGGATGAAAATGCTGTCTGCGGAAACCCGTGAATTCCGATTGTCCTGTCGAGTATCACGCGGGTCATTCGAGCGAGTATCACGTTGATCACTGGGGCGATTATCACGCGAATCCCGATTATCACGCGAATCATTGCGTTGCTCAACATTGTCCTGATTACGACCACGATCCGCAACTGTGCCTGCACCGACAATAATAGTGGTTAAATTTTGTGGAATTGAAGTGGAAAATGGGCGCCCAAAATATCCGTCGTTGTAACCAATCTCCGAACCAGCGCGATAACCATCCTGATATTCAATTTTTTGTCCCATGCGGGTTTCGTATTTGTTATCGGCGCGCTGATAATCCTGGCTCCGCGAAAAATCGCGTGGCTGGTTGCGGTTAAAATCATCTTTTCCCTGATCGAAGCCATCCTCATAACCTGTGCGATAGCCAAGCTCATGCGCACGTAAATCCTGTTCACTGCGATCAGTATTGCGCAATGGCGGGCGATTGCTGCGCGGTTGGGCAAAAGCTGCGGAAGTAAAGATGAGCAAAAAAACTAACACTAAAATGCTCCGGCTTTTCATAAATTCCTCCATTAGAATTGCAAGGTTTTGACCTGCCTGAAATTTTTTCGCCAGGGGGAAGCGACTTTTACCTTATTGTTGCGCGACAGGCAAGGCAAAGACAGCGCGCCAATTATAGACTTTGGGTCAGATGTGAGAATCGAATTCGCCGTTGCCTGAAAATTATTGGTAACGCCAGCTTGAACAAAATCGCGCTGACACTTATGCTTAATTTTAGCTGTAACGCAAAACTTGCGCGACATTCTGATGAATTCCTTTATGCAAACGACTCCGCAAAAAGTTTACCTTGATAACAGCGCGACAACGGCGGTGGCGGTTGAGGTCGTGCAGGCGATGCTGCCATACTTTACTGAAATTTATGGCAATGCTTCCAGTGTGCATCAATGGGGACAACGCGCCAAACAAGCGATGGAAGAGGCGCGTCATCAGGTTGCTCAGTTGCTCAATGCAACCGCGCCTGAAATTATTTTTGTTTCCGGCGGAACCGAAGCCGATAACCTGGCGGTAAAGGGAATTGCTGAAGCGCAGGCCGCAAAAGGCAAACACATTATTACTTCGCAATTCGAGCATTCCGCCGTGCTGAACACGTGCAGGCATCTGGAAGACTGCGGCTGGCGCGTGACGTATCTGCCAGTTTATCGCGCCGGACTGGTACGCATTGAAGATGTGCAGGCCGCAATTAGTGATGACACAGTGTTAATTTCAGTGATGCACGTGAACAATGAACTGGGCACAATTCAACCGCTCAAACAAATTGGTGATCTGGTCAAAACGCAGCGTGCCGCCGGACACAAACATTTATATTTTCACACCGACGCGGTGCAATCTGTCGGCAAAATTCCGGTTGATGTGCGCGAACTGGGCATAGACCTGCTCTCAATTTCAGGTCATAAAATTCACGCTCCCAAAGGCGTTGGCGCTTTATTTGTGCGGCGCGGCGTGCGGATTCAGGAACAACAATTTGGCGGGCATCACGAACGTGATCGGCGGGCCGGGACAGAAAGTGTGCCAATGATTGTTGCGCTTGGCAAAGCCTGTGAACTGGAACGATTACACCTTAAAAATTTTATGGATCGCGTGGGCGGGTTGCGCGATTATTTAGAGACGGAATTGATTCGGCGCATTCCAAATATTTCGCGTAACGGCGATGCTGAATGCCGTGTGCCGCATATCGCAAGCCTCAATTTTGATTATTGTGAAGGCGAAGGTTTGCTGATTTCGCTCGACCTCAAAGGTATCGCCGTTTCGACCGGATCCGCCTGTGCTTCGGGTTCGATTGAACCTTCTCACGTCCTGACTGCGATTGGTTTGGATCACGAAACGGGGCGCGGCTCGTTGCGCTTTAGTTTAAGCAAAGATACGACGAAAGAAGAAGTTGATTACGTGCTGGAGACATTACCCGCAGTGGTGGAAAAATTGCGGCGTTTGTCTCCGGCGGCGAAAGCAAATGTACAGCAAACAAGTTCTTGAACATTTAGAAAATCCACGCAACGTTGGCGTGATAGAAGATGCAACCGGATTTGGTGAAGCGACAAATCCCGTATGCGGAGATTTATTGCATCTCTATTTGAAAATCGCAGCTAACAAAATTGTTGCCGCCAGCTTTAAAGCGCAGGCCTGCCCCCCGTGCATCGCCGCCGCATCAGTCCTAACCGAAATGATAAACGGTCTGACGATTGATAAAGCTCTGCGGCTGGAACCAGCAGATGTAACGCAAGCACTTGGAACATTACCGCGCAACAAAGAGCATTGTGCAAGTTTAGCGATTGCTGCGCTGAGAGCGGCAGTTGATGATGGAACCCGGCTCGCTACGGCTCGCGGTACTGTACCTGGAGCGATAGCGACGGGGTGATTTTGACGACTATGGATAATTTACGTGCAGAGGTAACTTCAAAAGAAAAAGCGCCGGAATCCATTCATCGGCGACTGACGGAAGAATTTGGAACGGATCGAGCCTTGCTGGCTATCGGCGAGCATTTTCGCATTGTTGGAGAACCCAGCCGCGCCATCGCCTTTCCGCGTACAGTTGAAGAGTTAAGCGAAATGCTGAGCTTTGCGATGAGTGAAAATTTAACGGTGATTCCGGCTGGCGCAGGCACGTGGTTGAATATGGGCAATCCGCCGGTGCGCGCGCATCTCATTATTTCGACAACTTACATGAATCGTGTGCTGGAATATGAGCCAGCGGATTTGACTGTCACGGTTGAAGCTGGCTGTCCACTTTACACTTTTAATCAACATGCGTCAGAACATCGCCAATGGATTCCGCTTGATCCGTTTGGCGATGAAGCGGCGACGCTTGGCGGTATTGTGGCGACAGCAAGTTCCGGCCCTTTACGTTGTGCTTATGGCACGCCCCGCGATTGGGTAATCGGCATGCAAATCGTGCATGCTTACGGACTCACGACCAGAGCCGGAGGCAAAGTCGTCAAAAACGTCGCGGGTTATGATTTGTGCAAACTGTACACGGGCAGCTTCGGTGCGCTTGGCATCATCACAGAGCTTAGTTTTAAATTGCGCGGCCTGCCGCCGTCAGAACGCACGCTGATTTTTAAGGCGGGAGCCGTCACAGATATTTGCGATTTGGCAATGCGCATCAATGCTTCTGATGTGCAACCATCAGCCATAGAATTGCTCACGGCGAATATCAAGGATGAACAGGTTGAACTGGCGACCAGCGGCGAGGGGAATTACGCTTTGGCGTTGCAATTTATCGGCGCGGACGAAACGATTAAATGGCAAATTGACGAGGCGATTCGGCTTGGCGCTGATTTTAAATATTTGAAATTGAGTTCTGAAGCGGCGTTAAAGTTTTGGAATGAGTATCGGGAAACCGAAATTTCACAGGAGTGGGATTTGATTTTCCGGGTGAGCGTGAAGCCGGCGGATTTAGGTGCGATGATTGCTGAAGTCTATAAATATTTACCGGAATCGCCGCTTTCCATGATCCGCGCTCACGCCGCCAATGGCGTGATTCGTGTACACGCAGATAATCATGCACTGGACTGGTTCAGGTCGAAAGAACGTCCCCGCCGCGTTGTCGAATTTCGGACTCGTGCCCAGGCGCTGGGCGGAAACATGGTGATTTTGCGTGCTCCGCTGGAACTGAAATCACAAATTGATGTCTGGGGCGAAGTGGGGCCGACTGCTATTTTAATGCACTCACTCAAAGAAAAGTTTGATCCACAGAACTTATTAAACCCGGGCAGATTTGTAGCCGGAATTTAAGCTGCCAGGCAGTGATGAATAAGCGCGGCAAAGAGGACTTAATTTAATTAAGCAATGACAATTCAACTTACTCAATTAAAAACTGCGGTTGAGGCCGAGAGCGAAAAACTGCTGGGCTGTATTCACTGTGGCCTGTGTTTGCAGGCTTGTCCGACTTACGTGCAAACCGGCAATGAAAATGACAGTCCGCGTGGACGTATTTTGCTGATGCGTTCGGTGGTGGAAGGTCGGCTTGATCTCGATAATAAAAATTTTGAGCGACATATTGATTTGTGCCTAGGTTGTCGCGCTTGTGAAACCGCATGTCCGGCGGGCGTCGAATACGGGCATTTGCTCGAAACCACGCGCGCGGCGTTAGTCCGATCATCGGTCAAAGAGCCGGACACTTTGCCAAAAAAATTATTGTCGCGGGCACTGAAGGAACTATTTCCATACCCTGAAAAATTCGCCAAAGTCATGACGGTCAATCGCCTCTTTCGTGACAGCGGATTAATCAATCTGGCCTTGTGGATCAAGCCTGTGCGGAATTTGATGAATAAAATTTTTCCGCAGGCCGAATTTGCGTTGTCATTATTACTTTCTTCAAAACCCGTGTTTGGAAAAAATCTCAGTCGCCGCAAGCAGAAGAATTTTATCGAATCGGTTGCCATTGAAGACAAGCCATTGAATGAAAAGCGCGAGGTGTCAGTGTTCACCGGATGCGTGATGGAAGGATTGTTCAAGCATACGAACGACGCTACGTCACGGGTGCTGGCGGCCAACGGTTGTTTCAATGTTCCCGTAAAAACGCAGGTTTGTTGCGGAGCGTTGCATGCGCACGCGGGAGAAATTGAAATCGCTCGTGATCTGGCGCGTAAAAATATTGAAGCGTTCGAGAATAACTACAAGTCGCTGATTATCATCAATTCTGCCGGTTGCGGCGCGATGATGAAAGATTACGGAGAGTTGCTGAAAGACGATGAAAAGTATGCTCCGCTGGCGCATGAATTTAGTAGCCGGGTGCGCGACATTTCTGAATACCTGAATAAAATTGGCGTCAGAGAAGGAGCGCCAATAGAAGAGTCCGTGACCTATGATGCGCCGTGTCATTTGTATCATGCGCAACGAATCACTGCGGCTCCGCAGGCAGTTTTAAAGGCGGCGATTCCCAATCTTAATTTCAAACCGCTCGACGGAATGCAGGATTGTTGTGGTGGCGCGGGGATTTATAACTTAAGTGAGCCTGAAATGTCGGAAAAAATTCTGACCGAAAAAATTAATAAAGTGAAAGCCACCGGCGCGGATTTATTGATGACCGCAAATCCCGGTTGTCACATGCAATTAGGCGCAGGATGTCGTACCAAAGGCGCAGACTGCAAAGTCGTTCACGTCGTCGAAGTCCTCGACGAATCTTATCGAAAAGCCGGGTTTTACAAGCAGGAATCTTTATGAGCTTTGCAAATTTTTTTCACGCACTGAGCCTGATATTTTTATTGCTGGCTCTGAGTATTTCAGCGGCGGCACAACAAGTGCAACTTTCCGCGAAACAAAATCCAAAGATCGAAAAAATCCTGAGCGAAATTTCTGCCGCGAACATCGAAGCCAATATTCGCAAGCTGGTCAGCTTCGGGACGCGCCACACGCTTTCTGTTCAGGACGATCCGCAGCGCGGCATCGGCGCGGCGCGGACCTGGATCAAATCCGAATTTGACCGCTACAGCAAAGAATCCGGCGGACGTTTGGTTGTGACCGAAGACGATTTTATTCAGTCCGCAGGCGGACGAGTGCCGCAACCAACGCGGCTCATCAACATCGTCGCTACTTTGCCGGGAACGCAGGACGAATCCAAAGACCGAATTTATGTGGTCAGCGGGCATTACGATTCGTGCGTCTGTACGCAAAGCGTGCTGGATGCAACCAGCGATGCACCAGGCGCAAACGATGACGCTTCGGGCACGGCGGCAGTGATGGAAATGGCACGCGTGATGTCGAAATATGAATTCGACGCCACCATAGTTTTTATGACTGTGCCAGGCGAAGAACAGGGCTTACTCGGAGCCGCGCATTGGGCTGAACTAGCGAAAACGAAATCCCTCAACATCGCCGCTATGTTTACCAACGATATAATCGGGAACACAAGTGGGGGTAACGGCGTGAGAGATAACCGACGCGTGCGTTTGTTTTCTGAAGGAATCCCTTCCACTGAAACCGAAGCCGAAGCTAAAACCCGCCAGTCTGTCGGCGGTGAAAACGATGGCGTGTCGCGGCAACTGGCTCGCTATATCAAAGAAACAGGTGAACGCTACGTGCCAAATTTCGAGGTGAATTTAATTTTTAGAAAAGATCGTTACGGACGCGGAGGCGATCACGCGCCATTTTTGCAACGCGGTTTTGCGGCGGTGCGTTTCACTGAGCCAAACGAAGATTTCACGCGTCAGCATCAGGTCGTGCGGACAGAAAACGGCATTAAATATGGCGATGTGCCGGAGATGGTTGATTTCGCTTACATTGCCCAGGTCGCACGCGTGAACGCCGCTTCATTGGCAAGCATGTCGCTGGCTCCAGCTTCACCACTCGGCGTTAGTTTTAAATCTGGTCGGCAGGAATACGATACGACCATCGCCTGGCAGCCGAATAAAGAACCTGATGTAGCGGGTTATCGCATCGTTTGGCGTGCTACGAATCAACCATTTTGGACAGGCAGCATTGAGATTGGCAAGGTGAATGAATACGTGATGAAAGGCCTGTCAAAAGACGATTATTTTTTTGCTGTACAGGCAGTTGATAAAGATGGAAATGCCAGTGTGGCAGCGTTTCCGAAAGTTAACCGGCAGTAATTTTATGCAGTACCAAATAAACAAATCTTTTTTATGCGCGATGGCTTTGATGCTTTGCTGTTTCGTTGTTGTCATGGCACAACAGCCAAAGCCGACCAAACAACAACGCCCAACAAAACACCCTACGCAATTTGATAAAATCCTTGATTCCGATGACAAGCAGCCTTCAGGTAATGAACGAGGCGAAGCCGGAAAAACTGAGCATGCGGCTACTCCTAAAACAACTTTGCAATCATCAGA
Source organism: Blastocatellia bacterium (assembly GCA_043719385.1). Lineage (GTDB taxonomy): Bacteria > Acidobacteriota > Blastocatellia > RBC074 > RBC074 > JAFDVL01. Next base: position 13,062 of record JAYSTY010000219.1, on the reverse strand, counting down.
TGCTTTGGTGCAGGCCGTGCTGAATTTAACGGTCGAAGTAAAAAATCTGGTTAATGAAGTGCGGTCAAATAATTCGCGCCAGCAAATTCAAACTGATATTTTGCGGCTGAATCGGACTGACCTGCGGATTGATCGGTATGAAAGCGAATTGAAAACGGTGCGTGATCGTTTGGCAATTCTGGAAGGCGAATCTCAGAACCTGCAATTAATGCTCACGACGGAAGGTCTGGAAGCACAAGTCAGCCGCATGCCTTATGCCAACAAAGGCGATGCAATTCGCCAGGTCAAAGATAATCTCGAAGCGCGGTTGCGTGTCGTCACGACTGAAAAAGAATTGGTGCAACGCCGCGAAGCTGAATTGGCAGGAGTTTTGAAAGGCTTTCGTGAAGCGAGTTCGGAAACAGAAAAACGTTTGCAGGCGATTGAAGAATCGTTGAAAAAACTCGCCCCCACCGAAGCGCCAGAACAAGCGGATAAACCTAAACCAGAAACACCCGAAGAATAGAACCCGTACAATGTTCGGCAGATTTTCAAATTTGCCGATTTTTAAATTGATCAGACATTTTCAGGAGGAACAATGAACCCCAACATCAAACGCCGTGAATTTATTAAAGGAACAATCCAAAGCGCTGCTCTCGCAGGCTTGGCCACGCCATTATTAGCAAACACAACAGCAGCGAATTCGGCTCCGGCGGCTGCGCGTCCGGTGGTGATTTCCAGCGCCAATAATCACATGGGCGCAGACGGAAATCCGCTGCGTGGTGGCTTCAACTGTGTGTCCAAAGCAATGGAAATTCTCAAAGCTGGCGGCGATACGCTTGATGCGGTGATTGCCGGAGTCAATTTAGTTGAAGACGATCCGAATGATGATTCGGTTGGTTACGGCGGATTGCCGAACGAAGAATGCGAAGTCGAACTTGATTCGTGTGTGATGCATGGGCCTTCGCGCCGAGCGGGCGCAGTGGCGAATTTGCACAACATCAAAAATCCCTCCAAAGTTGCAAAAGTTGTCCTCGAACGCACCGATCATATTTTGATTGTGGGAGAAGGTGCTTTGAAGTTCGCACTCAAACAGGGATTTAAGCAACAGGAACTGTTGACGGAAAGCTCGCGTAAATTGTGGCTCAAGTGGAAAGAAGAATTGAATGACAAAGACAATTGGGGGCCGAGTTGGCACAAAACCGCACGCGCCAAACAAATTTCGCAGGCAAATCAGACACCGCAGGAAATCGCCTGGAATAATTATGCTGAAGAGCGCTTGCGCAATCGTCCAACCGGCACGATTAATTGTTTGGCGGTGGATGCGAACGGCGATATTTCGGGTGTGACTACGACTTCGGGACTTGCCTGGAAAATTCCGGGACGTGTCGGCGATTCGCCGCTGATCGGATGCGGTTTGTATGTTGACAACGAGGTCGGGGCCGCTGGTTCAACCGGGCGTGGGGAAGAATGTATTTACATCAATGGGGCGCATACAATTGTCGAAATGATGCGACAGGGTAAGACGCCGACAGAAGCTGCAATGGAGGCAGTAAAGCGGGTTGCCGCTCGTTATGGCAACAATCTGGAAGAACTTGGCAGCATTAGCCTTAATTTTTACGCCATTAACAAAAAAGGCGAATATGGTGGCGCTTGTTTGTGGAAGGGCGGTAACTTTGCTGTTCATGACGGAACGGGAGCAAAGCTGGTCGAGAGCGCTTATTTGTATGACAGGAAAAAATAATGTGAGCACAAAATGACACAAAGGTATTGAAGGGCATTGCCTTAAATGATTTTCGTGTCCTTTTTGTTTAAGTTTTGGAGGCGGTTTGCAATTCTTTTGTCTTTTCAGAGACGTGGCCTTTTGCTATAGTCCGTTTCGGTTCCTGCCCCGTTCACTCCATCTCGAAGAACCTGAAATAACCCCCCCAGAGTTTGAAGGAGAATAATCTTGCAAGTTTGTGTTGTTGGAACAGGATATGTTGGCTTAGTTACGGGAACCTGTCTGGCTTACCTCGGGCAATCCGTAACCTGTGTTGATATTGATGAGGCTAAAATTGAGATGCTCAAAAAAGGGCAATCACCAATTTATGAGCCAGGCCTGGACGCCCTGCTGACAATGTGCCAGCAGCGCGGTGCGCTGAATTTTACGACTGATTTGAAAGCTGCGATTAAGCAGGCAGAAGTGGTATTTATTGCAGTTGGGACGCCGCCGCTGCCTTCGGGCAAAGCCAATCTTTCCTATGTCGAAACTGTGGCACGACAAATAGGTCTGGTGCTGGACGGGTCGCATCGGCGCGTGATAGTGAACAAATCTACGGTTCCGATTGGGTCGGGGAACTGGGTCGAGATGCTGGTTAAGGAAGGCTTGCGGGACAATGGCGAATGTGCCGGAAAAAAACCTGAAGAACTTTTCGCGGTGGCGTCAAATCCTGAATTTTTGCGCGAAGGATCAGCTATCCAGGATACCTTATATCCAGATCGAATTGTGCTTGGTTCCAGTGATTCTGTTGCGACTGAGCAAATGCGAGAATTGTACAAACCACTCATTGAGCAAATTTTTAATCCGCCACCGATGGCTCCACGCCCCGCCGGATTCACAGCGGTTCCGGTGGTGACAACTGACCTCGCCTCTGCCGAAATGATTAAGTACGCGGCAAATGCCTTCCTTGCCACAAAGATCAGTTTCGCTAACGAAATTGCCAATATCTGCGAACGTGTCGGAGCCAATGTGCATGAGGTCGTGCGCGGCTTTGGCCTTGATAATCGGATCGGGCCGCGCTTCCTGAATGCCGGACTGGGTTGGGGCGGATCATGTTTTGGCAAAGATGTCTCGGCGCTGGTTGATATTGCGCGTGAGTATAATTATGAGCCACAAATGTTGCATGCAACAGTTGATGTCAATGCGCGGCAACGGCTGGTGGCGGTGCAAAAATTACAGGAAACACTGAAAATCATCAAAGGCAAAACCATTGGTTTGCTGGGTCTCGCTTTCAAGCCCAACACGGATGATTTGCGTGATGCGCCAGCGCTGACGATTGCCGGACAATTATTAGCCATGGGCGCTAAAGTAAAGGCTTTTGATCCAATTGCGAATGAGCATTGTGCCAGGCATTACCCTGATTTAAAAATCGAATATGCCAGCGATGTGATGAACCTGGCGACTGATTGTGATGCGCTGGTAATTGTGACGGAGTGGGAAGAATTCCAGCATCTGGATTTGGCGAAACTCAAGGAAGTAATGCACGGTAATGTTATCATTGATGGGCGTAACATTCTGGATTCACAGGCCACAAGTAAAGCGGGATTTATTTATCGAGGGATTGGAAAATAATGCGAGTTTTAATTACGGGTGGAGCCGGATTCATCGGCAGTCATTTGACGGATCGTTTATTAGGTGAAGGGCATCAGGTTGTCGCCATGGACAATTTGATTACTGGCGATCTGAACAATATTGCTCATCATCGTTCAAATCCGAGCTTTGAATTTATTCATCATGACATCAGCAACCACATTCACGTGGCAGGAAAGATTGACTGGATTCTCCATTTTGCCAGCCCGGCCAGTCCGATAGATTACCTCCAACTTCCGATTCAGACATTGAAGGTCGGAGCGCTTGGCACACACAACGCGCTTGGTTTAGCCAAAGCAAAAGGTGCCAGTATTCTGATTGCCTCAACCTCGGAGGTTTACGGAGACCCGCTGGTTCATCCACAACCAGAAGATTATTGGGGCAATGTGAATCCGATTGGGCCGCGCGGGGTGTACGACGAAGCCAAGCGTTATGCCGAAGCGATTACTATGGCTTACCATCGCGTCCATCAGGTAGATGTACGAATCGTCAGAATTTTTAATACCTATGGGCCACGTAATCGCGTTAACGATGGTCGGGTTGTGCCTACTTTTATCAATCAGGCATTGCACGGGGAACCTTTGACAGTTTTTGGTGAAGGGCAACAGACGCGGAGCTTTCAATATGTAGCTGATCTGGTGGAGGGCGTGAGACGTTTGATGGGGGTAAATTACAATCGGCCCGTCAACATTGGTAATCCAAGAGAGATGACAATTTTGGAGTTTGCGAAGTTGATTCTGCAACTTACCAAAAGTGAAAGTCAGATAGAGTACAGACCATTGCCCGAAGATGACCCTAAAACTCGTCAGCCGGATATTTCACTGGCTAAGTCAATTCTTGCCTGGGAACCAAATATTTCAGTTGAAGATGGGCTGCGACGCACAATTGACTGGTATGAAACCATAAAGAGTAAAAATGACAAAATGGTGGCTCGGTTTTCTTCATAAAGACCGGAAAAGACTTGGTTTAAGGATATTTTGATTGACAGGCAAACTCAATTGGTGTAAATAACCACAGCCTCATAAGTTCTTCTTTGAGGTACAAAAGATGAAAACTCTCTGAAAACTTCAGAGGCGCTTCCGAATGAAAAAAAGCCCCAGGATTTCGGAACTTATTATTTCATCTTATTTTTACAATCCATAAGTACAGGTTTAAGCTTTTTTTAGCTTTTTGGAGGAAAAGACCATGACGGGCAAAGTGATGAGACTTAAGAAAACTCTGACAGTTGCTATGATGATAACTGTGGGCGTTTTTAATATCCTATTGATGAGTAGTGCAATGGCTCAGGTGACTCCTAAGTTCTCAGGTGAGATAAGTGTTCGAGGGGGAGTAACCTTGAATGGGGTAAATGCTGCCAGCGGCGCTACTGTTTTTGATGCCAGCCGTATCAAGACTGGGAGTAATGGCTCCGCTACACTTAACCTTGGCAAGCTGGGACAAGTCGAACTTGCACCAGATAGCGAATTGGTCTTAAAACTTGATAACGGTATAGTTGGTGGGAATCTCCGCTCAGGAAGGGCCACTGTTAGTGTGCCTGCCGGCATCGGGATTAATATTCTAACGACAGAAGGTACGGCAGTTACGGAGGGGAAAGAAGCTTCTGTAATGACAGTAGATGTAGCCTGTGGAAATACACGTGTTGCCGCAGCCAAAAGCGAAGCCAAAGTAACGGCTGGTAATCGTATTGAGGTCGTTTCGGCTGGACAAGAAGTTTCAGCTGGGGCACAAAATGCTGCTCCCAGTTGTAAGCGTTTGCCTGTAGTTCTACCATCACATGGTATTGCCTCAGGTGCGCTGGCCGCACTTTTGATTGCTGGTATTGGAGGCACTATTGCTGGCATTGTCGCTGCTACTCAGGGGGGGGATCAAACCTCTGTCAGTATCAGCGGGTTCAGGCCATAGTTTTAATTTAATTTTCTGCGGATTTGGACAGAGTAAATCTGCCCGAAATAGCGTTAAGAAAAAGTATTTTTAATTGGTGTTGTTTTCGGTTGAGCGAAAACACAACATGGTTTAATAAAGGGGTAATATGAAAAAAATTATAGCAATCGCATTGATCGTTACGGTGGGTAGTTTTAGCAGTTTAATTACTGGTAGTGCAATGGCACAGGTAACGTCAAAATTGGCAGGTGAACTATCAGTCAGAGGTGTAGTAACTCTTAATGGGATGAATGCAACAAGTGGTGCAACTGTGTTTAGTGGAAGCATGGTTAAGACTGGGAGCAATAGCATGGCAGCGGTGAACCTTGGCAAATTAGGTCAGGTTGAGTTGGCGGCTGATAGCGAGCTGGTCTTAAAGCTTGAAAGTGGGGTTATCGCAGGTGAATTAAGAGCTGGACGGGCTGTGATTAGTGCGCCAAGCGGAATCGGGGTAAATATTGTGACTGCTGAGGGAGTGGCTGTCGCTGACGGAAAAGGATCCTCTTTGCTCACGATTGACGTGGCCTGTGGAAACACTCGTGTATCTTCGGCAAAAAGCGATGCCAGACTGACCGCTGGTAATCGTGTTGAGGTTGTTTCTGCCGGGCAGGAAGTTTCAGTTGGCGCTCAGGCTGGTGACTCTAGTCGTTGCCCACGGTTGGCTACGGCGGCTGCAAAACTTGGTGGTACAATTTCAGGTGGCGCTTTAGCAGCGTTGATTTTGCTTGGAGTTGGTGGTGCGGTTGCTGGCATTGTTGCTGCTACCCAGGGTGATAGTTCAAATCCAAGTATCGTTAGCGGATTGAGCAGCTTCCGTCCATAGTTTTTTTAAAATATAAACCTTGAAGTAAAGCGCCATTTTTCTTGCGTAATGCGGGAAGAATGGCGCTGATTTATTTTTTATGACAAGTTTAATTAACCGCCCCAGAAGGTTACGTGGAAATACACAAATCAGGAATTTGGTGCGGGAAACCAGCTTAACTGCTAATGATTTTGTCTATCCACTTTTTGCTTGTGAAGGGGAAAGCGTTCGCAGGGAAATTCGCTCCATGCCGGGAGTCTTCAATTTTTCTATAGATGAATTGGTTAAGGAGGCGGAAGACGCCAAAGAAACAGGTGTTTCCGCCGTGATTATTTTCGGCTTGCCCGCACAAAAAGATGAGCAGGGATCAGAAGCTTTCGCTGAAGGTGGAATTGTTCAAAAGGCAATTCGCGCAATTAAAAGGGAGGTCAAAGATTTGCTGGTGATTGCCGATACTTGTTTGTGTGAATATACCTCACATGGTCATTGTGGTTTGATCGAAAATAATGATGTTGCAAATGACCCAACCCTGAATTTGCTGGCTAAAACCGCAGTTAGTCAGGCTCAGTCAGGAGCAGATATTATTGCTCCTTCAGGAATGATGGATGGGATGGTTGCTGCCATTCGCCAGAGCCTGGACGATTCAGGTTTTTCAAATACTCCGATCCTTTCTTATGCCATCAAATATGCCTCAGCTTTTTATGGACCATTTCGGGACGCTGCTGATAGCGCTCCACAATTTGGGGATCGGCGCAGTTATCAAATGGACGCCTCAAATTTTCGTGAAGCACTGCGCGAGGCCGATCTGGATGTAGCGCAGGGGGCGGATATGTTAATGGTCAAACCTGCTTTGCCATATTTAGATATTATCAAAGCTGCCCGCGAACGCTATAACCTGCCGATTGGCGCTTATCAGGTCTCTGGCGAATACGCGCAAATCAAAGCGGCGGCACAGTTGGGCTGGATTGATGAAGAGCGGGTGATGATGGAATCGTTAACCTCCATTAAACGGGCCGGCGCGGATATAATCCTGACTTACTTTGCGAAAGAAGCCATCAAGCGATTATGACATTGCTGTGACAGGCAAAATAATTATTGCCCATCATTTTTATTTTAGTTACTCTCCTTCCTGCTCGCCCAACCTGAACAACCTCTCTACAATCAGGAAATACTCAATGAGAAAATTGATGCAGGTAACTACTACAGCCACAGTTTTAATTCTTTTCGCGTTTGCAGCCAGAACAGCAGCACAAACACCATCTCTGACAACGGATGATGTAATCGAAAGTCGGGGTGTGACCGCGAAGCCAATCGTTAAAGCCGAGAATTTACCCTCACCAGAATCTGCGCCACGCGGAAATTCAGCTAAGACCGCTTCTCCTCGTAATGCTGCCGGAAATTCAAGTGCCAGTGCTCGTCTTGTATTTGAGAAGGTGCTGGCAGCTTTTAATGGAGTCGGTACGTTTCGCGCCTCTTTAATGATGAGTGGAACTGCTGGTCGCAGCTTTCAAATGGAACTTGAGTACGTGAAGCCGGATCGCGTCAGAATTAAAAATAATGAAATGGAAATCATTTCCATTGGCGCTACCTCCTATACCAGGCTGGCGGGGAAAGGTTGGAAAAAATCTGTGAACCAAAAGTCTGCCGGGGGGATGGGCTTTGACACCAATCCTGTGGCTATTCAGCAAATGGTGCAGCAGCTCCTGGAAAAGGTTAACCTCACGGCACAAGTCGTTGGGGAAGAGGTTAAGGATGGTGTAACCACTGACGTTTACGAATTTACAATTACTGATTTGGGGAATCAGGTTTCTCAGGTAAGAGCGGCTGAATCGTTATCCTTCAAAGCCTGGGTTGGTCAGCGCGATGGTTTACTGCGCAAAATTGACTTGATCGCACCCGATGGTTCTTTTCAAATAAAAGCAGAAATATCAGATTACAACGGCGCGATCTTTATCAACCCGCCACAACTTTGAGCGGACTAATTTAGGGTAGATCGCCCAGTTGATATTGCACTAAAGCAATGGCGGCAAGCGCGGCAGTTTCAGTTCTCAGAATTCTGTTACCCAGCGAAAGCGCAATGAAACCCTGCGCGTTTGCAAGGTCTATTTCAGCTTTGCTCCAGCCGCCTTCAGGCCCAATTGCGATGGAAACAGAAGTTGTCCCAGAGAGCGAAGCGATGCCACTTCCGCCTCGTTCAGAAAAAATAAGCCTTTGTCCGGCAGTTTGCTGTTCACAAAATTGTTGGAAGTTTTGCACGTCAGAAATTTCGGGCAGCTTGCGCCGTCCGCATTGCTTAGTCCCCTCCAGCGCAATTCGTCGCCATCTTTGCAACCGCTGTTCGTGCCCGTCAGCTTTGCGAAACTCACTGTGTTCGGTAATCAGCGGCACGATGCGCGTGACGCCTAATTCAGTCGCCTTTTGCACGACCCAATCGAATTTGTCACTTTTGATAAGTGCCTGGCCAAGCGTTAATTGGAGCGGAGATTCAACTTCGTTGCTGAGTTGGGCGATGACATTTAATTCGGTCTTACTTTTATTGACTTGCGCAATTTCACATTCGTATTCATTGCCTTCGCCATCAAAAGCAAAGACAACCGCGCCGGGGGGCAAGCGCAAGACTCGCGCCAGATGATGCGATTCGTCATTATCCAGCGTGATAATCGCATTGGTAATTTGTGCAGGTGGCGCGTAAAACCGGTGGCGTTGCATATCAGTTTTTTAATTTCAAAGCGAATGTTACCCATTCTCCATCGGGTCTGGCTTCGATGACTTCAAAATTTTGAGCGCCCAGAACCGCGCAGACCTCATCACCCTGCTCGCGCAAAATTCCTGACACAATTAAAATTCCCTGCGGATTAATTACTTTTGGAAAATCAGGTGCGAGCGGAATAATTACATCAGCGGTCAAATTGGCTAAGACAAAATCGAAATCCTGTCCCTGAAAAAATGAGAGCCGATTGACTTCTAATTCAATTTCATCAGTGAGACCATTGATCTCAGCATTTTCACGCGCTACTTCAATTGCTTCAGGATCGTTATCAAAGCCGACAATGCGAGCGCCAGGGAACAGCTTCGCGGCTGCCATCGCCAAAATTCCCGTGCCTGTGCCGACATCCAGTAATGATCCGCCCTGCCAGTATTTTTCAAGCAATTCAAGGCAGCCTCGCGTAGTTTCATGGGTCCCTGTCCCGAAAGCCATGCCGGGATCAATCTGGACAATCAGGCGCTCTGTGGCGGCAACCTGTTCACGCTTCCACGATGGAGCAATCAAAATCTTTGCGCCAATTTCAACTGGCTCATAACCTTTTTTCCATTCGGCTAACCAATCCTGATCGGCAACGATCAATGCCTTGATCGAGTGTAACGAATCTGCTGGCAGATGAGCCAATTGCAAAGCATGTAAGATGTCCACCTTAATTTTCTCAGCGTCAGGAGCGGCATCGAAATAAGCGCGAAAGGTAATTTGTTCGGGCGCATCTTCAGAAGTTTCAATGCCTGTCGTGTTCGCACTCCATAATTGCGTAGTGACTGCGGATTCGGCAGCACGCGCCATTTCAACTTCCAGTGCATGCCAAATTTTTTTGGGTGCAGGTATTGCGGCTGTTGCTTCAACTGTTGGGGCGACTAAATTTTTATCATCAACTACGTCTGTTCGGTTGATAAATGGTTTGGGATTTCCTTTCAATCCTGATCCTTCTTCAATGCCCAATTGATCAAGCGCGCGCGGATCATCGCGCCATTGTTTTTGCACGCGTACAAATAAATTCAGGCGCACGTGACGGCCCAGCATTTTTTCAATATCGTGCCTGGCGCGTGTGCCGATTTCTTTCAGCATTTGTCCGCCTTTGCCAATGATGATCGGCTTTTGCGAATCGCGCTCAACGTAAATGACACAATGAATTTCCGTCGCGCCTTCCACTTCCGTCCATAGCTCAGTTTGAACAGCAGTCGCAAACGGCAACTCCTGACCAGTTAATTGCAAAATCTTTTCGCGCACTAATTCAGCCGCAATATTTCGCTCCACCTGATCGGTGAACATTTCAGCATCATAAAGCCGTTCACCTTCAGGTAAATATTTGATGAGCAATTCGATTAACTGCTCGACACCTTTGCCAGAGCGCGCCGAAATCGGAATGATCTCGGCATAATTATGTTCCTGGCTGAATTGTTCCAGCATCGGCAACAGCGCAGTTTTGTTTTTGATGAGGTCAACTTTATTGAGCAGCAAAATCACTGGCTTGGTAGAGTTTTTGATCATCTCAAGCGTGAATCGCTCGCCGGCTCCGGTTTTGGCGCTCACGTCACGCATCAACAAAATCACATCCACTGTTTCCATCGCTTCAGCCACAATGCCCATCATGCGACGATTGAGGGTGTAACCGGGTTTATGAATGCCGGGCGTGTCTACGAAAACTAGCTGCGCATCAGGACGCGTGATGATGCCCTGAATGCGGGTGCGAGTAGTTTGCGGTTTTGAAGAAACGGCGGCGATATGTTCGCCCACCAGATGATTAAGTAACGTTGATTTGCCTGCGTTCGGTCGCCCGATGAGCGCGGCGAAACCTGATTTATGAGTAGTAGTCATTAAGAAAAATTTTCACTCTGAATAGGGAATGATTTCCCACCAGCCAAGATCTGCAATAAAGAAAAATCCTGACTCCAAAAAGTCTTTACGAGAATTTACTTCCGAACCTCAACACTTTCTGCTGCGACGCTCTCGGCTTTTTCTGCCGCTTCAATCGCAGTGTGAATTTTCACCCGCGACACTCTTCGTTCATCCGCTTCGATTACTTCAAAGCGCAGGCCTTGAAAATCCAATGATTCGCCGACGATGGGTAAATGACCGAGTTGGTTGATGACTAATCCTGCGACTGTTGTGAAATCATCGGCGGCTAATTCAAGGTCGAAAATCTTCTCGATTTTTCCGACTTCAACCTGCCCCAGCACGATGTAACTTTCATCCGCCTGGCGACTAATCTCAACTTCGGCGGCCTGCGGTTCGGGTTCGTCTTCGTCTTCGATTTCGCCGACAATTTCTTCGATTAAATCTTCGAGCGTGATTAAGCCCGCGATGCCGCCGTATTCGTCAATCACCATTGCCATTTGCGCTTTGGCCTTTTGCATTTCGCGTAATAATTCATCCGTTGGCTTACTTTCCGGCACAAAATAAGTCGGACGGGCCAGTTCAATCGCGGCCTTATTCGTTTCGCCCGTAGCCCAATAGGAAAGCAAATCGCGTACATAAATTATGCCTTCAATTTGATCTACTTTGTCCTGATAAACCGGCAGGCGCGAGTACTTGGATTCGATCATCAAATCGCGCACAGCCTCAAGCGTTGTCGCGGCCTCAACGGCAATAATTTTTGTGCGCGGCGTCATTACTTCGCCGACCGTGCGATCACTAAAGCGGATGATGGATTGAATCATCTCGCCTTCATTTTCTTCGATGATGCCTTCCTGTTCGCCGACATCAAGCAGCGCCTGTAATTCACTTTCGTTGCCTTCGGCTTCGTTATCCGTAGCGGTTTGCGGTTCATCTTCACGCTGCAAGCCGCGCAGCGAACGATAAATTGGCAGTGCAATAATTCCGAGCGCCGGATAGAGAACCTTCAGTGGGAAGCGCAAATATAAGAGTGTACGCGCCGGGTCGTTTTGGGTGAGCAATAACGGAATGACCAGACGAAAAACAATGAGCGAAACAATCATGGCGGCAAACGCGATGATTAGAAAATGCTCCACGTGAATTTTGAAGGCAAGAGAAGTGATGAGAATAGCGATTGAGGCAATAGACAAATGAATGCCGAAGGTGAGCGTGAAACTGAAGGAATGATAATGCTCAACAATTGATCGTAAGAAACCTGCCCACGGAGTGTTTTGATTTTCGCTGGCCATCAGGCGCAACGACACATCGCTTAATTCATCAAGGGCACTTTTGGCGGTTGCCACAACGACCAGCACCAGAATAGCGATGCTGGTCAGGATTATTTCGTATTCCATAATTGGTTGTCAGTGGTCGGTTATTTGACCTCCTGACTACTGATCACTGACCACTGAGTAACTCTTTTCGCAAGCGGCGCTCAAGCTTTCTCATTTCGCCATTATCCGTTTCGTGATCGTATCCGGCTAAATGCAGGATGCCATGAATCACCAGCCAGTTGATTTCAGTTGTAAAGCTGAGTCCCTGTTCACGACCATAGCGATCAGCCGTTTCAACCGAAATAATCACATCACCTAAAAAATCTGCATTGTGATTTGGTTCATTATCGCTCAATCCCTCGTGATAAGCGAAGGACAAAACATCAGTCGGTTTATCAAGGCCACGATAATCACGATTCAGTTGGCGCATCTCACGATCACGAATGAAAGAAATTGTGACTGAGCAATGATGACAAGCGATTTTAGCAAGCGTCGCACGACCAAGTCTGGTGATGATTTTGCGCTCAAGTTTGAAGAGCCGCTGCCGATTGACAAATTCAATCTCAGCCTTATCTTCAATCTGTGCAACCAATGGGTGCTGACTGTTGACTATATTTTTAGAGGTTAATTTTGCGAGTATGCGCATCGTAGGCTCGCACGATCAATTGAACTATATGATGACGCACAACATCGCGGTCGGTAAATTCGATGAACTCAATTTTAGGAATGCCGCGCACCACGTGTTGCGCTTCGATCAAACCTGACTTGCGACCGGAAGGTAAATCAATTTGCGTGACATCGCCGGTAATCACTGCTTTTGAACCGAAGCCGATGCGCGTCAAAAACATTTTCATCTGTTCGGAAGTGGTGTTTTGTGCTTCATCCAAAATGATGAAAGCATCGGAGAGCGTGTTGTGCGTCAAAATAAAATCGTCGGTTACATACAGCGCATCAAACGCCGCCACGCGAATACATTGCGTTTCCTGCTCGCCAAGATACTCAATATTTTTGATAAAGCGCAGTGGGCGACCACCACCAAATTTTTCATGGCTTGCGACTTTGCGGGGCGAGCGAAACGGACTAATAGTTTCGG
>JAYSTY010000218.1:0-20318 GCA_043719385.1 Blastocatellia bacterium | reverse complement strand
AACAGTTCTGTCGTACTCGTGGCGGGCAAACTCCCAGTCAGCGCAGGCAGCGCCGTTGTCGCTTCCAGCCGCGAACCAGAAGGCGTCGTCAGCGTACTCAACGCAAAGCCCAAATCGTGCGCCGAGTGAAACCGCTGCTCCGGTTTCTTCTCCAAACAGCGCCGCACGATCTTTTCGAGTTGCGGCGAAATCTTCGCGTTCGTCTCGCTCAACTCCGGCGGATCGTCTTTCAAAATCGCACTCATTACGTCAGCCATGGATTCACCCACAAAGGCGCGGTTGCCACTCAACATTTCGTGCAGGATGATCCCGAAACTAAAAATATCTGACCGATGATCTAACTCTTTTCCCTGCACCTGTTCCGGCGACATATACGCCACGGTTCCCATCACTGTGCCAGGAACGGTGAGCAAAGGGGCGACTGCGGGATGGGGCGAGAGGGCGAGTGTAGCGTCATCTTCGCCTAGTCTCCCTTTCGCCTTTTCGCCCCGTCGCTCCGTCAGCTTCGCCAAGCCAAAATCCAAAATCTTGACGCGTCCATCTTTGGTGACAAATAAATTCTCTGGCTTGAGATCACGATGCACGATGCCTTTTTCATGCGCCGCCGCCAATCCCGCTGCGATTTGTTGTGCATACTCAATCGCCTTGCGCACGGGCAATGCGCCATTATCCAACTGCGCACGCAACTCTTCGCCTTCCAGCAACTCGGCAACAATGTAAGGCGCGGCTTCGTGCATGCCGAAATCATGCACCGTCAAAATGTTCGGATGATTGAGCGCGGAAGTCGCTTGTGCCTCCTGCTCAAAGCGGCGCAAACGGTCGGTGTCCTGCGCAAATTCCGGGGGTAGCACTTTAAGCGCGACTTCGCGGTTCAGGCGTGTGTCTTTGGCGCGGTACACTTCGCCCATGCCACCTTTGCCGAGGAGCGCAATAATTTCATAAGCACCGAGCATTGTATTGGCAGTAATTTTCATGGCAGAAATTAGCTCCTGATGAATAACGCTCCAAAAAAACCTTTACCGAGATAGACAGGATTAACAGGATGTACAAGATGAAAACGGATAATCTCTTCAGTAATCTTAATTTTACATATCCTCAATAATTTTCTTACCTGTTGGATCAAATTTCATTCGCTTCTTTTTCCAGTACGCAGCTTTCGCCAAATGTACTGGGTTACACGCTTCAAGCCCCGTTTGAATATCGGCGCTTGGCCTGGAATTATTTTTGACTGCCTCAAGAAAACTGGTCGCGTGCGCCACTTCTAAATTTTCTTTCGATTCGTAAACTTCCGGCGCACCTTTGTACGGCTGAAAAATATAGCCACTGCGCGTCAGATCAAGCGTTCCTTCAGTCCCTTCAAAAAACACGCCGGGACGATCATTACGGATTGGCAGCACGGAAGATTCAAACGTTAAATTCCAGGTTTTGTATTGCAACACCGCATTGACGGTATCGTAATTCACGCGCCCATCATTAAGCTGATAAATTCCGCCTGTCGCCGTCGCATTCAGCGGACGCGATTCATTCATCATCCACTGCGCGACATCCGCCCAATGCGTCAAAATATCGGCGAGCAAGCCTCCGCCGTATTCGGGAAAATATCGCCATGAATCATAGCGAATCCATTCATACGGGATTTTTTTCGCGGGGCCTAAAAAGCGATGCCAATCAAGTCCGGCAGGTTTCGGCTGCGGATCAATTTTGCGCCGTTGCCATGGGAAGTCGTGCCACACCGCACGCGCAAAAATCACTTTGCCCAAACGTCCTTTGTCGAAGAATTCTTCTTTCGCTTTTTTGTAATGTGCGCCGCTGCGTTGCTGCGTTCCGGTCTGGCAGACCTTGCCGCTTTTTTTCACGGCTTCGATAAACGCCGGAGCTTCGTCAAAATTATGCGAAGTCGGTTTTTCAAGGTAAATGTGCTTGCCCGCTTTCAGCGCAATTTGCGCCAGCGACAAATGCAAATGATCCGGCGCACCGATTAATAAAGCGTCTATATCTTTGCGGCTCAGCGCTTCTTCCATCGAATTCACTTCGGACGGTTTCACGCCCAGAAAATCCCTGGCACGTCCACGTTGCACATCATAAATATCGGCGATGCAATTCAAATCAACGCGATCAGTCGAAAGAAAAGCTTTCATCACGTCGCGCCCACGGCGTCCGCTGCCGACCAGCGCCATGCCCAGGCGGTCATTTGCACCCAGGATACGACGGTAAGATGAAGCCGTCATTGTTGCGGTCGAAATACCGATTAAAAAAATTCTTCTTTTCATGGTGAATTAACAGGAAGGGTTCTTAAAACCACAGAGGTACGATTTTCACGCCAGGAGATTACTCCCCCGAATTTTCTCCCACCGCTTCAATCGCACTCTCTGTAGTGTGAACATTTTCATATAAACCCGATTTTGGCAAGCACTCATCTGCCAAAAGTATTTTTCAATGTTTTGCGGGCCGGAGCGACGGCGCTTTCCCCAGGTTTTTCACCGCTTAATCGTTCTTCTTCGTTCAACACCCAGCCCTGCCATTTCACTTTTTTGATGACTGTTGCGAGTTGTTGCAGCGGGAAATCACCTTGCCCCAAAGGCACCTGGGTGTCCCCCTTGAAGTCACGAAGGTGCAGGCCAATCATTCGTTTGTAATGCCTGCCAAAAAATTCCGGCACATTCATTCCACCGCGCCAGGCCCAACCGCAATCCGTCAAAAAATCCACGAGCGCGGGATCAGTATGTTTATATAACTCTTCGATTTCGAGACCACCGTTTTGAAATTCCGGCCCATGATTATGGTAGGCAAGTTTAAGGCCTTTTGCTTTGCAATACTTCGCGGCTGCGTTGAGTCCCTCGGCCTTGCGCTTCACTAATTCGGCATCAACTTTTCCATCTTTGATCAGGCCGGTACCACTCAAAATTAATCGTTGCGCACCAAACGCCGCCGCGCCATCAGCAATTTTAGTCACCAGTTCCATTGGCGCAACATTTGTTTTTTCATCATATTTATCAAGAAAAATATGGCAGCCGAAAAACTGTAAGCCGTGCTTTTCAATTTGTGCGCCAGCCTGCGCCATATTGCCAAATTGCGGTTGAAGATTGCGGAAGCCTGTTTCAAAACCATCAAACCCTAATTCTTTCAGCTTTGCCAAAACAAGCAGGACGCTGGAAAAATCGCTCGGATCAATCCGCCACGCATTCGTCTGACAGCCAATTTTAATACCTGGATTTTTTGCACTGACCTGCAAACCAGCAACGCTTAAAGAAAGTGCAGAAAGGAAGGTGCGACGCGAAATCATTGATTTTATTTCCTGTGATGAAAATGTCCGCCACGCTGCCAGCTTATCGGTGAGCAGGACGGCTGTCTTGTTGGAAAAAGAATTTGAGTTGGTACTAAATCACGTCACTCAAAATAGTGTCAATGACAGGTCAATTTTTTTATTGCCTGCGGTGTTGCCCCTCAGTACCGATCACAGCCTTATGATTGTCGTACTTTATATTTCCTCGCTCCTGGAAAATTAATTTATACGCCGCCAAAATAAGCGATTAGAATCTTCATAAACGAATGAATCAAACAGATCAAATTATCGGTTGCATCATCGGTGGAGCGATTGGCGATGGTTTTGGTGGAGCGTATGAAAATCAATTGCCACCCATTGATTTCTCGACAGACTGTGAGTGGCGCTTGTCAGATGACACGCAATTAACGCTGGCTACGTGCGAAGCAATGATTGCATCAGGCGATGTCATAGAGCCTGCCAGAATTGCTGCTCGTTTTGCTGCGTGGCATTCACAAAATCGCATCACAGGAATGGGCGCAAGTACGCTCAAGGCTGTGACTGAATTAAGGCACGGCGGGCATTGGGCGTTGGTTGGGAGAAAAGGGGATCGTGCGGCAGGCAATGGGGCCGCGATGCGCATTGCTCCACTGGCATTTTGTCTTGACCCAAAAGAGACAGGAGCCAGACAAATAATCCGCGATGTTAGCCGTATCACGCACCATCACGAAGAGGCATACGCAGGCGCACTCGCAGTTGTCGTCGCAGTACGATCAGCGTTAACCGGAGATTGGCAGGGCGAGCAAAATTTATTGGAGTTGGTAATTGCAGCCTTACCTGACACCAGCGTGCGGGATCGGCTGATTGAATTCTCAAAGCTTGATCTGCCAATTTCTGACCTTGCACAAAAATTTGGCTGCTCTGGTTATGTCGTCGAATCAGTTCCGCTGGCAATTTACGCCGCCCAACAAATCCTGCGCCTGGGTTTTACACAAATGATGCAGGAAATAATTTCAGTCGGTGGAGACGCTGACACTAACGCTTCGATTGCCGGACAAATTGCTGGTGCATTAATTGGCTATCGGCGTTTACCTGTGACGATGATTGAGAAATTACCAGAACGTGAGATGAGCCAGACAATTGCTCATGATCTGGCAACGCTGATCGCTTTTTAGCGAGGCTTTTAGCGGCATCATTTTTTGCATTGTGACAATGGCTTAATCGCTGGCGGTGGCGAGTTGCTGACGGGCAGAAGCGAGCGGGATGGAAATGTAAAAGACAGCGCCTTTGCCCTGCTGGCTTTCGACGTTGATATGACCGCCGTGATCCTGAATGATGCCGAAGCTCACGGCTAAGCCTAAGCCTGTGCCTTGTCCAATTTGTTTGGTAGTGAAAAACGGATCGTAGATTTTGCTCAAATTTTCAGGCGAGATGCCCATGCCATTGTCGCGGAAAGTGATGACTGTTACCTGATCATCGCAATCAATGGAAATTTCCAAACGTCCGCCGTGCGTCATTGCATCACGCGCATTCAAAATCAAATTCATGAATACCTGTTGCAACTTCGGCGCATTACCAAAGGCGGGCGGCAAATATTTGGCGTAATGGCGCACGACTTCAATGTCGGTGTTGCGAAGCTGCGCATCCAGCAATTGAATAGTGTCATCCATCACACGCGGCAAATCTACGTCGTTAAAGCGTGAATCACTGACCCGCGAAAAGTTCAGCAGGTTATTAACGATGGACGAGGCGCGCGTGGTTTGCCGATGAATTTTTTGCAACAGTTGGTGGCGCGGATCGTTTTCCGGCATTTGTTGCAACAGCATTTGCGCATAAGAAGAAATTCCGGTCAGCGGCGTATTGACTTCGTGGGCGACGCCGGCGGCGAGTAAGCCAATGGAGGAAAGTTTTTCGGACTGCTGCAATTGTTGTTCAAGTCCGATGCGGGCGGTCACATCTTCAATAGCGATCAGAGTGCCTTCAACTTCGCCGACTTTATTGTGTAATGGCGCCAGTGAAATATTGAGGGTTAAATCCCGCCCGTCCAATGATTGCGTGCGAAATTTATAAACGGTGATCGGTTCATTAATGCCATTGCGTTCAGTGAATTGTTTTAAGGCATCCACAATTCCTTCCCGGAAAACTTCGGGGATGCGTTTGCCAATTGCCTGTTCACGCGGCAACCCGTAAAGCTCCTCCATCGCGCCGTTCCAATTGGTAATGCGTCCCTGCAAATTAACCGTCATCACTCCGACGTTGATTGACTCAATAATGTTTTCGTTGAAATCCTTAAGCTGAGCCAGTTCATCAGCGCGCCGATCACGCTCTTCCAGCAACAAAGCATTTTCTATCGCGACGGCCACATAACCTGAAATCGCGTGCAACAGATCAAGGTCTTCAGACGAAAGCAAAGCACCATCCACTGTGCGTCCCAGTGCGATGACCGCGACCACACGCGAACGAGCCGCACAAGGGACATAATAAAAAAATCTGCGGCGCGTTAACTCTTCTTCATCGGCATCGCTTTCAAGCTCACCAGCGCGAATAATTTCCGTCTGACCTTCGCCCCGAATTTTTTCGATAACATCGGATGGCAGGAGGTTTTCGCGTTCAATGCCTTCGGCACGGGCTATTTTGAAGCCCGTTGGCGCATGGCGATCTTCAACAAAAATAGCTAAGCGCTGAACTGACAACACGGCTTTCAACCGTTGCACCAGGCTATCAAGCAAAACGTCAAGTTCAGTGGTCGAAGACAACGTCCGCCCGAAATCCTGTAGCGTCATGCGATAGTCGTATTTCTCGCCATAAAACATGCGGTCAATGCGCTCCTGCATCCAGTTTTTGACCGGCGTGAAAAGCATCGCAATTACCGACATCAAAATTACCGCAATCAACCAGGTTGCATCGGTGGCTTCCGGCGGTAACTGAGGGCGGAGAAATTCATACACTCCGGCAGTCACTGAACCGAAGAGCAGCGCAACCGCAAGATAGGCCACCAGGTAGGCGGCAGAGCGGCGCATCACCACGTCCACATCCATCAGGCGATAACGGACAATTGAATAACCCAATGTAATCGGAATCAAAATTAACGGGGCGATGGCAAGTGATTGAAAAAGCGTAGTCGTTGAAGTCTTCGCAATCAACGATGGCACATAGAAAACACTGAACGAAAATGCCGCAATGCCCAGGCCCCACAAAACCCATTTGAGTTGCTGGCGGATCGTGGTTGAACGTGCACTGCGAAAAGTTCTGACCATCAACCAACAACTGATGATCATGGCCGCCGCAAAAGTCAGCGCTTCGCCGCGCTCAAGGAATGATTTGAGGTTCGTGAGTGAAAACGCCGCATGCGGCAGCAGGTTTCTGAGCTTTTCAAAATGTAACCACGTTTCGATCAATATCAACCACGTACCTGGCACATAAAGCAACAAAGCAACCCAGCGTTTTTCCTGAAAGAGATGGGCGCGTTTAGGATAAATCGCAGCGAAGTGAACAAAGGCTGGCCCCAACAAAATCAAGGCTATCGTGTCGGCTAAATCAATAATTTTATCGAAATTCGTCCGCAGTTCTTCGGTCGGGCTGTAAAAATGCGCGATGAACGCCAGCAGGCAAACGACAAAAAAATGTCGCACGTAAGGGGCGCGTCCCTGTAACAATAAAACGTAAATTCCAATCCCCAGATAAATCAGCCCAATCAGCGCCAGATAAATTCCACGCGTCAAATGCTTATCACTAACTTGTAAATGATCAATGTCGGCAATGCCTTGCTTGATCGTCGCTTCACCCGTATCGTTTTTGCGCACGATGTAATAGCTGAGTGGATGAGCTTCGCTGATTTGATCTTTGACCTGATCAAGCAGGAGCTGGACGTAGCGGGCTTCAGTAATTTCTTCGGGGTCTTCGTGATAATCGCCTGAGGCATTGACCGCAACCAGAGTATCGCCTGGATAAATTCCCGCCAGAGCCGCCGGGCTTTTCGGCTCGACACTTTCGGCCACGACACCCCAGCCAGCTTTATCAATCCAAATCACACCATCAGTTTTGACTGGCTTCTGCACAATGCGGTCACGCAAATTGAATAACCCAGCCAGCAACGCCAACACCGCCGCGAACAGTAACAATAATGTTCGCGTCGTGAATTGAACGGTGCCGGATTGTGTATTCGCCATTCCCACGTTTTTATTTTTCCCCTTAACCTGCGCCATACTCGTCATCCAGCCAAATGGTCAGACAATTTCAGATCATTTAAAGCAACTCTTATTCCAACCAGGACATATATTTAAGAACTCTGTTTTTTAAGCATTTATACCGATTCTTAAGGCTGACATAGGTAATTCAGACAGGGGGATTTTCATTTTTCTGAACCTCAGTCCGAGATTTTGGAAGAATCACCATTGAAATGAGATTGCACCACGGACGCTGCGTTGTGTGCTGGCAGCCACAAGTTGCGTTTTTTCGCTGACAACTCCATTCGTTTGATTGAGCAAATTACGCATATCAACCAGCGCCTGACATTTCACTGGCAGGCCGAAAGTGGGGAGTGTTTGCGTCACGTAAATACTCAAATTGGGGTCATAAACGCTCATTCGTCCGGCAAATGGGTCTATTGCAAAAACTACGGCAGAGGGAGAAAGCCGCACCACAGTTGAAATGCGGGTTCCAGTGCGGTGGGTCAGATCGAAATCCAGTTTGGCTGAGGCAATCTGGAAATTACTTCCGGTAAACAATTGTGCAGGCGTAATATCGCTTAGGGCAGCTTCATTAAATCTTTCGCCGTGCCCGAAGCTGTAACCAATTGAGGCCGTAACGTAGTCATTCATTCTCTTCGTATACATCACGCGCATGCCACGTGCGGCTCCATTCATCGCCACAATTTGACGCGCAACCTGCTGAAAGGCAGATTGAGTTTCAGGGGAAGCTTCAAGGGGCAACGCCATCACTCCTACTCCGTGATGAGAAATGACGTCATAAAAAGCGGTCGCTTCGATTGAGGAATCGCCATCTTCCCCCAGCACACGTTCATAGCCAATTTCCAAACGGCGGCTGCGATCACTCATCGGCTCGCCATTGACTACCGCAATATTGGGCTGTTGCGATGCAAATCTGGAATGGATATTTTCGGAATCAAAGCCTTCTGGCGAGGGGCGCAAATCTGAGGTGCCAGGCGCCAAGGCAGCATTGATATGGGTCCGTGAATTGGGCGTCAGTTGGACAGCGACGCGGGGTAAAATACTGTCTCGCCCTTTGCCAAAATTTCCAAACGACGAATAATCAAAGCCGTAAATCAGCAGCAACGGTTTTGCCACCTGCCAGGAATCCATTGCCGCAAAAGAAAATTGTTCGAGCGTCCGCCCCCGGTTTTTTTCCCGTAGCGCCGCCTGTCCATACCCCACCAGCGCCGTCACCTGATGTGTCGCTTTGGGACGCAGCGAAGCAATTGCGGTCAAGCGTTGTGGCGCGGCTTCACCAATTCCGCCTTGTCCCAGTAATGCAACCTCCAGGTTGTTACCAAAAGAACTTGCAATGGCGAAATTGGTTCCCACGAAATTGGCTTCGCCAGATTGTGCGCCAGTAAATTGCACAATTCCATGCCATTCTGATTTTGTTCGCGGGGTTGTGTTTTCAGCTACGACATCGCCAGGAACGGATGTTTCTTCGTCTTCATCCTGGTAATGAAGAATGCTGCGCGGCACACTCCGTCCAATCCAGCGATAATCGCCTTTGTCACCGCGCTTTTCGATTATTGTGCCAACTCGCTTCAAGGAAAAATTGTGCGTGATCTTATTTGCCGCATCGAGAGCAACTAAAGTAAAAGTAGGTCTGAATCCATCTGCCGCCGCACGTAAGCGGTAAAAGCCCGGAGCAATACTTGCCTTAAAACGGCCTTCGGCATCAGTCGTCATATTTTTGAGCAGGTTGCCACCAATGATTTGTCCCGGCTGCGCCTCAAAAAGTGCTACGGCTGCGCCGACCAAAGGCTTACCCGTATCGTCCTTAACAAAACCGGAAATCAGCGCCAGCGACGTTGCCGCTTCCGCTGAATTGGAAACCAGCGCAGTCGGCGCCAATAACCACGCACTAACGATGCAACCAACGACAAAATAACTGACCGCTCTTCTCATAGGTTTACTTCCACAGCAGCTTACGCGTCGGTTTTACCAACCCGCAAGGAAATAAGCGTTTTCCGCAGTGATGAATTGAGCAAGGGATGAAGATTGAATGAATACTGCATAAAGCTATCAGGCCTGGTAATATTTGTTGCCGGATGTCAATTGTTTTACTTAGTCGCCAAGCCTTCGCGTACAGATAAGCAAATTTTCCGCTATCAAACAGAGCGTGTCAAGCTGAAATATCCCTGTGACTGCCACGCAAACTATTTGTTGATTTGAAAAGGAGCAGGAATCAGTTATAATCCGCTGCGTCAAAATCTTGCGGAATTATTTCCCTTGCAAGTCTTCTAAATTTCGCTTATTTGATCATCGCCTAATAATTTAACTTCCGTAGCGTGTGAGAGATTAAATTAATCAGGCAAAATATCTACCAGAAAGTAGTCCTAGTTAATCACCCTGGTAGCCCAGCTTTTCCTAAGTATTTCGCCGAGTTTGAGTGAGTAAGATTGAGCCTCCCGTTGGTAGCAATTGCAATCTTACTGGTTGGGCAACTAAGCACTTCACTGAGGAAAACCTCACCCGGACTGACGTGGCTAAGATTCTCATCGCAGACGACATCGAAGGCGTGCGACGAATGCTGACTCAGGCACTTGAGGACGAGCATCGCATCATTCAGGCCATCAACGGCCTCGAAGCAGTGCGTCTGGCCCAGGCCGAAAATCCCGACATTGTGATTTTAGATTTAGACATGCCGATTATGGATGGAGTCGAAGCAACCCGCCAAATCAAACAGTTTTCTTCCCACATCAAAGTCGTCGCCATGACCGGACAGCACAGCAGCGAAAACGCGCGCCTGGTCAAAGAAATTTGCGACGCCTTTCTGGAAAAACCTTTTCGCGTGGCTGAACTGCGCGAAGCAATCAGATCACTGCACATCAAATAATCATTCGTACCTTAACGCTTCGACCGGTTGCACTTTAGCCGCTGAGCGGGCGGGATAGAGCGTAGCCAGAAAACTAATCACAAGCGCCAGCAACGCAATCAACGCACAGGGTACAGCGCGGATTTTCAAAGTCACGAACGAAATTGAATAGATTTCCGCCGGGATTGAAACTAATTTGTAAGTATTCGCCAGCCAGCACAGGCCCAGCCCTAAAATTATACCTGAGACTGCACCGATAATTCCAATCATCACGCCCTGTAGCATGAAAATTTTCATAATGCTGCGCGGAGTAGCTCCCTGGGTGCGCAGGATGGCAATATCGCCCTGCTTCTCAATCACTGCCATCGTCAAAGTCGTGATGATGTTGAGCGCGGCGATGGCAATCAGCAGCGAGAAAAACACGATGATAACTGATTGCTGTAATTTGAACGCTGCAAATAACAAACGATTTAACTCCTGCCAGTTTTGCGTCATAAAGCCTGACCCGGATTTTTCCAGCACGCGCCTGCCGATTTCGTTCACGGCATACAAATCATCCACTTTCATCTGGATTACGCCCGCCACATCGCCTTCACCATTGAGTCGTTGCGCGGCTGCCAGCGAGATATATGCCCAATGCGCATCATATTCATAAAGCCCGGAAGAAGAAAAACCGATAACGCGAAAGCGGGTTGTGAGCGGTGTCGTTCCAACCGGAGTCAGTCGTGTTTTCGCCGCATACGCAGTCACCACATCGCCCCGTTGCAAATTCAAAATACGCGCCAATTCTTTACCAACCATAATTCCGTCAAGTGATGGTTCTGCATCTGTGGCTGATGGATCAGGCAATAAATCCTGGGGATTCCCCTCAATAGTTGTAGTGAAAATTTCGTTGGCATTTTTACCAGTGACGCTGAGGTCTACGCCTTTGAGGATGGCTGGCTCCTGCCGCTCATTGGCGCTGAGCAATACCTGATCGTACATCGTCGCGGTGGCAGCCCTGACCCCGGGAACGGTACTAATTTTTTCGGTCAGCGCACGATAATCCGAAATGCCACTGTTATCAGGTTTGAGTAAATTCAAATGCGCTGTGCCACCGAGAATTTTTTCCTGTACTTCTTCGCGGAAGCCAGTTGCTAACGCCAGCGCGACCAGCAAAGCCGCAACGCCAATGGCAATGCCTGCGATAGCGACTCCGGTAATAACTGACACGGCAGCCTGGCGGCGTTTGGCGCGCAAATAGCGCAGGGCAATAAAAAGCTCAAAAGACATTATGAAAACAGAGGGTGGAATTGCATTATCAATCCGTGCCCACCTTGCTAAATCTTATTTGGGATTGCAAATTACCTGACTTCACCAGGTTTGTGGTCGCGCTTGATTTTTACCATCGCCGAAAGATAAGGGTCTTCGATTTGCAAAGTTGAATGTGTCAGCCCAAAACGACTGGCCAGAAGTTCGCGCAATTCCCGCAAAATCTGATAGCTGTTACCAGCTTCGTCAATGATGACATGGGCTGTGAGCGCATGACGATTTGAAGTAATCGTCCAGATGTGTAAATCGTGCAGGTCGCGGACGCCGGCAATGGTTCGCATCGCTGCGTCAACCGCTCCCGCATCAATATGCGCAGGCGTCCCTTCCAGCAAAATGTTCACCGCTTCAGAAACCAGCCGCCATGAACTGTAAACAATCAGTCCGCAAATCAACACGCTAAAAACAGGATCAGCCCAAACCCAACCGCGCCACAACACCAGCGCCCCGGCTAAAACTGCGGCGACGGAACCGAACAAATCTCCCATGACATGTAAAAATGCTCCGTGCAAATTCAAATCGTGCGTATGGGAACTGTGCAACACTTTGGCGGAAATCAAATTCACCAGCAAGCCGCCGAGTGAAATCGAAATCATCACTCTGGCATCAATAATTTCGGCCTGGCGCAAACGATGATAAGCTTCGTAACAAATCAACAGGGAAATTAAAATCAGCGTCACACCATTCGCCAGCGCCGCTAAAATTTCCATGCGATAGTAGCCATACGTTTTTTCAGGGGTGGCAGGTCGGGCAGCAAAGCGAACGGCGAATAAAGACAGCGCCAGCGCCGCAACGTCCGCGAGCATATGGCCTGCGTCAGACATCAGAGCCAAACTGTTGGCCCAATAACCGCCCATTGCCTCCGCCAGCATATACACAAAATTCAGCGCCAGCACGATCATTAGAATGCGCTGTTGTTTGCCGCGCTCATGCGGAAGCGAATGGTCATGATTGTGATGATGTTCGTGAGCCGCCATAAGTTAAATGAGCAGGTCTTTGGCTTTTGGTGTTTGGTTTTTGGCAAGAGATGGAAACTATTCCCCTGCCCGGAATATTAACTCTCGCATAACCAGCGCCGCAGACAAATTCTTCAGGCAGAGATTCCAAGACCAAAAGCCAAAGGCCTAAGACCTCATCAGTTATGACAATTAAATGTTTGCAAGTGTCTTCCGATTTTTATCCCAGCGCAATTTCGCTGGCAATCTCAGCCGCAATCCGCGCATTATTTTTAAGTAATGCAAGATTGGCCTGGAGCGAGCGCCCGGCTGTTTTTTCGGTGATGCGCGAGAGCAAAAACGGCGTGACAGCTTTGCCCAAAATATTTTGCTGTGAGGCTGCCGCGAGAGCTTCTTCAATCACCTCAGCAATTTCACTTGCCGGAAGTTCTTCGGCTTCAGGCACAGGCGCGACAACTAAGACAGAACTTGTATTTCCCAACTCCCAATGTGTTTTAGCGAGCGTTGCAACTTCTGCCGGAGTGTCGGCGCGAAGCTCCAGTTTAATGCCGCTGGAACGCGAATAAAAAGCTGGGAGTTCATCAGTTTGATAGCCAATGACAGGCACGCCAAGCGTTTCTAAAACTTCCATCGTCTGCGGCAAAGCAAGAATCGCTTTGGCTCCTGCGCAAACAGTAAGCACTGGAAAACGCCC
Source organism: Blastocatellia bacterium (assembly GCA_043719385.1). Classification (GTDB taxonomy): domain Bacteria; phylum Acidobacteriota; class Blastocatellia; order RBC074; family RBC074; genus JAFDVL01. Next base: position 7,066 of record JAYSTY010000218.1, on the reverse strand, counting down.
CAGCGCCGTCAGGTCAGCCGAAATATCAAAGCTTGCTTCTGCCCCGCGATGCACTCCCCCAATGCCTCCGGTGGCGAAAACTCTGATGCCAGCCCGATGTGCCAGGCACAGACTTGCCGCAACAGTTGTAGCTCCATATTTTTTTTGGGCGATAATGTGGGCAAGATTGGCTAAATTTACTTTGGCCACATCACGGCCTGTTGCTAATTCCTCAAGCTGCGCTTCGTTAATCCCGATAACTGGCTGCCCGGCGATAATGCCGATAGTTGCGGGTTCGCAATTTTGCGCACGAATTATGGCTTCGCATGAACGAGCGAGTGCTAAATTGTGAGGCGCAGGTAAGCCATGGGCGATGACGGTTGATTCCAGCGCAACCACGCCTGTGCCGCGGCTCAAAGCTTGTAAAATTGTCGAAGAAATTAAAAATCCTGCTAAATTCATAACTTGCTGCTTGAAAAACCAATAGGGCTATGCTCAGATGCGCACGATAGATTATCTTATCCGGCGAGACTAACCAAGCGCGTTGGTCAGACTGGATTTGACACGAAAGATCCCAACCCATCAACTTAAACATTTTACTGTTGGCGTTTGCCGCCGCAGGAGGGAACGATGAGAAAAGATACATTGGCGTTGATTCTCGGCGGCGGTCAAGGCTCACGCCTTTTCCCTTTAACGCACCACCGCGCCAAACCGGCAGTTCCGCTGGGTGGCAAATATCGTTTGATTGACATTCCTGTTTCCAATTGTCTGCATTCGGAAATAACGAAAATTTATGTACTGACGCAATTTAATTCAGCTTCGCTCAATCGCCATATTTCGCGGACTTATCGCTTTAGTGGATTCTCCGATGGGTTTGTCGAAATCCTGGCGGCAGAGCAAACCTCTGAAAATAAAAATTGGTTTCAGGGTACAGCCGATGCCGTGCGCCAGGTGATGGTACACATTCAGGACGTTAACCCTGAACATGTTTTGATCCTGTCGGGCGATCACCTGTATCAAATGGATTATCGTGATTTTATTCGGCACCACGAAGAAACCGGCGCGGATGTCAGCGTTTCGGTCATCCCCTGCAGCGAAGCGCTGGCCTCCGGCTTTGGGTTACTGAAAACCAATGATGAAGGGCGCATCGTCGAGTTCAAGGAAAAACCCCCTGCCGATCAATTACCTGGCATGTGCGTTGACACAACTAAACTGGGGCTGAATGCAGAAGATGCCGCCCAGCGTCCGTATATCGCTTCAATGGGAGTTTATCTTTTCAAATATGAGGCTTTGCGACAGTTGTTGAGAAACGAAAAATTTGTGGACTTCGGCGGTGAAATCATTCCGGCAGCCATCAGCCAGTACAATGTCCAGGCTTTTCTGTTTGATGGTTACTGGGAAGACATTGGAACGATCAAATCTTTTTATCATGCAAATCTTGATCTGACGCGGATCGTCCCTAAATTTAACCTCTTTGATGCTGACTTTCCCGTTTATACCCGGGCGCGCTTTTTGCCCAGCTCAAAAATCCTTGATTGCCAGATTCGAGAAGCGATTATTTCCGAAGGCTGCATCCTGAATCGCGTCTGGGTGGATCACTCTATTATCGGCATTCGCTCGCGGATTGAAAATTACTCCCGCATCGAACACTCGTTAATTATGGGCGCGGATTATTACCAAACACTTGATGAATTGGAATTAGAACGCAGGCAGGGATTGCCCTGGATCGGAATTGGCGAAAACACTATTATTCGCAATGCTATCGTAGATAAAAATGTGCGGATTGGTTCTAACGTGAGAATCTTAAATGACGCTGGACACGAAAATTTTGATGGTGAGAATTATAATATTCGCGAAGGTATTGTGGTTATTCCCAAAGGAGCCGTAATCACAGATGGAACAGTAATCTGATGATAATATCGCTTACCCAATTACAAAAATAACAACTCAGTCCTTAAAAATTTAAACGGAGAAATAGGAAGTCTCTGCCTTCTTCCTATTTCTCCGCTTAGGCGTGTCACTTTACTTCGCTTGAAGCAAAACGAACCCAAACCTCTTCGTATCAAAATATTTTGTATCCTGAGCCTGAGAGGCTTAGTGCCTTTAACCTTATATGCATCAATTTGAGGGTGCTACAGGTATCATAATTGCTACCTGCACGATATAGTTAACTGCATACTTCGTACCAAAGATTCGAACTTGCAAATATTTTTATAAATTTCTGGTAAAGTATTGAATTGATTGCAGTTAATAAAATAAAGTAAAGCGGATACAATGTATACATTTTTAGCACATAGAGTACTAATTACCCCAGCAGGTAAAAATCATTCACCGGGAACCGTTGATCCGTGGCTTTTAAAGCACTAACAAATAACTATCTGCATACTAAATATGCGGGCAATTATTTCATCTATCCCTGCTACTTAAGCTTATTAGTAATTTAATTTATTAGCCGGGTTACCTCTTATAGTCAAAAAATTAATCCAGGAAATGATTACTGATTATTGCGATTATCCTCCACGCTTTACTGATGATCTCGAACTTACCGAGCAGCAGGATGGAGATCGTCAAAGCTGGTTTGCGGGTTCGGCTTCAATTAATCGCTTTATCATTTTGCGCGAAACCGAATTCAAGGTTTTTCAGTTACTTGAAGAAGCCCTCACGCCGTCGGCAGTTTGCCTTGAGTTCAAACAGCGACATGGCGGAAATCTCACCCTTGCGACGCTGACAAAATTCCTGACAAAACTTGAACAAGTTGGTATTTTAGCTGGCAAGCGGACGACTGGCTATGCGGCAAATCAAGCGGTCATGCGCCAGCCTTACATCCGTTTCAGGCTTTTCAACCCCGACCAATTGTTTGCCCGCATGGTTCCTGCGTTGCGCTGGGTCTGGACACCAACATTTTTTGTGCTCACCTTATTATTTATGATTTCGGTGGCATTTTTATCAGCGCTAAACTGGGCTGCTCTCTCGAATTATGGGGCATACATTATCCGCGAACATTATGTCGCGATGTTTGTCGCCGGATGGATGGTCGTGGTGACGCATGAGTTTGCGCATGGGCTAACCTGCAAAGCCTTTGGTGGGCGCGCCACAGAAGTAGGCGTGCTGGGGGTTTATTATTTTATTCCGGCCTTATACTGCAATGTTTCCGGCATTCATTTAATTAAAAAACGAGGGCAAAGATTGTGGGTGATTGCGGCTGGGGTTTACTGGCAATTACTGGTGGGGACGACTGCCTTGCTAATTTGGTTGATAGTTGAACCATACACCTTTTTGTCTGATCTGGCCTTGATATTTTGTTTGGGAAGTTTGCTGAATATAGTTTTCAATGCCAATCCGTTGATTAAATTAGATGGATACTATTTCTTAAGCCAATGGCTCCGCCTGCCGAATCTGATGTCTCGGTCGCGGGATTACTGGCGCAGCCTGTGGAACTGGCTGGCTTATGGCGAGCGTGACGCCAGCGCCAACAAATACGGTCGTTCTGAGAAAGTGATTTATACTTTATTCGGCTTTCTTTCAGTGGTGTATTCTGCCCTCCTGACCTGGCTTATTGTCAGTTATGTGGGTAGCTATTTGATAGATGAATTTCAGCTTCCTGGTTTGCTATTAACCGGTGGTGTGATATTTCTTTACGCGCGTCGCCCCCTTAAAAGCCTGTTCAGGTCTGCGACAGACTGGCTCAGGACATTTATGATTAATCCATCTGAGAGCCAACAACTTGCCTCGGTAAAATCAACCACACAGTCTGCGGCAACCTTATTGCCAGCGACTCGCAATCCCATTGCTGATCAACCAGCGACGGCGATGACCGAAAAGCAGTCGCCCCAAACCAAGCCAAAGTTGACAGAAAAACCCGTCAAATCCTGGCGGCGTCTGTTAATTCCCCCCATTCTTTTTCTCCTGATTTTCGCTGCGTTGCTCCTGCCCTGGGAAGCGTCTGTTGGAAGTTTCGGCACTTTGACGCCGATGAAGGAAAAAGAATCTGTTATCAGCACACCTGAAGCCGGGATGGTCACAGTGCTGGTCAAACCGGGTGAATTAGTAGCGGCAGGAAAAGAATTGGCACGCCTCGGTAATCCTGATTTGAGTTCTGATTTAATCGCTTTACGCGCTGATATTGTTCGTGAAGAGGGCGAGTTCGAGCGCCTTTCAAGTGAAATTAAAACCCGGCAACAGGCGACCGTTCGCGCCTCGGCTCAGCTTAATGAATCAACTCGTCTGGCACGCGAGTTTCAGGCGGAACAGAACAAAATTCTGGCCCGTAAACTTGGCGGACGTCAGCAGAATATTGAATATCCTGCGGCCATTGCAATGTTGCAATCAGATATTGATTTAAAAAAGTCACGATTGAATGAGGCACAAACCCAACTCGCCCGAACACGCCAGCTTTTTCAGGAGAGCCTGATTCCCAAGTCCGATCTTGAAACTGCTGAAAACAAAGTTACGGCGCTAAAACTTGAAATCGAAGCCGCGCAGGAAAAAGTTCAAAATGCCATTGTTGAGCATCGTCGCCAGTTCGAAAAATACAGCAGCGAGGTGCGCCTTAATCAATCAGAATTACAGACAACACAAAGCGTAACGGCCAATACCTCAACTGAGATTGAGGGAAAAAGACGAGTCCTTGCGATGCTGCGGCAAAGAGAACAGATTTTGCAAAGCAAGCAAACTTCGGTGGTTTTAACTGCGCCACGAACCGGAACAGTTTTAGGCGAGAATTTACTGGAATTGAACGGCAAGTATCTGGAAAAAGGCGGTGAGGTTTGCCGGGTCGCTGAAACCACACAACTACGCGTTCGTATTCAGGTTCCAGAGCGAGAAATCGGCGATGTAAAAGAAGGAGCGATAGTTCGCTTACTGACACGCGCGATGCCTGATCGAGTGTTTCAGGGCAAGGTTGAAAAAATTGGGAGCGTAGCTGAACTGGATGAAAACAAACAACCTACTTACCGCGTCGAAATGATCGTTAATAACGCCGAAGGGTTATTAAAGCCGGGGATGACCGCTTTTACCCGCATCGGCTTTGGTCGCAAAACTATCGGCTGGATTTTGCTGCACAAAATTAAGCAGGCCCTGAGACCTGAGCTTTGGTTATTTTAAGATATTTAGGATCAATCTCATACCGCTCCATTTTGAGATATAACCCGCGTCGCGTTAGCCCCAACTCCTTCGCCGTTTGTGACAGATTGAAATTTAATTTAGTCAGCGTCGAGACGATAATTCCCTTTTCCAATTCCTTTACTTCATCAGCTAAGGTTTGACCACTATGAAGGGTTTTTCGGCCTTCGACTACAACATTTTCTGGCACGAGAGATGATTCTACTACTTCAGCTCGAGACTGATTGACCGACTCAGGAGTTTTTTCGATTTCCTCTTTTACTTCGGGGTTTCCACGCGCTGACAAACTCAGCAAAATCTCATCTACCCAATCCAACTTGCCATTCTTTCTATAGTCGCCTGAAACAGCCAGCGATAAGTGCTGCGGTTGAATTATTTCACGATTAGCAACTACAGCAATGGCCCGTTGAATTTCATTCGCTAATTGACGAATGTTGCCAGGCCATGCGGAAGCAGTAAGGGCGGCGAGTGTCTCCGGGGCAAACGTCAGCCCTGACTTTCTGGCATCCTGCGAAAAACGCTCCAGCAGGTTATAGGATAAGGCGGGAATTTCCTCGCGGCGCTCTCGCAAGGGCGGCATATGAAATCGGAGAACGTTAATGCGATAATACAGGTCTTCGCGGAATTCCCCTTTGGCAACCATTGCTTCGATGTCGTGATTGGTGGCGGCAATAACGCGGACATTGACCTTCACCGGATTGGTTTCTCCCACCGGATGGACTTCACCTTCCTGCAAAAAGCGGAGCAATTTTGGTTGCAACTCTAAAGGTAAATCACCTATTTCATCCAGAAAAATTGTCCCGCCTTCCGCACTCCGAATTGATCCTGGATAATGGCTGTCGGCCCCGGTAAAAGAGCCTTTGCGGTGTCCGAAAAGCTGTGAACTGATTAATTCTTTCGTCACTACTGTGCAGTTAAAAGCCACGAACGGCCCTTCCTGACGACTGCTCAAAGTGTGAATCGCACGCGCAATTCCTTCCTTCCCAGTGCCGGATTCACCGGTTATTAACACCGCCATTTTACTGTCACGCACCTTATGAATCTGTGCTGCCAGATCATGCATCGCAGTGCTACAGTAAACCATTCCCGGCAACGGTAAATCTGACGCATCATACAGGTGGCTTTCGATTGTTTTTGCCTGGTCCTGATAGAGCGCCTGCGCCAGTTCTGTTACCAGCTTGTCGTAAAGGTCTGATTTCCCAAGCACGCGATGCAGAGTTTGGGTAATGACATACCACTGCGCGGCAATCAGGTTTTTATTAATATCCTTCTCATTATAGGCAGGATTTTGACTCTCGTTGACAGGCTCTCCGCTCTGCGAATGTGCAGAATCATCTCCAGAGCCTGGGAGAAACTGTCCCAGGGGATTAGGGTTTGACATCAATTTCGATCCTTCAGGTTAAATAACCAGCTAACATGAACGCAATTTACAGATACTTCAACTAACGCCGTAAATCCAAAGATCAAACAAAGATTTCAGATTTTTTAAGGAACGACAATCAGCGCGCATCTCTATCGGTTAGGCTTAAGGAGGAGACGCCTGTTTATCCGATAGCAAGTTTGTTGGTAGTAGACGGGCAGATAATAAAACATCTCCAGCACTTCGCAAAGCCTTCCCGCACGTCTTTTCACTTTCACTAGAACTAAGTGCGGGTGGGCTGACGGATGTTCCACAATTTTATTTTATCAGGTTAAAAACCAACCCATAAGTTCCGACCGTTTGCGCACGATGCTGCGGTCTGAAACCAAACAAAATCACATGCCCGGAACCTAAGGTTGCATCAACAATGGCAGCTTTTCCTGTCAGATATTTTTCGCCTAACAACCAGCCTGACCGCAGCACATTTGTTTCTGCATATTTTCCGACGACCTGGGCTTGTCCATTATCAGTAATTTCAAACGCGCTGCTGCTGGCAAAATAAGCATCAACCGTCGCGCCATAACCGTTTGCTATCGGATGATTCTG
>JAYSTY010000217.1:0-45061 GCA_043719385.1 Blastocatellia bacterium | reverse complement strand
TCAAAAATCCGCTGACTCCAATTCGCTTGTCGGCGGAGCGGATGGCAAAAAACCTGTTGGGCGTTGCGAGCAATGGCAACGGTCATGAAACGGTGTTTCCGTCGGCTTCCGGCCTGGATGAAAAAGGGGCAAAACTGGTGCGTGAATGTACTTCGCTGATCGGGGCCGAAGTCGCTACATTGCAAAGAATGGTAGACGAATTTTCCAGCTTTGCCCGCCTGCCTGCTGCCAAATTTGCGTTGCATGACCTGAACGAGATTATTGCTGCGACCTTGAAGCTTTACGAAGAAAGGCTGGATGGCATCAGGCTCGAAAGCAAACTGGCGCAGGATTTGCCCCCGGTTTTTGTTGATCGTGACCAGATCAAACGGGCTTTGGTAAATTTGCTTGATAACGCCCTGCACGCCATTACTGAAAGCAAATTTGAGCTGGAGGAAAAAACTTTGCGCATTGAAACACGTGAAGTTTTCGAGCAGGATGCCGTGGAAATAACCGTCGCAGATACCGGGCCGGGAATTGCCCCGATTGATCGGGAGCGAATTTTTTCACCTTATTTTTCGACGCGCAAACGCGGCACTGGATTGGGACTGGCTATCGTTAATCACATCGTCGCCGAACACAGCGGACACCTTCGTGCCGAAGATAATTTGCCGCACGGTGCGCGGTTTGTAATTGAGTTGCCAAGCGCGAAAGAATAAAGTAATCAGTGTCTGGTACGTGGTCTAATAACAAATAAATTTTATGCAAAAATATCTACTTTGTCTGATGTTATTTTTTGTCGTTTCAACGGCTGTGTTTGCCGACAATTTTTCTGATGCGCGAAAGGCCTACGATGCCAAAGATTATGCCAGGTCCGCACAATTATTTGCTGCCGCAGTGAAAGAAAAAAATGATGCGAAAAGTAATTACGGATTAGGGATTTCGTATTTGCGGCTTAGGCGTTTTGCCGAAGCAGTCAAGCCGCTGGAAACAGCCCAGACCAAAGACCCGTCGCTCTCATTCGCGCCGAATCGGCAATTTTTTGAGCAGCGCTTAGCAGAAGCTCGAAACGGCGGCGCAGGCACAAATCCAAAATCCAATGCGCCGACGATGGTGAGCGATGCCCATCTTGACCAGGTTTTGGCCGACCTCACAACCGGCAAAGCAGTGATGGATTACACCGGAATGCTCACGCCTGCCGATCTAAGCGAGTTGCAAAAAGTTGTCAGCGACGCGGGTTCTCATGGCTTCAATTTACGCGCCTATTTGATCCAGCCTAACCGCTCCCTCAAAACTAAAGATTTTGCCACACGCGAGATTAAGAAATATGCCAATCTTAAAGCGAATGAAATCGTTGTGATTTGCAGTCAGGAAGGAATTTACGCGACGGGAAAAGCTGGCGAAACGGAACTTGATACAAAAGAAATCAATCAGGCTGCGACCGAAACACTGCCACTTTTCAAACAACAATCCGCTGGGCGAACGGGCTTTGGTTTAGGGATGGTCGGGTTCTCGCGGGCTTTGCTTGCGGAGGCAACTTCTGATCGCTCGACCCGCCGTGGTACTTTTGGCTTTCTCGGCTTGCTTGGTTTGGGCGCGGCTGGCGCGGGTGTGGCGTTCGTCATTGGTCGTCGGAAGATCAAACAAAAAGCTTATAAAAATAAACTCGACGAAGGCATCAATTTGTTGATGAATGAAATCAACGACAAGCTTGGCAAGGAGTTTGATGTCAATGCGCGTTTCGTTAACTGGCAAACCGAGTACGAAACAATCAAAGCCGAAAGCAATTGGAAAGATCACACAAAAATTGATCGCTTCAATGCGACCTTGCAAGATGCTGTGCGCCAACCCGAACGTTATTTTTCCTATAAACCAGGCATTGCGGAAATCAAAGCCGAGGCCGCCAAACTCGGTGCGCCCGTTGCACCTCAACGCAACAACGACGAGGTTTTTGATTACTTCGATGGTCGTCCACTTAATAAAGACGAAGCCGTAGTCGTGGCGCTCAAAGACAAAGAAGGTCAGGAAATTCGCGTTCTGACTTCGCGTGTCCATGCGGATGAAATGGGACAGGGACAAGTCCCGAAAGTCCTGACCCGCGAAGTCAACGGTCAGCGCGTTCACTGGTCGAACGATCCGACGTTTGATCCGCACCGTGATTATCGCCCTTATTATGGCGGCTCAAGCTGGGTAGACATTTGGATGATGAGCCAGATTTTCAGCCCGCATACTTATTACGGCCCCGCGATTTATCCATACTATCATCAGGATTATTATTACTCGCAGCCCTATTATTCACAGCCGATCTACGATTCGCCGGGGTACGGCAACTGGGATAATTCAAACCGCATCGGCTTTGGCGAAGAGCGGCGTCATTACCGCGAAGAGCAATACCAGGAACGCGAACAACACCATCACCAAAACGATCAGCCACAGGATTACGATAACAGTTCCGGCGGCGCTGATTTTGGTGGAAGCAGTGATTCCAGTTCTGACAGTTCCTGGAGTTCAGATTCAAGTAGCAGCAGTGACTGGGGCGGTGGCGGCAGTGATTTTGGTGGTGGCGGTGGGAGTGATTTTGGCGGTGGCGGCGGGAGTGACAGTTAAATTTATTTCCCTTTTACCAATAGAAGAAAGCACCCGCTAACTATTTGCAGCTATTGCTCACGTGTTTTTTCAACCTTCTCTTGTTATAATCCCCCATATTAAAAATAGCGATGAAGCAGAACTTCAGTGGCTGCGATAAAAATTGACCCAGGAACATTTATGCAATTACTCAATAAAATTGACGACCCGAAAGACCTGCGCAAACTCAAACCCGAACAATTGCCGCAAGTCGCCGCCGAAGCCCGCGAATACATGATCGAAACACTTTCCAAAATCGGCGGTCACACGGGCGCAAGCCTGGGCGCAGTCGAATTGGCAATCGCGCTGCATTACGCGTTTGAAACGCCCAAAGATAAATTGGTTTGGGATGTTGGGCATCAGGCTTACGTACATAAAATGCTGACCGGACGCCGCGAACAACTGCACACGATTCGTCAATACGAAGGCCTCTCGGGTTTTCTCAAACGTGATGAAAGTATCTACGACGAATTTGAAGCGGGACACGCCGGGACTTCGCTTTCTGCGGCGCTGGGCATGGCGATGGCGCGTGACTTGGCCGGAGCCAAAAATCATGTGGTCGCAGTCATTGGCGATTCTTCAATAATGACAGGCATGGCGTGCGAGGCGATCAACCAGGCCGGACACCTTAAAACAAAACTCATCATCATCCTCAACGATAACGAGATGTCCATTTCGCCTTCGGTTGGCGCACTCGAAGGTTATTTGACACGGTTGCGAAAAGGTCAGACTTATCATCGCTTCAAAGATGATGTCGAAGAAATTCTGAAAGCGATTCCTGGCATCGGTGACCTGGTTTTGCAAACGGCAAAAGATGTCAAAGACACGATCAAAGCCGCGATTGTGCCCGGCGTTTTTGTCGAGGAGCTTGGCTTCCGTTATATGGGGCCAGTCAACGGTCACGATACCGCCGCTTTGTTGGCAGCATTTGAAGAAGCGAAAAAAGCCGATGGCCCAATCATCATTCATGCGCTGACGGTCAAAGGAAAAGGGTACAAGCCTGCCGAAGCCGATCAGGCCGCGTGGCACGGAACATCAGCCTTTGAAGTCGCATCAGGAAAATTCATTAAGGAAGCTTCGCCGGCTCCTTCTTATACCGCAGTTTTCGCCAACGCCCTGATTGACATAATGCGCAAAGATGAAAAAGTCACAGCGGTGACGGCGGCGATGCCTGATGGCACTGGCCTGAGCAAAGTGATGAAGGAATTTCCGAAGCGTGCGATTGATGTCGGCATTGCGGAACAACACGCCGTCACGTTTTGCGCGGGACTGGCGACGCAGGGATTCAAGCCCGTCGTAGCGATTTACTCAACATTTTTGCAGCGCGGTTTCGATCAAATCTATCACGATGTTTGCCTGATGGATTTGCCTGTGACTTTTGCGATGGATCGCGGCGGCATTGCCGGAGCCGACGGCCCAACCCATCACGGCTTACTTGATGTCGGTTATTTGCGCGTGATGCCGAATCAAATTGTGATGGCTCCGAAAGATGAAAACGAATTGCGTCACATGCTGCTGACCGCGATTGAAGCGGGACACCCGGCTTCGCTGCGTTATCCGCGTGGCAACGGTGTCGGCGTATCAATGGAGGAAGAAATTCATACGCTGGAAATCGGCAAAGCGGAATTGCTGACGGAAGGCAGTGGCGATGTAGCGATTTTCGCGCTTGGCACAGCAACCTATGCCGCGCTTAAAGCCGCTGATCGTTTAGCCAAAGACGGCATCCGCGCAACTGTCGTCAACGCCCGCTTTGTCAAACCGCTGGACGAAGATTTATTGATTGCGATTGCCAAGTCTCATCGCCTTGTCATCACCGTCGAAGAATCTTATTTGAGTTGCGGTTTTGGCAGTGCCGTCTTGGAAATGCTGGAAGCGCGAAACGCCCTGTATACAGGGCCGCGCCTGATTCGCCTCGGCTTACCCGATGCCCTGATTCCACACGCCAGCCAATCATTGCTGCATGCAAAATATGGTATTGATGCGGACGGCATTTACAATCGAGCGAAAGAAACGATTGCGGTCATGGACGGAAAGATTTTTGCATCGGTACGCTAGAGGCAATTGTGCATGAACGTCGAAGCTGTTTTTCAAAGTATCATGACCAAAGCCTGTTATTTTTACGTCACTTTCTGCTTGCTCCTGATTTTTTTAACTTCAGGTATTGCGCAGGAAAAAGTCAAAAAAACCGAGACGATTTCCACCGCTGGCAAAATCATCAGTGGCCAGTTAAAACTCAGCGAAAACAAAACTATTGAGGTCAAAGGGACAGCCGTTTTCACTCTGGCAGCGGTCAATCCAGACGGATCGTTGAGCGGTAATTTAGTTTATGTAATCCCTGAAGACGTGCGGCAAAAAATTGCCCAGGAAGCACATAAACAAATTGCTGAAGTACCTGTAAATATTGCCGTCAAAGATGTCTCTGCCAAATTAAAAAAAAACGCGCATTGCCCGGAAATTCAGCTTGCGTTCGCGGAGCTTGAAACAGAAATTTCTGGCACAAAGCTGCATTTCAATCATTTCGTCCTGAACTTTATTGATACCCCACAAAAACTTTCCCGTGCGCTCTGCATCTGGACGGACAGAGCAAACAAAGGAGATAACAACAAAGGCATCGTGCAATACATCAACCTCCTGCTCAAAGGCGAAGAGGATGAAGAACAAGTCAAATAAACATTTTGGAGCGCAGCAAAGGACACAAGCATTATGAACCGCAAACCTCACTACATAGCTGCAACTATTATTTGCCTCCTGTTTTTTGCAAGCCTAGCATTCGCTCAGGAAAAAGCGAAAAAGCCCTTGATTATTCAGACGGAAAGCAAAGTCCTAACCGCCACGCTGATGATTGATAAAGACACTTTCATCAAAGTCAAAGGCAATGCCATTTTCCGACTCACTTCTGGGCACACCGATCTTTCCTTAATCGGTATTTTCACTTTTACATTCTTTGATGAAGAACGCACACGAATTGCCCAGGCAATAAATACACGATTGAATGAATTGCCAAACTCTCTTGTCCAGGGCGATGTTATTGCGCAATTTCAGGAGGGAACTGAATGTCCAGCAATATATCTTAATTTTCCCGCTATAAATTTGCCGATCAGTCAAAAGAAGCTGCATTTCAATAAATTTGTTCTTGAATTTAAATTTGCCCCTAAATCCCTTGAGCCAGAAGATTCAGATCGTCAGAGTGCAACAAGTATAATTTGCAATTTAGTTCGGGCAATGAAAGTCGGTGATTTACGCCCACACTACCCGATTCGGCGGCTCAATCAATTACTCTACGGGGAAGAAAATAAATAACTTTCACCTTGCCACCTAAACCGCAAAAAGAACGTCTTGACAAACTCCTCGTAGCGCGTGGGCTGACAGATACGCGCACCAAAGCGCAAGCCCTCATCATTGGCGGCCTGGTTTTTTCTAACCAGCAACGGCTCGACAAACCGGGCCTAATGATTTCGGTTGAGGCGGAAATCACGCTCAAAGAAACGATGCCTTTTGTCAGTCGCGGCGGGCTGAAATTAGCAGCGGCACTGGATCATTTTCAGCTTGATGTGACCGGGTTTACCGCCGTTGATATTGGCGCTTCGACCGGAGGATTTACCGATTGTTTATTACAACGTGGCGCAAAAAGAATAGTCGCGCTTGATGTCGGACACGGACAATTAGCGTGGAAAATCCGCCAGGACGCACGCGTCGAAGTCCGCGAACACGTCAATGCCCGCTACCTTCAGCCCGAAGATTTCAGCGAAAAATTTGATTTAGCCGTCTGCGATGTTTCGTTTATTTCGCTCAAGCTGATTTTACCGGCGATTCCGCACCTGCTAAAAAGCTCAGCCCAGGTCATCACCCTCATCAAACCGCAATTTGAAGTCGGACGCGCCGAAGTCGGCAAAGGCGGCATCGTGCGTGATGAAACAGCCCAAATAAGAGTTGTCAATGAAATCACTGCATTTGCCGCTACGTTGAATTTGCAAGCTCGCGGTGTGATTGATTCACCGATTTTAGGCCAGGACGGAAACCACGAATTTTTATGCTGCTTCGATTTTGATTGCAAAAAAATGGCTGACAGTCAATAAAGACCATCAGCCATTCAGTGAATTCTTATTTTCAGGAGAACCTAGAAATCAATCCTTAGTGCGAACTGCATCTGACGCGGAGCGCCTTGAATACTGGTAAATTTACCAAAGTCAGAAGGAACATTAACTCCTTTAGTATCCAGATAAGGATCAACCGGGAAGCCAAATCCGTTAACATCAGTGAAGTGCTGAGTGTTGGTCAGATTGAAGATTTCCCAACGGAATGTTAACTTTTTACCTTCCCACGGTAAGTTAAAGGATTTGTACAATCCCATGTCAGTTGCCACATAACCAGGCTCACGTAAGACGTTGCGATTTCCAGTCTCGCCTGGATATGGATTTCGATAGCTCGAATAAGCAGCCACGGTATCGCCAAATAAATTAGGATCGCCAGTGCGGGTTGGTGAAGATTGCAGTGACCGGATTGCAACCAAATTCGACTGGACATTCCAATTCGTGGCCCAGCGTCCGTCATCGAAAGGTTGACGTGCCGGTAAGCCGGAATTCCAGCGGAAAATACCCGTTGTTTGCCAGCCACCCAAAATCGCATTTGCGACGGAATTGATGCCACTCAAGAATTTCTTATTCTTACCAAATGGCAGCGAGTAATTGTAATTCGCATTGATGAGGTGGCGAATATCGAAATCAGAATTACCACGATTGATATTCAAATCAAGTGGATTCACAATTAAACTTGATCCTGAAATCGTTGAGCCAGTCGGCTCAAGACCAGAAGCAATATCCAGCGAATGTCCTAGCGTATAATTGAAATCAAAATTCAAATCATTGCTCAGACGTTTCTTTAAGCTGAACTGGAACGCATGATAATCAGAAGATCCGATTGAAGAAAGAGCGCCAAACGCTGCGTATTGCGGATGGTAAAAAAGATCGTTAGTACCGTAGCCATCATTCCAAAGTACCTGAACAAAGGTATAGTCAGTTGTATTTCGTCCCCCAACAGCACTACGCGCAATGCGGCGATAAGCTGCTTGTGAGGCGGTTAACGCAGTCGGAGTACCAAGAACAGTATAAGTATTTGCTAAGCCCGGCAAAATATTCTCGAAGTAAGGAAGTTTTGGAACTGATGCGATGGAAGCATTTTTTTCCCGATAAGAAATCAATTCTCTCATCGCGGTATAAAAATCAATTCCTGACTTCGGGTCCTTAATATTATTGAAATGTGCAACGTCGCGTGACACCAATAATTTGCGTCCGATGCGACCAACGTAGCTGGCTTCAAATGAAAGCCCTTTACCAATATCACGGGCAAAGGAGAGATTGAAAGTATGACTGTATGGCGTAGTGATGGAATCATCCAGCGCACTTTCAATTCGTTGATCCTGATCTGAGGGTTGTTGTAAGGGAAATTTCAACGTCGGATTAATTGTCAAGCGCGGTAAGGCGCGAACATTTTGATTCAATCCAGTGAACAATGGCCCAAGACGCGTTGAGACATTATAGGTGTTCGCTGAAATCTGGCTTGAGGATGAAAACCCAAGAATTGCCTGTCCGTCAAAACTTACTGCCAGTGCACCACCCAGACGATCAAAGACTAAGCGATAACCGCCTCGGAACGAACTCTTGTTTTCACCAAAAATAGTTTTCAGCAAACCACCTTTGAAATTAGGCGACCACGCGAAGGAAGCTGATGGAGCGAAGTTATTCCAATCATGTTTGTAAAAACCCTCTCGTCCATTGGCTTTGCCAGCCAGATCAATAGAGATAGGTGCAACATAAGGCTTGCCAGCCAGAGCGCCAGCGACGCGCTTAGCGAAAAAGTCACTTAGACTTTGCGTTGGTTTTACTTGAAGACCATTAGCTTCATATACAGGAACAGAATTTGACCAGCGCAAGCCATAATTCAATGTCAGGTTTGGCTTAACCTTCCACGAATCCTGTAAGTAAAAATCGTATTCCTGCGTTCTAAAATCCCGCTTAATTGGAGTACCAGCGGCAATCACATTGCCCTGTCTATCGTAATTTACATTGGCGGAATATGCCGAGAAGCGTCCAATTACTGAAGATAATGCGTCACGTAAATCTGTAGAGCCGCTTCCCAGGTTTGAGAAAATCGGGTTTCCGGCATCGCTCGTAATAACGACATCGCCCGATAAATCATAAAAAGACGGATTAATTGCCGCAGAATCAAAAGAAGTGCCTAATGAATTACGCTGGTTCGAGATGAAGCGCATGTTCGTGCCAAACTGCACCGAATGATTACCTTTCGACCAAGATAGATCGTCTATAACATTGTGGATTGGGGTAACGCGACTAAATCCACGTGCATAGAGAAATGGTTGAAAAATAAAGCGGAAGTTGATGTTGGTTTGATTGGAATCGCCGCCTTGTGTAAACGCCGCACGCGTCAAACCGTAGCGGAAATTATTAACTAAAGAATTAGAAATAGTCCACGCTTCTCCGAGCGCAATTCCTTTCGGCTGGCTCCATCGAACTCTGGAAGGTGTATCAGCAAAGGCACTTGATAAGGCAGATGTATCATTTTGATAATTCATCCTTGCTGATAAGATATGTTTCGGAGTCAAATTGAAATCAAATCTACCAATAAAGGTATTTTCCTTGACTGGAAGGGTGGCATTAAAACGATAACCACCTGTATTTAACCCATCGCCAACGGTCGTATCATTTGCGGGATAACGACTAGCCGCACCTGCCAGTACTGCCAGAGCTGCTGAGTTGGTTCCAGGGTCAATCCCATTTGCTTTGACATAGGCGGCGCTAATTTGTGCACGGGTCAGACAATTAACTCCAGTTGGAGTCCCCGCCGGACAAGAACCAAATTCATTGCTCTTGCCATCAGAGGTTCTGTAACGAACGATCCCTTGTCCTAAAGAGGCAAGTGGAACTTCTTCTGTTATGGGTGAGCCTTTAGCTTCGCGGAAACCTTCGTAGTTGAAAAAGAAAAAGAGACGATCTTTGAGAATTGGGCCGCCAATCGCGCCACCGAAATTATTGCGTAACAGTTTCGGCCTCGGCACTTTTTCATCTCCGGCCTTAGCTGTTCCACTCAGTACTTGTGCATCAGTAGAGACATAACGACCTGCTTTGTTACTAAACCAATCGTTGGCGGCAAATTTATCATTGCGGTGAAATTCGTAAAGTGAACCGTGATAGTTATTCGTTCCAGAGCGCGTGACTAAAGAAATTTGTGCGCCGGAAGAACGTCCCTGATCGGTATTTGCGTTAGTGGTTGTGACACGAAATTCCTGCAACGAATCAGGCGTAGAACGCAATACGCTGAAAAATGCCGCACCGCCCTGCTGTTCATTAACGTCTACTCCATCCAGTGTCACATTCGATTGGTCAGAGCGCGAGCCATTTACATATCCACCTCGCTTCACATCTAAGCGAGTCGAACTGTTTTCATTAATAGTTGGTGCGGTGACACCTGGCTGTAAGGAAAGCAATCCGACAACGTTACGTGACAACAAGGGAAGTTCCTGGACCTTACGATTATCGAAGGTATTTCCGATTGTCGCGTCTGAAGTATTGAGTGTTGATTCTCCGCCCGTAACAGTGACCGTCTCGCTGACACCACCTGCTTGTTTGAACTGAAGGTTCAATGTCAAAGGTGTGCTTACCAGCACCTGCACATTTTCATCAACGATTGAAGCAAATCCTTTGGCTTCGGCCCTGACACGGTAAGTGCCGGGGACAACCTGTGGAACCTGGTATGTGCCATCACCGGATGAAACGACCGTCCTGACCGCACTACTTGCTTTGTTGGTTAAGGTTAAGGTTGCACCGGGAATAGCGGCTCCCTGTAAATCAGTGATGATACCTGAAACCGAAGTGTTCTGGGCAAATCCGATTGCAGCGCATAAGGCTACCAGCAAAAACAATACATAGCTTCTAACGAGCATTTTAATAATCATTGTGATCCTCCTGACAGTTGGACTTAGAGATGGAAGGCAGTGGTTTGAATTTGGGTTGGGTTGCTAAAATGAGTTTTTCCTGCTTTACAAATCTAATAGTTACTGATTAACAATTCTGAGTCTTACTATGATAAGTTTCAGGCAAAAAATGTGCCTATATCAAATAATAGAAGAAGGGGCAGTTTGGGATAATTAAATAATTCCTATAACCTGCCTTATTAGTATAAGTTAAGGTTAAAGTGGTCAGGTTTGGAATGTAACTGGAAAGACTTCTGATGTTCAGATTTTCGGATGGCTTTCAGATTTTTGGAGATAAATTGAGGAAGAGAGACATCGCTTCAGTTTTAAAAATAAGGTCGCCGCGTGATGCACTCTGAAAGATTTCTTTCAGCCCCCTTTTCGTGCATCCCCGCGGCGCTTCTTCCCACCTCAACCAGCGTTTGGTTGCCGGGAAACTTGATGACTCAATTTATCAATCAATATCGGTTTGGTCGGTCACGACGATAATCATCGTTACGGTTGCGATCACGATTGCCCCAGCCCCAGCCGCTCCCGCCACGACGATATTCTTTGCCGTAACCTTCGCGGTATCCGGCTTCAAAGGCCTGACGAAAACCTTTTTTGTAATTTCCATCGTGACGATATTCGCCGCGATAACCAACTAAGCCAAACTTGTAATCAGGGTCATGCTTATAATCAAGTTTGTAGCCCTGACGCGCATCTTTCGCCCCCGCACGATAACCAATCTCATAACCATTGCGGGCGCCCATCTCGCGGACTTCGTTTTCGCTATAACGATAATAATCACGATGATCCGCCAAAACATTAACGCTCAAACCAAGCAACAACATTGCGACTAAAGATAATGAAAGATAGTGTTTCATAAGCATTTCCTTCTACCCTGAAGTTTAGTTTTTTATCCAGGGATGCCAGCTACATATTCAAGCCTCGTGCCACATTATTTAAGCCTGCTATTGAATTGCTTTTTATGCGACTAAGATATTGTAGACAATAGCTTTGCTTTCGATAGCCAAATTAAGCGCCGCAACGTCGCCCAGACCAGCCGCATACCAATCTGTCAGGCAATCCGACGTTTTGGTGTACCAAGTCAAAATTGAAGGGAATTACCTGTGGAGGTGCGGCAAAGGCAAGTTTGACAAGGCATAAACCATCTGTTAGCTTCAGTCCTTTATTTTCAGGCATTATGCAATGCAATAAGTATTAATACTCTGATATGAACCAGGCCCCACGCAAACAAGGCCTCTCGCTGCCTCGTTTTATTCCCGTTGTAATAGTTTTAGCGCTCTCCGTGATCGTTAGTTCGTGTGCCAGTATTGCCAGGTATAGCGATCAATCCATCCCCCAATTACTGACTCCGGTGGCCGAGGCCGATCTTGATAAACTGGCGGCACAACTCAGGCTTTTTACCCGGATTGATTCAATGCGAGCAACACGAGTTTCGATGCAATTTACCGATGCTGGTTCATCCGAACGGTATCGGCGGGCGGACGCGACGATTGTGATGAAAAGGCCTGGCAATATTCGCCTGATTGTGCAAATTCCGGTCGCCAAAACAAAACTCGCGGAAATGGTTTCTGATTCAGAGCATTTCAAGGTGGCCGTTTATTACAATAGTTACAAGCGCTTCCTGGTCGGAACCAATAGTGCTGATTACAGTAACTGGCGAGAAAAACTGGATAATAAAAAAGAGGCGCAGCAATCTGCTTTTATCAATGCGCGTCCTTTTCATTTCACGGATGCGCTTTTGGTACAGCCTTTGCATTTAGGGGAAGCGCGCTTTGTTTACACAGTGCAGGAAGAATTGATCGAAGAACCTGATCCACGCCCAAAGGCCAAAAAAGGAGCGCGAATTTTACGCAGCTTTTATGCGGTATCTGAAATCGAAGTGACAGATAATACAAAAAGCGTCGGGAGTTTAAAACGGCGCTTCTGGTTTGATCGCAACGAAGAATTGCGGTTGAAGCGACAACAGGTCTTTGATGATAAAGGCAAATTGACGACAGATATTTATTATTCAAAGTATTTGCAGCTTAATTCTGACAGTCAGGTTTTGCGTCCAGGTGTCGTCGAAATCCGACGCCCTTATGATAAATATTCTGCGCAACTGGACTTTCTGGCGGACAGCGTAGAGTTTAATTTAGCGGACTTACCACCCACCGCTTTTGTCCTGGAAAATTCTGAAAAATTACCCGAAACCGACCTTGACAAGCCTGAGAATAAATAACGCAAACACAAATGGATAGCCTGATTTTAGCCAACCTTCGCCAACGCCCGACACGCACGCTTGTAAGCGTGATTGGCGTGGCGCTGGGTGTCGTATTAATCCTCGTCAATACAGGTTTGGTACGAGGTATGCTTAATGATCGGTCGAAGCGTGAGCGTGGAGTGGGGGCAGAAATAAATTTCACGCGGCCCGGCGCAACCGATATTTTGTCAGCTTCAGGACTTACTTTGGACGTTCGCTATGTCGAACGAATTGCCAAAATCCAGGGCGTGAAAATAGCCAGCCCATTAGGGAAATCTATCCAAAAAGGAAGTTCAGGGCTGGGGATTGAGATGGTGGATGGAATTGATTTTGCCAGCTATGCGGCGATGAGTGGCATCAAAATAGCTGAGGGAGGCGTTTTTCAGGCTGACGATGAAGTGATTATTGACGATTTCAAAGCCAGAAAAACCAATGCGCAGGTAGGAACTTATATTGACGTATTCGGTAAGAAATTTAAGGTTGCGGGCATTTACGCTCCTGAATCCGGGGCGCGCGTAAAAATGTCTTTGACGGCGATGCAAAACTATCAAAGCTCGCCCAACAAATGTTCTTACATTGCGATTAAATGCGTGAATCCGAATGACCAGGAAGAAGTGCAAAAACGAATTATTGCCGAGTTGCCCGGAAATACCGTGACACTGATGAAAGATTTGCCTGGCTTTGAAAAAGCGATTCCCGGCATTGATGGCTTTATCAAAACGATTATGGTGCTTTCGACGATTGTTAGCTCGCTGGTGATTTTATTAGCAATGTATACAATGATCACTGAGCGCACCCGCGAAATCGGTGTGCTGAAATCGCTCGGCGCATCCCGACGCTTCATTATTGGCATCATAGAAAAAGAAGCTATTACGATTAGCCTGATCGGCGTGGCGGTCGGCCTTGTCGTTGCCTTAATAATCGGATGGGGCATCCGAACAGCCACCACTTTACAGGTTGAATTTCAATTGTCGTGGATTCTGATTTCGGCTTTCATTGGTTTGGCGGCTGGCGTTGGAGGAGCTTTTTACCCGGCCTTGCGTGCGGCCAATCAGGACCCGGTGAAAGCGCTTTCTTACGAGTAAATTTTTATGTCTGCGATTTTACAAACCGAAAATCTGAAAATGATTTACCATGTTGGCAAAGTTGACGTGAACGCTTTGCGCGGCGTCAATCTGGCAGTTGAACAAGGTGAATTCATTTCGATTATGGGGCATTCCGGCAGCGGCAAATCCACGATGCTTCATATCCTCGGTGGCCTGCTCAAACCAACCAGCGGAAAAGTAATCGTAGATGGCGAAGATTTAGCCGCCGTGAGCGATGCCCAACGCACAGATATTCGGCGGCGCAAAATCGGCTTTGTCTTTCAGCGTTTCAATTTATTTCCGACTTTAACGGCAGAAGGAAATCTAAAATTAGCCGAGCAAATTCATGGCAGCAAAAATAATGGCAAAGCTGAGCTGCGCCATGAAGTCTTGCAGTTATTGAAGCTTGAAAATAAAATGCACCATAAGCCGCTGGAATTATCCGGCGGAGAACAACAGCGCGTGGCAATCGCGCGTGCGGTCATTAATCGTCCGGCAATTATTTTAGCCGATGAGCCAACGGGAAATCTGGATTCGGAAAACTCGGCAATTGTCCTGAAAATGCTGGCTCAGCTTAATCGTGAAATAGGTCAAACAATCGTGATGATCACGCACAACCCAGAAGCTGCAGAAGTGGCAAATCGAAAAGTTGTAATGCGTGACGGGCAGATTGTTAGTAACTCATAATTCGTGCGTTACGTCTTGAGAGGTAGGACTACTATGAAAAAGCTGCTCAGTGAAATTCGCAATATTTTATTTTGGTCGTATGAACGCGCAACGTGGCAATACGATTTACTGGTGGCGTTGATTATCGCTACAATTTTTTTAGTGCCCGGACAATTTTTTGGTGATCGTGATCGTCCCTTGCGCACACCCAATGAAACGGTCGTGCGACGCTGGAGCATTGAATCTAACAAGGTCAACAAATTTGCCGCACGAAGCGGGAGGGCGGAGACGCTTAAAACTGATCCGCGTGAGGTTGTGCAATTATATTTGCGTGAAGTGCTTCGCCCTGATATTGAAGTAGCAGATTGCGCAATCGAAAAAGATAATCTCGGCAAAGTCACTGGCTACAGTGTCTGGTTTCAATAGTGTCTGGTTTCAATAACGCCATCAAACCTAATTTATAACTTGAGCATCGAATGGCGCGTTATTGGATTTTTTTACAGGAGAATTTTAAATGATGAAACGTTCTATTAGTTTGGCAGTCATCGTAGCGATGGTAATGATGACGGCTGGAATTTATCACAATACCGAAGCTAAAGCTGGTGGACAATTACTCACCGGTATTCTATCAAAAATGCAGACTGCCCATCACAATCTTCGGTCAATGCGGACCGGAATGGTGCAGCAACGACATAATCCCCAAATTGGTTCGAATGAAACTGATTACGGAACTTTGATTTATAAACCAGGCGGTAAAGGTAAAAGCAAACTTCGCATTGATTATACCAAACCCGATCAAAAATCTGTTTCTGTCATTGGCGAAAATTTTGTTTTCTATCAACCACGGATCAATCAGGTACTCAAATCTACGCTCTCGAAAGCAGCAAAAGGTAAGACCAGCAGCTATTCAGCATTGGTTGGGCTGGATGGTTCGCTGGAAAGTTTGACCAGAGATTACAATGTCGAATTTGTTAAGGAAGAACTGGTCAATGGCAAAGAATCATCCCGTTTGAATCTGACGCCAAAAAATGGTGGGCCGTTCAGCAGGATTGAATTGTGGGTGAGCAATGATTTTTGGTTACCTGTCCAGTACAAAATGTTTGAGCGCAATGGCGATTCAACTTTGGTCAAATTCACTGGACTGGAAATCAATCCGAATATTGCTGATTCAGACTTCAAGGTTAATTATCCCACCAGCGTAAAAATCGTAGATAAAATCTAACAATTATTTTCACTTCATCAAGTGTCTGCATTCAGGGCTGGGCCAAAATGTTTTAGCCCTGATTTTTTTGCTCTTCTCCACGCACTTAAAAAGACCAGTCCCTGCGCGGCAAAGACACTGATAAAAGGCATCATCGGTGCGCGAAACCTGCTGACCGCCACGATGCCACCGGAAACAGCGACAAAATAAAAGCAGGTACAAAGCAAAAGGACGAGCGGAAGACTCGTGCGCAGTGTTGCGCTACTCAATCCAGCCAGGGAAAGCAGATAGAAGCCCAGCAAAAACAAACCCAGCAAGCCACCAAAAAAAATCAAACCAGGGTTCTCGCTTATAACGCGCTGGATGGCGGCCAGTACTCCCTGCTTTGCTATTACATTAAGTACGCGGTCAGATTTTCGATACTGCCGGAAAAGCTTCAAATATTCGACCACGCCGGGATCAAGCAGCATAACTAAAATTCCACGCCCATAGATTTGTGTATAAAGTCCCGGCGTCTGCAACAGGGTTTTGAAGCCCTCACCTCTTAAATATGCGTAACGCTGACCCGCCGTCCAGGTTTGCTGTTCAGGATGATGGCGAAAGTAAAGCTCGGAATCGTAATAACCAAGCTGCTCGACCACCTCATAAAATGGCACGCCTTGTTGCTGTGCTTTCACCGCGCCTGAGTGGTAAAAGTACAAAACAATTTCAGATGTCGTTGAGAACCCCGCGTAGCCCGTTGCCAGCGTATTTCTTACTTGCCATAGCCCAATCAAGCCCATTGTCAGCAGGCAAAATACAGCGGTGTTCAGGAGCAGTTTTCGCTCCTTCTTCACGATTGCCCAGGTCATCAAAACAAGCACCAGGCCAGGCGGCAAAAAGTAACCGACAGGGCGCGTATAAACGGCTCCCACTAAAGCCAGCGCAGCAAGTAACCAATGCCTGAATCGGTTTTGCTGGTACGCACAAATCAAACTATTGAGCGAAGCAGCGATGAGGAAAACGAACAGCGTATCACTGAGCAAGAGACAGCTATACAAAATGCTGAGCGGTTCAAGGCTGAATAAAAGTGCGGCATAAAGGGCGGTGCGTTCATGCTCGAAAACTTGTTTGGTAAGCGAATAAACCAGGTAGCAGGTTAGACAACTAAGAATAATTTGCAGAAAGATCGTCACTAATTCAACGTGCCCTAACTTCAATCCCACCGTTAGCAACAATGGGTAGCCAGGCGTTCGCATAATTTCAGCGACGCCATTCGTGGCAAAGTTTCCTGTTGCTAATAACTCTGTGGCGGGTTGCAAATAGGTTCCCGTGTCTTTTGCGTAAAAGACTGCATAATCTTTGGCACACCACAAGGCCACCGCGAAGACACTGACGCGCACCACAAACGCGAGAGCTAACACAGACTTTAAGGACAGAAGCCGGCCTTTAAGGGGGAGTTTCATTTTGTCTCAGTGCAGGGGCTGGATAACCGCTATGCTTCAAAAAGCCCTGTTTGTTGAGCTTCCGGTAATACTTGTCGAAAAGTCAGGCGATGGATTTTTGATGCGCCGAATTCGCGCAATGCCCGCAAATGCCGAACTGTTCCATAACCAACATGGCTGGCGAAACCATAAGCAGGGTATTCCCGGTCATAATCAACCATCCAACTATCTCGTGCAACTTTGGCAATAATCGAAGCCGCCGCAATCGAAACCGATTTTGCATCACCTTTGATAATCGCTTTTTGCCTGATCTTTAATTCATTGAGTTGCAGCGCATCTATCAGTAAAAAATCGGGAGCCGGGTCAAGCGCGATTATTGCCTTTCGCATCGCCTCGCGCGTCGCCTGCAAAATATTAATGCGATCAATATCCTCAGCTTCAACCCGCGCAATAGAATAAGCAAGCGCCGAGGCACGGATTTCGGCAGCAAGCCTTGTTCGTGTAGCAGCCGTTAATTTTTTTGAATCGTTCAGACCTGCGGGGAGACGACTTAAATCAAGAATGACTGCAGCGGCAACCACTGGCCCGGCCAGCGCACCACGACCAACTTCATCAATTCCGGCAATCAAGCGCGCACCTGAAGTCTGCGCTTCTTCTTCAAAAGCTGTATCACATTGCATGTGATTCCTCTGGTTAGGGTAAATAATGATAGGAGCGAACCTGCACCATAATTTCTTCCAGTCTAAAAACGCCAAAATGAAGTTCATCAAATCCTGGGAGACCCTGATTTTTCATTTCTGTCATCGCCTCTTCTGGTTTCCTGCTCAGTGCAATTTCCCAGCTTCTAACTTCTTTTTCTTTTTCCCCTGTAACTAGATTTTTTTGCTGACGGGCCAAGTCAATTGCCCCATTTTTTCGCAACATCTCAGCATACACAGCTCGACTATAAGTAGAATATGGAAAGGCGGCTAAACAATCTTCCATTGATTTGATTGCCTTGTCCAGTTGACCTGTCTGTTCATAACAAAATGCCAGCAATGACACGGCCCAGGGACGGCTGAAACCATGTCTGGTGGCGTATTCTAAATGTGGGATGGCTTCCTGCGAGCGCTTCATTTGATAAAGCAAAAGTCCACATCCCAGATGACCAGCGGAATTATAGGGGTCCCACGCAAAAACGTTCTGATACTCTTTGAGAAATGCTTCATTTTTTTCAGCGACTTGTGGTTCGTAATAAAAATCCAGATCCGCCTCGATCTCATAGCTTCGCATCACCGAAAATGAGCGAACGGTAAATGCAGTGCTAAGCAAAGTTACTACGATCAAACCAATTACTAAAAGTGGTTTAGGAATTGAAAAAGAAGAAAGGTTACCTGTCAGATTCGAGAAGTGGTGGCGCAGGGCAATGATTAAAATACAAGCCACTAATAAAGCTCCGGGAGAAGCGCGAAAGGAATAGCTGGTGATAGCTGAACAAACAGCATAAGCAATGAGTCCGCCGAACGCCCCTATCGCCAGATAGTTTTCAGGAAGTTTAAGCTGTTTCCAGAGTGTCCAAATAATGAGCAACCAAAAAGTGATGAAGAGGAGAGTTCCCATTAATCCAGTTTCTGCCATGATCTGAAGAAATTCATTATGGACATTGGTAGACCGCGCCTCCGTGACACTGGTATCTGCATTCGGCGGTATGAGCTTACTCAATTTCGGGTTTTCAAAAAGGAAGCGCCGATAGATAGCATAATCCACATTATAAGAACCTGCGCCTGTTCCGACTAAAAAATTTCTTTTGATTATCTCGCCGGCAATACTGGCTGTTTCCAGGCGGAAATTAAGCGAATAACCGGTACTTTGATATGTACTTTTGACAGTTGTTGTCTGAAGTAAAATTTGCGTTCCTGCAATAAGAATAATGGCTCCGGCTATTGTAGCTAACCGTTTGCTTGAATCGGCATTAATCAATTTGAAAGCCAGTGCGATTCCGATGATTAGAAAAGAAAGCATCAAGCCCAGTAATGGCCCTCTTTTTATCAATTGCATTTCTACCAACCACGCAGTAACCACACTGGTAAATGATAAAGCTGTAATTAACTTATTTTTAGTTTGCAGGAAAACGGCGAGTTGCAGAGGAATTAGCAGGGCCAGTAATTCTGTTTTCAAATAAAAACTATAAAGAACTCCTTTCAGTTCAGCACCATACTGCGCATATAAAAATAACTGATATAAGGCCAGTAGGATCATTGCGGTGGTCAGCGCAAGGTAAAATTGTCTGAGCGAATTAGTATCTAAGCGGGTCAATCCTGAAATAAAAAATATTCCAAAGCAAATCCAAATACTAACAACTCTAAAGCCTTCTGCCGGATCAGGCGACCAGAATAAAGAAATAAGTTGCCAGGCGCAGAACGCTGCCAAAGACACGATTAACAAAACAAGATTTTGCGATAATTTTATTGGCTCCTTGTTACGCAGGAGCCTGACTAATCCGATGATGGCCAAAATGCTGGCCGCCAGGGAGTGGGCCAGTTCCTGAGATGCCAGATGATTGGGAGTTGTATTTCCTCCGCCCGGGAGTTTTGAGCGGGGAATCAAAATTAACAAAGGCACAATAATAAGGACAAATTTGTCTATCTGGCTAATAAACGATTCGCCCGGCTGCGCCTTATGTGGATTTCCCATAAACTAATTTAAGGTGGGGCTGATCTTTGCAGGAATGACTAAAAAAGGAAAACTGGAGGGATTAAGGTCTTAATCCCTCCAATACTTTTATACTAATAAATTTGTGCGCAGGACTATCGAGCGTTAACCTTTGCTCTTTGCCGCATGGGTACGAGTATCGCGCTCACGTAAACGAGCTGCTTTACCACGCAGGGCACGCAGGTAATACAATTTTGCCCGCCGTACACGACCATGTTTCACTACGTCAATGTGATCAATAATCGTAGCGTTTAAAGGGAAAATGCGCTCAACCCCAATCCCAAAAGAAGTTTTGCGGACAGTAATTGATTCACGAACGCCGCTGCCACGACGGGCAATCACCACGCCCTCGAAAACTTGCAAACGCTCTTTATTATCATTTTCCTTGATCCGAACATGAACACGGATCGTGTCGCCGGGGATAAATTCAGGAATATTTCCTCGGATTTGAGGGCTTTCTATTGTGTCTAATAATTGCATAAATCACCTTTTATTCCGGCTCAGATTGTGAGCCACTTTCATTTAACTTTTCTTTGATCCAGCGCCGCTCTGTTTGCGTAAACTCGTCATGCGCCAACAGGTCTTTTATTAAGTCCGGGCGCATTTTCAAAGTCTTGCGTAAGGCTGCCTGCCTCCGCCACTGAGCAATTTTTGCGTGATGCCCATTTAATAACACTTCCGGCACTTCCATTCCGGCAAAGTTTGCAGGACGCGTATATTGGGGAAAATCAAGCAGGCCGGTCGAGAATGAATCATTGACCGCTGAAGTATCACTCCCTAACACATCTGGTAACAATCGCGTCACGGCATCCACTATTACCATCGCCGGAATTTCGCCACCGGTAAGAACATAATCACCAATTGAGATTTCATCTGTGATCAAATGCTCGGCTACTCGTTCGTCTACGCCTTCGTAGCGCCCGCAAATCAAAATCATCTGCGAAAAACTTTCTGCAAACCGCTGAGCCTCAGCTTGGCGAAAAACGCATCCCTGTGGTGACAATAACACGACGGCGGTTTTTTCATTTGCTTGTCGCAACGCCTCAACCGCACGAAAAATCGGCTCTGGCTTGAGCACCATTCCATCGTCACCACCAAAGGGACGATCATCCACGATATGATGTTTGTCGGTTGTAAAAGAACGGAGATCGTGAATTTTAATTTCGATCTGCGACGCTTGCCTGGCTCGCCTGATAATTCCAAAATCAAACGGCCCTGCGAAAAAATCCGGGAAGATTGTCAGCAAGTCAAACCGCATACTTCACTTTACAAATCCAATAACCCGTCAGGCGGATTTACGACAATCTTTTTACTCTCCGTATCAACTTCAGGACAAATACTGTGTGTCAATGGAATCAGGTACTCACGCTCGTCTCCTTTAACCGTCAGCACCGGAGCCGCGCCATAATCATTAACTTTAACGACGTAACCAAGCATTCGATCATCTATGGTGATGACCGCACACCCTTCCAGATCGAACAGATAGTATTCATCTGCGCCTAACTCAGCTAATTCGTCGCGGCGAATAACAAGGCTAACACCTCGCAATTCTTCAGCTTTGTCAG
Source organism: Blastocatellia bacterium (assembly GCA_043719385.1). Classification (GTDB taxonomy): domain Bacteria; phylum Acidobacteriota; class Blastocatellia; order RBC074; family RBC074; genus JAFDVL01. Next base: position 23,590 of record JAYSTY010000217.1, on the reverse strand, counting down.
GCTCATCGTAACCAGCAAATTTGAGAAGTACCCGATTCTTATGAAAACGGAATCGAGTTAGTTTCAGCAAACCAATTATCTGATTATCCCGCGCAATCTCAACCTCATCAATTTCGTCAAAGCGATCCAGGAAATCAGTCAAAATCTCCGCGATCACCTCACCGCGAATCCCCTGCGGACGCAAGACCCGTGCAATGGAAATCAGCTCATCCAAATCTTTTGCAGCAGCTTCTGAATTTTGTATAAGTGCCATTGATCCTGCCATTCGGCACGAAAACTTTATTCCAGAATTTCAAGCACGAAGCGTTTCTTGAGTTTAGTTCCAGACGCCGCCAGAATAGTTCTAATTGCTCTTGCCGTTCGCCCCTGTCGCCCAATTACCTTACCTAAATCGCCGGCAGCAACCCGCAATTCAAGCACCGTTTTCTGGTCTTGTTCGACCTCTTTGACATTGACCTCGTCCGGGTGATCCACCAACGCCCTGGCTATCAACTCCACGAGTTCCTTCATGATCTAACCTCCACAATAAGCTGAAATAAATTGTCTTACGCTTCGGTTGCGGGGGGAATAGGTCTATCCGGGACACAAACCGGGAAAAGCGTTCAAATTACGCCTGGGCAAAAGCTCAGACAACTGCTTCGGGCGCAGGCTTATGTTTACGAATCAAACTCGCCACAGTATCGCTTGGTTGCGCTCCGCATTTAATCCAATACTGAACGCGTTCGTGATTGAGCTTTGTATCATTATCTTTCAGTGGATTATGATAACCCACAATTTCAATAAAGCTCCCATCACGTTTACCGCGCTTCTCGGCTACTACAATACGATAAAAAGGACGCTTCTTAGCTCCCATTCTAGTTAATCTAATTGCTAACAACTTTATTACCTCCAGATCGAAATAAACGAATTATTTTCGCTTTTTCTTTTTACCAGCCTTGTTTTTCTTCTTACTACCACCAATTCCACTCAGGCGGCGTGCGACTTTCCCGCCTAAACCGCCAAACATTCCACCACCCATCATTTCTTTCATCATTTGCTTCATTTGCACGTACTCCTGAAGCATTTGATTGACCTCATTGACTGAGGTGGCACTGCCGCGAGCAATGCGCTTGCGCCGCGAGATATTGATGACTGTATGATCGTTGCGCTCTTTCGGCGTCATCGAATTGATGATCGCTTCTGTGCGCTTGAGCTGCTTTTCCATTTGCACCGTCATTTCCGGCGTCATTTTGGGCATGCCCTTCAACATATCACCTGGCATCAAACTTAGTAAACTGTCAAGCGAGCCAAGCTTTTTCATCTGCCCCAGTTGATCGCGGTAATCTTCGAGCGTGAATTGATTGCGCTCAAATTTTTCCTGCATTTCCAGCGCTTTTTTTTCGTCAATCTCCGACTGCGCTTTCTCAATCAGCGACATCACATCGCCCATGCCCAGAATGCGAGAAACTATACGATCAGGATAAAAAGGATCAAGTGCATCGTACTTTTCACCAACACCAACAAATTTAATCGGTTGCCCGGTGACCTCTTTAATGGAAAGAGCCGCGCCGCCTCTGGCATCACCATCCATCTTGGTCAGGATCACACCTGTTGTGCCAATCTGTTCATGAAATTCCTTCGCGCTCTTGACCGCATCCTGTCCGGTCATCGCATCCGCCACAAACAGCGTCTCAACTGGCTGCATCTCCGCTTTGATCTGACGCAACTCGTCCATCAGCGTGTCGTCAATATGCAAACGACCCGCCGTATCAATCATCAGTGTGTCAAAACCAACCTGCTCGCAATGTTTGCGTGCGGCGCGACACAATTCCAAAGGATCGTTTATTCCTTCGCCAGCAAAAACCGGAATCCCAATCGCTTTACCAATCACAGCCAGTTGTTCACGTGCTGCCGGACGATAAACGTCAACTGATAGCAACAAAGGGTTACGACTTTGATTCTTTTTCAGCCAGCTTGAGAGCTTGCCGGTTGAGGTCGTTTTACCTGATCCCTGCAAGCCAACTATCATCACGCTATTTGGCCGTCTGGGTGTAAAGAGCAAACGTGATGATGTTCCGCCCAGCATTTCTACCAGTTCGTCATTAACGATTTTGACGACCTGCTGACCGGGGTTAAGTCCTTCCATTACTTCTATGCCAACGGCTTTAGACTTAACTCTTTCAATGAAATCTTTGACAACTCGAAAGTTAACGTCGGCCTCAAGGAGCGCAATACGAATTTCCCGCATTGCCATATCAAGGTGTTCAGGCGTAAGGCGACTTTCGCCACGCAAATCCTTGAGAACCTTCTTAAGCTTATCCGACAACGCCTCAAACATATTCAACTAGCGTAATTAAAGCTAAAACTGCACCTTACACAAAAGCGGTAAGAATAGAAAATGAAGTCGGATATGTCAAGAAAAGCTTCGCCTGTGCGAAAAATAAACGCCACAGCTTCCTTCATAACAATGGCAATCTGACGGTAAATGTAGTTCCTTGTCCCAATTTACTTGCAGCACTAATTTTCCCACCGTGAGAATCCACCACCCATTTAACGATTGATAGTCCCAGCCCGAAACCCTGAACAGTCTTGTCACTGGTGCTGCGCGAGTGGCGGAAAAATCGCTCGAAGATATGTGATATATCCTCCGCCGGAATACCACGTCCGGTGTCGGAAATTTGTAAAACGGCGTCTTTGTTTTCCTGCCTTAAGCTCAATGTGACAGTTCCCCCGCGCGGCGTGTACTTGATGGCATTATCCAGTAAATTCAGCAGCATTTGTTTTAATCGCTGCGCATCACCGTGAATTTTCAAGGGCGTCACAGCAGGTGCTTTGAAGATTAGGCGCTGCTCTTTTTCCTCCGCCAATGGGGAAAGATATTCAGCGGTTTGCGCACACAAATCGTCAATATTCATTGGCTCACAATTCAGGATTGACTGGCCAGCGTCAGCGCGTGCCAGCAACAACAAATCTTCCACCAACCGCGAAAGGCGAATAATTTCTTCCAGATTTGAGGTCAGCACACTACGATATTCTTCCGGCTGGCGTTCGCGGCGGAGCGCAATTTCAATGTCCCCACGCATCACAGCCAGGGGGGTTCTCAATTCGTGCGAAGCATCGGCGGTAAATTGACGCTGACGCTCAAAGGCTGCCTGCAAACGCGCGATCATGCGATTAAACGTCGAGGCTAAACGACCGAGTTCGTCCATTTTCGGCGGGACATTCACCCGCCTAGAGAGGTCTCCCGCCTCAATTTCTTCTGCCGCCCGAGTCAAACGATCGACGGGACGCAAAGCCTGATTAGCCAGGAGTAAGCCACCATAACTGCCCAGCAACAAGGCCGCCGGCCCGGCGATGGCAAGTAAAATCAGCAATTGCCGCCGCGCCTTTTGCAAGGGGCTGAGCGATTGCCCCACGCGCACGAAATAAATTTGTCCCTCCTGATCTTTGACCCGTTGTGTCGCAAGGCGGATTTGTTCACCTGCCGCTAATTTAATTGTACTGAAATGAATTGCCTCATCATTGATTGCCAGAAATTCCTGTTCGTTAACCGGAAGATGGTGGATTTTGAGCATCACCTGCTCATCTGTCAGCTCGCCTTTTTCATTGATGAGTTGCACGACCAACGGCGCAATCATCATTTGTTCTTCATGCAGTAAGGGGTCAGTCGGTTCTTCCTGAACTTCAACTGATCGCATCCGCCGTTCAATATTTTGTGCGGTAGCAGCCAGTGAGGCATCTATGATATTGACGAGGCTGCGGTTGATGTAGGCATAAACAGCCACCCCAAAAAAGATTAAAACCGCAGTCAGCAAAGCGAGATAATAAAGAGTGAGTTTGACACGCATAAAAGTAAGTGAGAACTGAGCAGCAATAATGGCGACGTTTGACTGCCAAATCAACTGTCAATCCCCAACGGTCAAGCTCAGCTACTCTGGTGTTTTCAATTTATATCCTACCCCGCGAACGGTCTGAATCAGTTTCGGTTCACGGTTCCGGTCAACTTTGTTGCGCAGGTAATTGATATAAACGTCAATAACATTTGTCAGCGCATCAAACGTTTCGTTCCAGACTTTTTCCGAAAGAATGTCGCGGGAAAGAATTTCGTCAGGGTGACGCATGAAAAATTCCAGTAAGTTAAATTCTTTTCCGGTTAGCTGCACCTCTTCATCGGCGCGGGTGACTTTGCGCGTGATTAAATCAAGGACCAGATCGCCGACCTGGAGCTTGATGACATTTTCGGTGCGCCGCAACAAGGCGCGAATGCGCGCCAGCAGTTCGGCAAAAGCAAACGGCTTCGTCATGTAATCGTCCGCGCCGCTGTCCAGGCCGATGACCTTCATTTCGGTTGTGTCGCGGGCCGTCAGCATCAGAATTGGAGATTTAATGTTGACTGAACGCAATTCGCGGACGATTTCAAATCCGTCATAGCCTGGCAGTGTAACGTCCAGAAGGATCAGGTCAAATTTACCTTCTTTACCGACTCGCAAGCCGGTTTCACCGTCATAGGCAACTTCAACCTGCATGGCTTCTTCCTCAAGCCCACGCTTGAGCAAGTCAGCCATCTTTTGTTCGTCTTCGATAATTAAAACGCGCATATGATGTCCTGTCTGAGTTTTCGGCTGTGGGGAGGTAGGAATAATTTACCACAAAGAAAGATTTTTCGCCTAACGGTTGAGGCTTTCTGCCAACCAGGCAAGATAATTTTTTGCGCCAGTCTCAACTGGCAGGGCAATTATTTCCGGTGTTTGATAGGCGTGATTAGAATTGATGGCAGCTTCAAGCGCAGGATAAACCTCACGCTGGGTTTTAATGAGCAACAACGTTTCCTGCGTCTTTTCGATTTTTCCCTGCCACCGATAAATTGCAATCATTGGCGGCAGGATTTGCACACAGGCAGCTAATTTCTGTTCGACTAAAATTTGCGCGAGTTGCTCAGCCTGGGTTTGCGTTTCTGTCGTCGTAAGAACGATGATGGCGGATTGTTTGGATTCCTCACTCATCATTCCGCCTTTCGCGTTTATCTGACCCATTCGCCTGAATAAACAGCGCGTGCTTCGCCGACCTGGGTGACAACATTATCATCGCGCCATTCGACTTCAAGCTCGCCCGCGACAGTTTTTACTTTTACTTTTCGCTCCACATAATCATTGAGCATCGCGGCCAGCGCAGCCCCGCAGGAACCTGTTCCCGACGCGAGCGTTTCACCACAGCCACGTTCCCAAAACCTGACTTCAATTTCGCCGCGATTAAGGACGCGCACGAATTCAACATTGGTGCGTTCAGGAAAGACAGAATGAGCTTCGATTACTGCGCCCAGTTTGCGCCAGTCAAAAGTATCAAAACCATCAACAAAAATACTGCAATGCGGATTGCCCATCGAGGTCGCAGTAAATTCAATTTCCTGTCCATCAACAGGCAGTTTTTGTCGGATGACTTTTTCCAGCGGCGGATCAACGCTCACAGGAATTTCAGGGCTGGAAAATTTAGGCGTCCCCATTTCCATTTTGAACTGACACATTCCACCTTCCCGATCAAGCAACGATAATGCCTTCACGCCTGCCGCCGTGGCAATTCTGACTTTAGGTTTCAACCACCGCTCAGCGACTGACAAATAAGCGGCGACGCAACGTGTACCATTGCCGGAAATTGCAGTTTCGCCCCCGTCAGCATTGAACAGGCGGATCTCAAAATCGGCATCTTCAATTTTTTTACGGTCAACCACTATTTCCAAACCGTCGGCTCCAGCACCAAAATGACGGTCACAAATTCGCTTAGCAAATTCGCCATAATTGTTTGAGATAGTTTTTAATTCTGACTCTCGAACAATAATAAAATCATTGCCGAGCGCCTGGTATTTGTGGAATAGCATAATGATTGGTTTCGGGTTTCAAGTTTTGAGTTTCGAGGAGATTTTACAACGCTCGACACTCAAAACTTGAAACCCGAAACAAACTTAAAAATGAGTAAGTTTTCGGAACTCTTCTACCCGCGCCGCAATTTCCGGACGGGTCAATCGGCGCAGGCGATCACAACTGAATTCCTCAACATTAAATGACGCCATTACGGAGCCGTGAATAATGGCGCGGCGAATTGTTCCTTCATCCAGATTATCGTGTTTGGCGATGTAGCCCATAAATCCGCCAGCAAAGCTGTCACCGGCACCGGTCGGATCAAAAACGCTTTCGAGCGGAAAGGCAACCGTGGCGAAATAAGAATCTTTGGTAAACAAGGCTGCCCCATATTCTCCGCGTTTGACAATGAGCATTTTGGGGCCAAAGGTTAGAATCTTTTTCGCAGCTTTGATGAGGTTGGAGTCGCCTGCTAATTCACGCGCTTCGGCGTCATTGATAATCAACGCATCAACCACTGCCAGCGTTTTCATCAATTCTTCACGGGCGCTTGCGATCCAGTAATTCATCGTATCCATCGCCACAAATTTGCAATCCACCTGCTCGCGCACTTCGCGTTGGAGCGTTGGTTGAATGTTGGCCAGAAAAAGGTACGGAGATTTTTTCGCGGCGGCAGAAAGCTGTGGTTTAAAATCGCCAAAGACATTCAACTGCGTATCAATCGTTTTGGCGCTATTCAGATCAAAGCCATATTCACCAACCCAGCGAAAAGTTTTGCCGCCGGGAATTTGCTGTAAATTTTCGGTGTTGATGTTGCGCTCCCGAAAAACAGCTTTATCCTCCTCGGTGAAATCTTCGCCAATCACACCAACAACTGACGTGTCAGCAAAATACGAAGCCGAGGCTGAAAAATGCGTGGCTGCTCCGCCCAGGCTGCGCTTGCGCTCGCCGAAGGGAGTTTTGACGGAATCAATTGCGACTGAACCTACAACTAAAAGTGACATTAACTTTTTTTCTTTCCTTCCTGTTTTTCTTCTTTATCTTCAGTTTTTTTGCCGGAATTTACGGTTAACGATGCAAGGCGTTTTTTCGCTTCTGCATTAAATTTACTGTCGGGAAAATTATCCACAACATTCGTCAGACACTTGACAGCTTTTTCCTGATCGTTGTCGCGTAAATAGACTTCACCAAGCAGGAAATAAACTTCGTCCATCTTTGAGAACTCAGCATTCGTGTCAATGATTTCGTTCAGGCGATCAGCAATCGCTTTGTTCGTGCGCGTCAACGCTTCTTTGTCATTTTTATCAACCTTGCGCTTGAAGTATTGCCATGCGACATCAAGGTGATGCGCTCCTTCTTTTTCCATTTGCGGATCACGCTTGGGGGCCACCGGGCCACGACTAATTTGTGCCGCGTAAACTCCGCTCAGCGAGCAGAATCCACCGTTACAAGTGTCGCCGACCAACGCGCCGACTCCGGCAAAGGCGATGACCAGAAAAAAGGGAAGAATAAAATTCGCTTGAGTTTTCATTACTACCTCCTCAGAATTTTTTACTCAAAATATTTGCCAATAATCGCCGACAGCCTTTGCTTCGCTTCAGCCGTGATAGCGCTCGGTTGCGTCAGAATAGCATGTTTTAGCGCTGAACCACATTTGCAGGTGCGTTCGCTGTCTGCCAGCAGGCGCACAGCTTCACGAATCATCCGTTGGGCATTGGCTGAATTTTTGTTCAGTACCTCAATGACCATATCAACCGTCACCGCATTGTGGTCGGGATGCCAGCAATCATAATCGGTCACCAGCGCCATCGTTGAATAACAAATTTCGGCTTCACGGGCCAGCTTGGCTTCCTGCAAATTCGTCATGCCGATCACATCCATGCCCCAGTTTCGATAAAGCTTTGATTCTGCCAAAGTCGAAAAAGCCGGGCCTTCCATACAGCAATATGTGCCGCCACGATGAACTGTAATTTCTGTGACCGTTTTACCTGCCTCCGCAATGATCTCGCCCAGCGCATCGCAAACCGGATGCGCAAAAGTGATATGTGCAACCAGCCCTTCACCAAAAAAAGTTGAGATGCGTCCGCGTGTGCGATCAAAAAATTGATTGGGAATCAAAATATCTGTCGGTGCATATTGTTCCTGCAAAGAACCCACCGCTGAAGCCGAAATAATCCGCTCCACACCCAGCATTTTCATCCCGTAGATATTGGCGCGAAATGGTAATTCCGAAGGCATAAGCTTATGTCCGCGCCCATGCCGCGCCAGAAAAGCTACAGGCTGACCTTCCAGCGTGCCCAGAATGTAATTATCCGAAGGCTTGCCAAAAGGCGTTTCCAAACTAACCTCGCGGAGATCGGTTAAGCCTTCCATTTGATAAAGACCGCTGCCGCCGATAATGCCAATTTTTGCTTGTTCCATCGCTTCTCCCGAAAATACCCGAAAATAATGGATGCCAGAGGCAGGTAAAAAAACTGTCTCCCTGACATCCAAAATTTGTGATCTGAATTTTACTTTTTCTTTGACTCTGCTGACGGAGCAGGTGAGCCTTGTGGTGCAGCAGGCGCAGTCGGTGCAGTTGGCGGGGCATCGCCACCAGCGCCAGGCAATCTCAGCCCAGGCATTTCATCCGCCTTGACGCCTTTGACGTTGACGACGAAATCGGCTGGCGCCGCGACCGGGTATTTCAGCGTCGCATCCTCAACGGCGCGCGTCATTTTTTTCTGCGTCAGCTTCTGCTCTGCGTCGGTTGCCTCGCGGGTCATAAACAGAATGTGTCGTGCCAAAACTAATTCCTGTTCACCATCCGTTGTCACATCATCTTCACCTTTTTTGGGTGCTCTGGTCTGCCTGTCTTCAACTTTGATGATGTGGTAACCAAATTGAGATTTAACCAGATCGCTGATTTTGCCTTTTTCCATTTTGTAAGCGACTTCTTCAAATTCTTTGACCATCCGACCTTTACCAAACCAGCGCAATAATCCGCCATCTTTTGCCGAGCCGTCACCAGAATACTGTTTGGCGAGCGCCGCAAAATCTTCGCCGGCTTTGACGCGCTTAAGCACATCTTCCGCCTGTTGTTTAATTTTCTCAGGATCGGCTTCGGGGTGCGCGGCGTAATATTCTTTCAACTCTTCCGGCGTTGGCTTCATCTTGTCGCCCAGCTTTTCCTGATACAAACCCGCCAATAATTGTGCGCGTTGCAGCTTTAATTGCAGAAGCGTATCGGGCGTTTTGTCCAGGCCAGCCTTACGCGCACGATCTGCGCGAATTTTGAGATCAGCCCAACCCTTTTTGCCATTTTCAATTTGTTCTTTGGTCGGCGGCTCTTTGCTGCCTTCGGTCATCATTTTGACGAATGTCTCGTATTCTTTGGTATGTGCTGTCGCATAAGCCGTGAGTTCCGCTTCAGGGGTTTCTACCGGAGGTTTGCTGCCATCGCCGCTCGCTTGTTTGGCATCGGCTTCAGCCAAAAATCGCTCGGTCATGAAATCAAGCTGCTGTTTATATTTATCGGTTTTTTCCGACCCTTCAGCCTGCGCCGCCTGCGCAATGGAAAAAACTTCTTTCACCTTTTTCAGCAGGTCCTGACGCTGCTTGTCATTTTGTGCAAGCTGGCGTTTGGCCTGCTCCGGGAAAGTCTCCACAAGCGCGGTCAGTTCCTGCGCGGTGATTTCCTTAAAAGAATCGCCACCGAAATTGAAATATTTGCACGCGGTAAATGAACCCAGCGCGACGATGACGAGAAGAAAAATAAATGCGGTTCTTAGTTTAGTATTCAAAATAAAGACTCCCTTTTTCAAAAAATTTTGTAGCCCGGACTAACAGCCCGTAAGCTGAGGTTTTAAAATTCTGCTTAGCAACTTTGTACTAATTCAATTAACACGCCTCCGGTGCTGACCGGATGAATAAACGCCACAAGCGTGTCGCCTGCGCCGCGGCGGGGATTTTCATCAATCAACCGGATGCCCTGCTCTTTCAAATGTGCAAGTTTAGCGTTGATGTCAGGGACTTCGACACAAAGGTGATGAATTCCTGCTCCGCGTTTCGCCATAAATTTTCCAACAGGTGTTTCTGCGCCTGTTGGCTCAAGCAATTCAATCCGACTTTCACCCAGCGGTAACAGCGCCACGCGCACGCCCTGATCTTCAACGAGTTCAATCTCATGAAGTTCCAAACCCATTGCCTCACGCCAGAATTTGAGCGCTTCATCAATTGAGGCAACGGCAATTCCGAGGTGACTAATTTTGGGCGCTGGTTCTGCTGCTGGTTGACTCATTCGCGTTGGGGATGAAGCTGCAATAATTTTTTCTACGATACTGTAAGGATCGTTTCGACGCTCGGAAACTTCCACGGCGTATGATGTAAGTTGTTCGGCGCTGACGGATTGCAAAGCGCGTTTGAGCAAACGATCACGCAGGATTTCAATGATGCGGTTTTCCGTGACTGCCACACGGCGAGTCTGTGAAGATTCGCGGGTGCGGACAAAATTCCCATAATTTTCAATCGCTTCGACAAGCTCACCGATACCGCGATTTTCAGTGGCGACCGTGCGGACAATGATCGGTTGCCAGCCATCAGGACGCATCGTCATTTCCAACAGGCCGATCAACTCGCGTTCGGTTTGCTCCACACCATCGCGCTCAGCTTTGTTGATGACAAAGATGTCACCGATTTCCATGATCCCGGCCTTGATCGCCTGAATGCTGTCGCCCATTCCCGGCACCAGAACGACGACACAAACATCCGCCGTTTTGACAATTTCAATTTCGTCCTGTCCTACGCCGACAGTTTCGACCAAAGTTCTATCGTATCCGGCAGCATCCAAAACCGCAACCGCATCAACTGTCGCCCTTGCTAATCCGCCCAGATTTCCCCGCGTCGCCATCGAGCGAATAAAAACATTTGGATCGGTAGACAAGGCCTGCATCCTGATCCGATCACCAAGCAGTGCGCCACCGGAAAATGGACTGGAAGGATCAACCGCCACAATCCCAATTGTTTTTTCCAACGAGCGATAATGCAATGCCAGTTTGTCAACGAGCGATGATTTCCCCGCGCCGGGAGCACCAGTAATTCCGACCACTAAACCCTGACCAGTATGAACGAACAATTCTTTCAATAATTCGGTCGCTGCCGGAGTTTCGTTTTCAATCGTAGAGATAGCACGAGCCACAGCACGCGGATCGCGGCTCAGGATTTTCTCAATCTGGATTTGTGTTTGACTCATTAGATGACTACTCGTCTGTGACGAAACGGCAAATATACCCGTAAAGCTGGCTAAATTCCACCGCTGTTTTGCTTAAATGATCGCCTGCCTGCCGAATAACGTATTTGCTGAAAAGCACTGACTTAGGTAATCTGATTTTTCACCCGGCTATTTTTACCTTGATAATAAAGTTATGACTACCATTCGCATCGCACTCGCGCAAATCAATCCGAAGATGGGAGATTTGGCTGGCAACACAGCAAAAATTATCCGCTACATTGAACAAGCACGCACGCAGGGCGCGGACATCGTAGCGTTGCCTGAACTCGCCATCACTGGTTATCCGCCGGAAGATTTATTGCTCAAGCCGCAATTCATTGCTGCCAATCTGAAAGCATTGGACGAAATCATCAAAGCCTCAAAAGACATTACCACGATTGTCGGTTTCGTTGACAAAACTACGGACATTCACAACGCTGCTGCCGTGATTTACAACGGCGAACTGAAGGGCGTGTATCACAAAACTTACCTGCCGAATTACGGTGTCTTTGATGATTATCGTTATTTCAAAGCCGGAGAAACGGCTCCGATTTTTCAGCTTGGCGATGTGTTGATCGGGGTAAATATTTGCGAAGATATTTGGTATCCTGGCGGCCCGACACAGGTTCAGGCGTTAGCTGGAGCGCACATTATCGTCAATGTTTCTGCTTCGCCATATCATTCCGCGAAGGGCGGAGACCGCGAACGAATGCTGGCGACGCGGGCAGAAGACAACGCAGTAGCATTGGCGTATGTGAATTTAGTTGGTGGACAGGACGAATTGGTTTTTGATGGAGACAGTCTGGTTTTTGATGAACGTGGACGTTTGATTGCACGCGGCAAAGTCTTCGAGGAAGAATTAATTTTTGCAGATATTAATACGGAAAAAGTTTTTCGCGAACGCCTACACGATCCGCGTCGTCGTCAGGAACGTATGGCTGTCGTCAGCGAGGGAATGCGTTCAGAAAAAATTGTCCTTGCCGAAAAATATGACACCAAGTCACACGAAAAAATCGAACCCGCTATTGCGCCGCGACTTTCCAGAGCAGAAGAAGTGTACAAAGCCTTAATCCTCGGCACACGCGATTACGTCCGCAAAAATGGTTTTGAGCGCGTGGTTATTGGTCTTTCCGGCGGCGTAGATTCGGCGATTGTCGCCTGTATTGCGGCGGATGCGCTCGGCGCTGACAAGGTGCGCTGCGTGTTTATGCCAACGCGTTACTCATCCTCTGAAAGCGGACGTGATGCAAAATTGCTGGCTGAAAATCTTGGTGTGCAATACGAAGAAATTGTCATTGAAGATACGTTCAATCAATACCTTGCAATGTTACAGCCTGTCTTTGCAGGCACGCCGATGGGTATTGCTGAGGAAAATCTACAGGCGCGTATTCGTGGAAATATTCTGATGGCGATCTCGAATAAATTCGGCGCACTCGTCCTGTCAACCGGCAACAAGAGCGAAACCAGCGTGGGGTATTCAACCTTGTATGGCGATATGTGCGGCGGCTTAACGGTCATCAAAGACGTACCGAAAATGTTGGTTTATGAGCTTTGTTATTATGTGAATCAGCGCGGTGCTTCGCCTGTGATTCCTGAATACATCATCACGCGTCCGCCGTCGGCGGAATTACGCGACGATCAAAAAGATCAGGATTCGTTGCCGCCGTATGAAATCCTCGACGCAATTTTAGAAATGTACGTCGAGCAGGATATGAGCATTGAGGCGATTATTGCGGAAGGCTTCAATGAAGAAACTGTGCGCTGGGTTGTCAGAACCGTGGACATCAACGAATACAAACGCCGTCAGGCTGCGCCAGGCATTAAAGTGACAACACGAGCATTTGGGCGTGATCGAAGAATGCCGATTACAAATGTGTATAGAGGGTAGTCGGTAGCCTGTAGTCGGTAGTCGGTAGAAAAGAACTGTTGTGTCTCTCTACCGACCACCGACCACCGACGCACCGACCACCGACCACCCAAAATGAACTTACCCAACTCCCTAACCCTTCTCCGAATTTTCATCGCACCATTATTGGTGGTGGTGTTACTGACGAAATTTTCGGAAAACTGGATTGGATTGCCACAGCACATTATGGCTGTCGGATTATTTGTGGTGGCGGCGGCAACGGATTATTTTGACGGCTACATTGCACGTAAGCGGCAACAGGTTTCGCGGCTGGGGATTTTGCTTGATCCAATTGCGGATAAACTGTTGATCTCTTCTGCCTTGATTTCCCTGGTCGAAAATCGCCTTGCGCCAGCCTGGGCCGTAGTCATTATTGTCGGACGCGAATTTGCGGTATCCGGGTTGCGCTCCATCGCGGCGACGGAAGGATGGGCGATTGCGGCTTCGAGAGCGGGCAAGTTCAAGATGGTGTCACAGGTCTTAGCCATCCTGTTATTATTGATGTCTTCGGTTTCTGGCGCACCACCAGTTGAAACCAAAGCTTTTCCGATTATCGCTTTTTGGTCGGTGCCGGAAATGGGCGTCGCGCTGGCACATATTTTCGGCGCGGGAGCAGTAACTTCGCAGGATTTGCGCATGATTTTTTATGGCATGGGACGCGCGATGTTATGGGTCGTAGTGGTTTCCGCCTGCTGGTCAATGTACGGTTATTTCCGGCAATTTTATTTGAATGCGCGTGAAAAACTGTGAATTGAAGTAAAGGGGAAAAGCTGATTAAGTAAATGAGCTTAGCCAAATAAAAAGGACGGAGCGAAATTGCCCCGTCCTTTTTTATTTGCTGGAAAGTTATTATTGCAATGCTTCGATGTGATCGCCGGTGTGAACTTCCTGCGTCGTGCGCGTCACAACTGCGGTGGCTGATTTTCCCCTGACCGCAATGACGACTAATTCGCCCAGCACTTTTTGGGGAATTTCCGGGCGCGTATCTTTCACTTTCTGCCGCGCCATATTGGGATGATCGTTGGAGTATGTGCCGCCTTTGAACTTATCACTTTCATAACCGCCGCTTCTTTTTGGAATTATATCGTCATCTCTAAAATTGAAGAGGTTGGCATCATCTGATTTATAGCGGAAGATCGTGAATTTGTCGCCTTCTTTGATGCCGCTTTCAGTGCCCAGATCAATGTACACAACATCGCGGGGAGAAATAAGTTCTTTCTGCTCGCGTTGCAGGACAATTCGTCCCGGCTTCTGCCCGGAGGTACGCTGATAGCGCGGAAGTGGCTGGGGCATCTCTGTGGCCGCGCCCCGACGCTCTGCAAAGGGAACCAGCACATCACCAAATTGCAGATCGTAACAGGAAAAAACTATGCGTGCGGTCGCCGTATTTTGCTGCACTGCCATCACCCGCACAACACCAAGTTCACGGACATAAGTACCCAGACTGCTATTGCTCCCTTTCTTGTAAGGGTCTTTGAAATCTCCCATCGGTCGGATAATCGCAAACAGCATCTCGGCTTTGATATTTTGTGAGCTACCTTGATTAATATAAATGACATCGCCCTGTCCCAAATGCGCGACAGTATTTTCCTCTTCCGCGCCGATGATTTTGAAATCAGTACTGACTGCACCGGAGTGAATATAGCCGGCGCAATAAAGATCATCGCCAGTTGTCACCAGCGGTCTTGCCACCGCCGGCGGTTTAGGTTCTTTCGCAAATTCCCGGCGCGGAAGATTGTCCGGCAATTGCGTTGACTGAGCAAAGCTGATTGATGAAGAAAAAGCTGCGACCAGTGAAAGTGAAGCGATTGAAAATAGATTTTTGATGGAAAAAAAACGGCTGATTTGATTGCGCACAGTGACAGTCCTCCAGAAAACTTAACCGGCGAGCGAGGCCACTGCTGACGGCAGTGCGCATACTGACAAACCCCCAAATCAAAGTCAAGATACGTTTTTTGTCAGGTGACAGGATTTGTAAAAGCCGCCACCGTTGGGACAGTACGGCGAGCGGTAGCGAGTTGGTAACGCACGGCCCAGGTCGCTACTGTCAGGTAATTTTATTGCCGGAAAAACGCCTTGCAAGTTTCGTTCGATTGAGTTTTACCTTGATCGGTTCTAAGCTGTCGGCGGTGCTTCCTGCACCATTACTCAATGACAAAAATGGCTCACGCGGTCAAGTATTTTCATTGACCGTAACTAACAAAACGAAAGGATTCAATATGGGATGGCAAGACATGGTTGGTGGCCTGGTAAATCAGGTCACAGGTAATAAAGAAAACGAAGAGGGCGAAAATAAAGAAGGCGGCCTCGGCGGACTGCTCGGCATGGCAGGTTCGTTATTAGGCGACAAACAAGCTGCCCTCGGTCAGGTGATGGGCAAATTAGGCGCATCCGGCGTGGACGTAAATTCATTGCTCGAAAAGCTTGGCATTAACCCCGATGACGCCAGCGCAGAAGACATCGAAAAACTCGCTTCGCACGTCCAGGAAAATGAGGGTGATGAAGCTTCATCAGACTTTGCAGAAGCAGAAGATAGCGCGGAGGAAGTAGCCGATACTGCTGCCGCTAACGCGGCAGATGAACAGGTCGAAGAAACTTCCGCAGACAATGCTGAAGAAGTAACCGCCGAATCATCTGATGACATTGAAGCAAGTGAAGAATCATCCGATGCCGAAGCGAGCGCAGAAACAGATGAAGCGCCTGCGGAAGAAGAACCTGCCGAAGAGGAATCTGAAGGGTAATACCTATAATCAGCACAGGGGGAAAGAGCGTGACTTTCCTCCTGTACCAACAATTTTTATGCGGGCTTTATTGCAACGAGTAACCAAAGGCCAGGTCACAATTGGTAATCAGATCCGTGGGAAAATTCGTCAGGGGCTGGTGATTCTGTTGGGAGTTGGAGCAAAAGATACTGAAGCGGATGCCGATTCTCTGGTCAACAAAATCGCCCACCTCCGAATTTTTTCTGATGCCGAGGGCAAATTCAATTTGTCGGCATTGGAAGTCAAAGCTGAAATCTTAGTGGTTTCGCAATTCACGCTTTACGCCGATTGTCGCAAAGGACGCAGACCCGGTTTTACCGACGCAGCCAGACCTGAAATCGCCGCCCCAATGTGCGATCTGTTTGTAAAAAAATTATGCGCTCTGGGTTTCCACGTTGAAACCGGAGAATTTGGCGCCGACATGCTGGTGGAAATTCATAACACTGGGCCGGTGACAATCTGGCTGGATACAGAAAATCTTCCTCGGACAGGAGCGGGCTAAGAGCTATTACTTTGTTGCCTGTAGCTTCAACAAGCCCTTGTCACAGTCCTCCAGATGTTGCTTCAGGTCGTTTATCAGCGACACTTCCTGGCCCGGTAAAATTCCCTGCTCCTTCATTTCAACCGCTAGTTTCAAGCTGCGCTCCAACCAGCTACGTGCCTGTTTCCAACGAGTAATTTGCTTCCCACGAGTGATTGATGGCTGAGTTGCAAGATTCTTCCACGACTCACCATAAAAATCGTAACAGGCGGCCAGGTCACGCATGATCAGAGCGTCATTAGGATTGGCTGCTGACATCGCCTCAAAAGTCGCCACCGATTTACTGTAATTCTCAATCGTTCCGGCTTCGTCGCCCGTCTGCGCCAAAGCGTATCCTACGTTGCCCTGACTGGTTGCAAGGTCACGGCGGAGTTGCTGATTGACAGGATCAGCCGCCGCCATTTCTTCGCGCAGTTTCAATGCCCTGCTGTAATTTGCCAGTTCGCCCTTCACCTCGCCAGCCTCATAAAACTGGTCTCCAATTCCATTGTAAGCAACTGCAAGTTCACGTTTGGCCTGAGCGTTATTTGGTTGCGCTGTAGACAACGCTTCAAAGAGGGTCAGCGATTTGCGTGATAGTTCCAAGCCTTCGGCTTTGGCTCCGGTGGCGGATAAACGAAGGCCCACCTTGTTAAGCTGGATGGCAAGATGGCGGCGGAAAATAAGGTTGTCTGGTTCCTGCGCGACCACAGCTTCGACGATCTGAAGTGACCGCCGATGATTTTCCAGACTGCCAATGTTATCTCCCGCGAATTTCAGCGAATCTCCGATACCTTCGTAAATGCTCGCCTGTTCTCGACGAACCTGGGGATCAAGTAATTCCTGTGGCGGCAAAGACTCAATAATTTCTAGCGCCCTGCGATAATTTTGAAGTTGGCCAGGCGCATCGTTCATCTGCTCCAAGACCTCGCCGACTCTGCAATGGCTGGCGGCCAAATCACGCTTTGCCTGCGACTGATTGGGATTGGATGTTAACAGCGCCTGACGAATCTGTAATGATTTTTGATAGCTTTCAAGCGCTCCCTTGATGTCACCCAAATTCGCGGAGTACGGATTGCCCTGAATATTGCCTACCTTCACATACGCCGTTGCTAATTCACTTTGCAGCGTTGGGTCGTTCGATGATTCCTGTGCCAGACTGTCGAGATATTCAAGCGCACGCTTCACCAGCAAGGCTCGCGCCGGGGTTGAGCCGGGCAATTTTTCAATCGCATCATGCAATTCAAATAAGAAAGAATTTGCGAGCTTACGCACATCATTAAATCGCTGTTCAGCACGGGCGCGCTGGATGCCGGCGACTCTCGCCTGCCAGATCGTAGTGGTGATTCCGCCGAGCAAAACTAATGCGATCACGGCTGAGGCTGCGACGCCAACTTTATGACGTTTGACAAATTTTCCGGCGCGATAGCCGAACGTATCTTTCCGCGCCAGCACTGGCAAACCGATCAGATGACGATGAATGTCTTCTGCCAGTTGGCTTACCGAAGCGTACCTGCGTTGCGGTTCTTTGCGCATCGCCATCAGCACAATATTGTCTAAGTCGCCGGACAATCTTCGCCGCAATTTTTCCGGCTGATCATCATGAGTACGGCTGACAAATTCGGGAGTAAGGATAGAAGTTGTCAGGCCATCACTATTCGGAATCGTCTCGGTTTTGCTCACCGCAGTGCTTGGTTTGGAAGGTTCCTCTTCGCAAATGATCCGCAGGATTTCTTGTTGCGAACGACCGGAAACATGATACGGGCGATGTCCGGTCAGCAATTCATACAGCACGACTCCCAATGAATAAACATCGCTGGCGGTGGTAATTGTTTCGCCGCGCACTTGTTCAGGACTCGCATAACCGGGCGTCATCAGCCGCATTCCCGTCATTGTTTGATCTGCTGTCTGGTCACCTGCATCAGGATTGACCAATTTGGCGATGCCAAAATCCAGCAGCCTGGGAGAACCATCCGCCGTAATCAAAATATTGCCGGGTTTGATGTCGCGGTGGATGACTAAGTTTTGATGGGCAAATTGAACAGCGCTGCAAACCTGGCTGAAGAGCTTGAGCCGATCAATGGTTGAGAGCTGATGCTGATCGCAGTAATCGTTAATTTCCTGCCCTTCAATATACTCCATCGCCAGCCAGGGCAACCCATCTTGCGTCGTTCCGCCATCAACCAGGCGTGCAATATTTGGATGATCAAGGCTGGCAAGAATTTGCCGTTCGTGCCGAAAGCGACGGCGGATAAAATCCGTCTCCATCCCACGTCTGATGAGCTTGATGGCAACGCGCTTCTGATATTGTTCGTCATTGCGCACTGCCAAATAAACAGCGCCCATCCCGCCGTGTCCGATTTCGCGGACTACCTGGTAAGGGCCAATGCTTTGTCCGGTTAAGGAATCGGTTTCGTCTTCCGTATCAGATTGGGTGATTGAGCGAACAGCCGGGACTTCAATAAAATCTTCTGCACCTTCGTGTGAGGCAAGCAATGATTTTACTTCCTGCGCTAATTCCTGATCGTTGGCACAGGTTTCAGCCAGAAATGCCGCTCGCGCCTGCGGAGCCACATCAAGCGCCGAGTAAAAAATTGCTTTGACTTGTTGATAACGTTCGGGCGTCATTGTTTTGTCAGTTCACGATGTAACCACGCCTTTGCCATACTCCATTCGCGTTTGATGGTAGCGGGTGAAACGCCGACGACTTCAGCCGTTTCTTCAACCGTTAATCCACCAAAATATCGCAACTCCACGATGCGGCATTGTTGCGGATCAATTGCTGCCAGCGTGTGGAGCGCATCATCCAGCGCAATCAAATCCACCTCGCGCTGTTCGGCGATTTCAATTGCTTCATCCAGCGAAAGCTTCGCTGCGCCGCTGCCACGTTTGTCGGCATGGTGTCCGCGGGCGTGATCTACCAGAATGCGCCGCATCATCTGTGCCGCGATGCCAAAAAACTGGGCGCGGTTTTGCCAGTTCGCCTGCTTCTGATCAATCAGGCGAATGTACGCTTCATGGACGAGCGCCGTTGTTTGCAGGGTGTGATCCTGTCGTTCTTTGCGCAGATAACGTCCGGCAATGTTTCGCAATTCACTGTAAACCAGAGGCATCAACTGTGCGAGTGCATCCGGCTGTCCTTTGTTCCAGTCCAACAATAAATGAGTCACGTCGTGAGCAGGAGTATTCATAGTTGTCCCTCGTAAAGAGCTTCATCGGGGGAAGATGAAAAGTTGTTCTGAGCTGTTCGGTTGGTCAGACGGCAGCATAACAGGGCAATGATTTTTGGTCAATTTTCAATTTCTGTGAGCCGCAGCACCCTGGCTTTGCGCGTTAGTTGGGTGAAAGACAAAACAACTTCAGGAGGATTAATTTTATGAATAATACCATGACGAATTGTATGAAATGTGGAAGCGCCAATATCAGTAGTGCACAATTTTGCAGCAGTTGCAGTGCGCCCTGCGGAGTGCCATGCCCGGAGCCGCAACCCGCCTCTCAAACTAATGGCAATCGCGCCATGATCGCGCTCGTGCTGGGGATCGTCAGCATCTTCGTGTGCGGCTTCACCGCGATTCCAGATGCAATTCTGGCCTGGATGGAAATGCAGGCTGTTAAAGAAAGACGTGTGCCACAGGCCAACGGCGGAATGGCAAAAACTGCACTTTGGATCAATCTTGCTGCGCTCGTGCTGACAGTATTCGGTTGCCTCGGTTTCGGCTTATTGGGCGGTCTGAGCATGTATTAAAAGGTAGCGCAAACTTTCCAGTTTGCGTGGTGATGAAGGGACGAATGGCAGGGAGCGCAAACCATTCCGGCAACGGTTCCCGGCAAGGCACGCAAACTGGAAAGTTTGCGCTACAACCTGGAGAAATGCGATGACCAGCACTCACTTAATAATTCGGAATTTTTCGTGGCGAGATCAGGCGGTGTATCTTGTGACATCAGCATTAGCCGCAACCACTTTGTTCATTGCACGTGGTTTACAGCCTACCGTGCAAGGCTTCGGGACGCATGAGCAATTGGGCTTGCCACCCTGCACATTTTTCAAGCTCACGGGCATTCCGTGTCCGAGTTGCGGTATGACAACGTGCTTTGCTCACGCCGCAAAGTTTCATTTTATCGAAGCAGCCATTGCGCAACCTTGTGGCTTGCTGCTGTTTTTCCTGGTCGTACTTTTAATTCCAACTTCGCTGTATTTGTTACAGGTGCGTGTACCAGTAAAAAGCATCGTGCTTTCCTCGTCGGTCAGAAAAAGTGTCTCTGTGCTGCTGGGATTGTATCTGCTCGGCTGGGCTTACAAGTTGGTCATGTTCTGGTCGTAAAAAATTTACTGGCACTGAGCCGCTTTCCCAAACTACTTCGCGTTAGTTAAGTGAGATTAGAAAACAAGCAATTCACAATAAAAATAATTTTGCAGGTTAAGGAGAAAACTATGAAAAACACTATCTTGAATAACTCGATCCACGTTTTGTTAGCCGGATTATTACTCATCCAAATCAACGTCAGTGGATACGCACAAGCCGCCGACAAAGTAAAACTGGAAGAAGGCACACAAGTACGTTTGCGCCTGATGCAAACGATCAATTCGGGAACTATTCAGGCCGGGCAAACGATCAGCTTTGAAGTCCTCGACGATGTCCAGATCAATGACCAGGTCGTCATCAAAGAGGGAGCGCCAGCCTGGGGTGTCATCGAAGAAGCTGAAGGGAAAAAATCTTTCGGGCGCGGCGGCAAGCTGAAAATCCGTTTGGATTATGTCAAAGCTGTAGACGGCAGCAAAATTCCGTTGCGGGCGGGCACGACCAACGAAGGCAAAGGGCGTGGCATGGGAACGAGCATCGCGTTTGGTGCATCGCTCTTACTTTTCTGGCCAGCAGCACCTTTTGTCGGAATGATGAAAGGCAAGAATAGTGAAATTGCGCGCGGCTTTCACATGGAAGCATTTGTAGATGGAGATCGGTTAGTGCGCCCGTTTGACCCCAATGGACAAAGCGCTCCGGCGGCGGCTCCGGCGATGGTGCCAAATGGTGGAAACGCAACCATGATACAGGTCTCTATGCCGACCACATCATCACGTAACGCCGCGACAGCAGCGGCTGCCACGATGGGAGCAGTAAATGTAATTTCCGATCCTGGCGGCGCAGAGGTAGAAATTGACGGTGCGTTTTATGGCAATACACCGGGACTGATTCGATTGTCGCCAGGCTTGCATACGATCACAGTGCGCGTGGCAGGCTTTGCTCCCTGGAAACGCGATCTGAACATTGCACCGGGCAGCAATTTAACAGTCAAAGCGACGCTTCAGGCTGGTGGCCGGAGAAAGTAACAAGCCCCTTTCAAGTTTCATAACCCCGGTTACGGTTCCAGGCTGCAACCGGGGTTTCTCTGTTCAGAAAACAACTTATTCCTGACTATTTTTTTGTCCTGTGCTGAGCCGCTTTGGCTTTGGCTTGCGCGTTAGTTTGATGAGAGCAAAAAGGAGAATCAAAATGAACGTGCAATATTCAAATGGTCAGCAAGTCAATCAGCAAATTCCTCAGCCATTGGTTTGTCCGAATGGACACGGCGCGGCTGCGGACGGCGGCAGCTTTTGCATTCGCTGTGGCGGGCAACTCGTAGCGTGGGCAAACCAAACGCAAGCGCCGCAGCCGATGCCGCCGATTATGCCCGTGCAGCAATTCACGCAACCAACATTTTGTCAGGTCTGCGGCGGTAATGGTCGAACGCTTGAGGCGCAAATAAATATCTGTTCCGGTTGCCACTGGTTGCGTCCGTTAGCGCCGGGTTACAGCATTGATCCTTCGGCATTTCAATGGGCACAGGATGGACAGGCAATGGCAAAGCTGCGTTCGATGACGACGCTCACCAGCATGGCGCGTTCCATCTCCGACAAAGCCGGACGCAAATGGGTGGAGACGACTTTCAATGGCGTCCGCCTGAGCGAAAAACAGATACCCGATGTCTATGCTCTCGCGGTCAAAGCCGCACGCATTTTGAGCCTGCCATCTATGCCGGATGTATATGTTTCCGGCGAACGGTCGTGGGATGCGCTGACGTTCGGCAGCGATCAAAACGCGTTCATCGTGCTTGGCTCGGCGCTTGTAACCAGTTTTCAAGGGGATGATTTATTGTTCCTGCTGGCACGTGAAATGGGGCATTGCCGCACGGGGCACGCGCTCTGGAAAACCGTGATTCGTTTTTTGATCGGCGAGCAACGACCGAAACAGGGAATGATGGCAGGCGGCGTGCTTTCAATGCTTGATCCTGGCAAATTAATCGAAGGCGCACTCGAAATGCCGCTGCTGGCCTGGGCGCGACAAGCGGAAATCACGGCAGATCAGGCGGGGCTGCTGGCTGTTGGCAATCAAGAAATTGCGCGTCGCGTGTTGCTGACGTGGTCACTGAAATCGCCAATCCTTTCGCGTTATATCAACACTGAAGCCTGGCTTGAACAGCAGGAAGATGACAGCATTAATGAAATAACCAAGCTGTCGGAAATGACTTCGTCCTCGACGCCCTACATCACGCGGCGGCTGAAATTATTGTCGCAATTTGCGCAGAGCCGCGAACTGAATCACTGGCATTCGATCATTCACAATTTGCTGCCGCAGGCGCCGCTTCCAGCAGCAAATCCAACGCCTGCCGCGAAACCAGCGGAGGCAAACGACACGCTGCGCATTCCGTGTCCGCAATGCAAAACCGGGATGCGCATTCCACGCAATATTCTGGTTGGCAAAGAAAGCCTGAGCGTGCGCTGTCCCAACGCGGAATGCGGCAAAGTCAGCGTGTTGAAGCTCAAAAGCAAATCATCCGAGTCGCCCAATGCAGACCAGCAAAATCTGCCCACCAGCGACGACTAAACCAATGGCATTCGTCAATCAAAAAGGAAGGTAAACTATGGCAACCGAAGTCATCATCGTAACGGAAAACGAAACTACTGGCGCGACAACTTTCGAGGTCATTCCGGTCGAACAGACTGCCGCTCCTGAAACTATCAGCGAAATTATCGAGGCGATTTTTGATCCAGCCCCGGAGGCAGTTGAGACAAGCTTTACTGAAATACCTGACAGCAGCGTGTTTGAATCTACGACAGCAGCCAGCCCGGATACTTACGCAACTTATTCGCCCGTCACAACTGAGGCTGAACCCGTGACAGTTACGGCAAGCACTGCAACCAGCGCTGAGGCTGCAACCGAGACAACGAATGATGCTCATACAAATACTGCCACAGAAGCGCAGACACAAGCCGATGCAGCCGTCGCCAGAGGTGATTATGAAGCTGCCGCACAGCACCGCGAGGTCGCCGAAAATGAAGCCTGGAAT
>JAYSTY010000216.1:0-3312 GCA_043719385.1 Blastocatellia bacterium | reverse complement strand
ATCATTTTTCCATCTGATTTGAGCTATGCCAATGTTATCTGAAGCTGATCCTGCAAGGTTAAGCAAAGCAGATGTTGTTGTGTAAGATGATGTATTAGTCGGAGCATTAATCGTCAGTGTTGGCGAGAGGGTATCTGGCGCAACACCTTCAGTAACTTTGCGAATTCGATGATTACGCGAATCTGCGATATAGAGATTGCCCTTTGAATCAGTCGTTACACCGATTGGATAATTTAATAAGGACGAAGTTGCGGCTCCACCATCTCCACCGTACCCAAACACGCCATTTCCTGCATAAGTACTGATTTTACCGTCAGCACCGACTTTTCGTATTCTATGATTCTGACTATCGGCAATAAATAAATTACCGTTTTGATCTACTGCTACTTTGAAGGGAGCATTAAACTGTGCATTTATTGCTAAACCTCCATCTCCGCTAAACCCTGCTGTCCCATTTCCCGCTACAGTGCTAATAATTCCGCTATTAATGTCAACCTTTCTAATCCGCCCTGCCAGCAAATCCGCAATATATAAGTTCCCTGCCTGATCTAAGGCAACGCCATTAGGGTAACTAAGCTGAGCGGCAATCGCAGCACCACCATCTCCGCTATCACCAAAAGAACCATTCCCCGCAACAACGGTTAGAGTGCCAGCGGCTGTGACTTTCACAACCCGGCGATTGAACGAATCAGCAATAAAAATGTTATTTAAGCTATCCACTGCGACATCGTTTGGTACACGAAGACCAGTCGCGAAAATGGTCGAAACCCCATCCGGTGTAATTTTAATGACCTGGTTGTTTCCATCTTCAGCCGCATAAACATTGCCAGACTTATCAATAGCAAGGCCACTCGGATGAAAAGATTGAGCAAAAGTTGCGGTTATCGCATTGAGGGATACTTTGCGAATCCGGTTACTATTTCTTTCTGCAATATACAAATTTCCGGCACTATCCAACGCTGTCGCAACAGGATTATTAAGTTGCACCAGTGTTGCCTGTCCGCCATCACCTGCATCTCCGGCGGTTCCATTTCCGGCAATTGTAGTAATACTGTTACTGGGAATAAATTGTACAGTAAATATTGTGTTGGTCGTATTACCAATTGAATCGGTGACAATTAATGTAATAACATTTTTCCCAGCCTGTAATTGGATAGAATCAATCTTCCAATTGCCTGTTCCTGTGGCGTTGCCACTTCCTCCCCGATCACTATTCCACTTGATTGAATCTATACCAATGTTATCAGAGGCGACTCCGCTAAGGCTGAGACTGCCGTTGTTCGTAGTATAAAAGCCGAAAGTAGTTGGCAATGTAATTTGTATCGTCGGCGGTACAAGGTCAATGAGTTTGGTCTCTTCGATGGTAACACTCTTATTAGCAATCGTGATTGTGCCAATTCGCTTGGCTAGAAAGGGGGTCGGCGCGACGGAAAAACTCACCGTTCCATTACCTGTTCCTGTATTACTTGAAGGCAATGAAATCCAATCCGCATTGCTGGTCGCTGACCAATTGCAGGTGCTAAAGCCAACGACAGAAATAGTGCCAGTTCCGCCTGCAGCGCCAAAAATTTGTTTCGAGGGAGAGATCGAAAAATTACAAGCGTTTCCAGTGAGATTAATTTTAGCGACTCCGCGCCCGTGCGTAAATGCATATAAACTTGTTGAGTTGTTGACTGTGTTAACAACCAACCATTCAATTGGCGTGTTGGCGAATCCAGAATTTTCTACTGCCCAATTATTGCCACCATCAGAAGTGACAAATAATCCAACATCCGTACCGACAAAAATACGAGAGGGATTCGTTGGATCAACCACTATGCAATGTGCCGGAACATCCGGTAAACGATTTATACCTGTTCCATCCAGCGGCTGCCAGGTTGCGCCGCCTAAACTACTTTTCCAAATATGATTTCCTCCAAAAGTTGAGTAAGTTGCATAAACTGTTTGGCGGTTTGTCGGATCAAACGCTATGGAAGAAACAAATCCACCGCGTGGCTGCACGTCAAAAGTTGAAGCAAATTCATTTACGACGGTCACGTTGCGAATGAGTCCGCTAATCGTTCCCACCAATAAATAGTTTGAATCCTGCGGAGCAACGGTGATCGCACTAATTGTTGGCGAACTGGCGAGGGAACTATCGTACCAATTTGCGCCGCCATTATCACTCCGCCACAGCTTAGCGCCGCCTGTCCATAATCGTTGCGGATCACTCGGGTCCATCGCCAGGGGCGCAATAAATAATGTTGTATCACTTATGCCTAAACGCGCATTTCCAAATGTCATCCCGCCATCGGTTGATTTCCGAAATGCCCCGCGCTGGGTGGAGGCATACAAAACATTTGGGTTCGTCGGATCAATCGCTCCATATCCGCCGTCACCGCCGTAAATTTCACGCCAGCCATTTTGTCCGCTTATATCGCTCCCCAGCAAAGTTCCGTTATCCTGCGTGCCGCCGAAATAGCTTTTGCCATCGGGAAAAACTGCGCCGTGATAGAACTGCGTCACACCGTAATTGTTATTAAGCGATGTCCAGCGCACTCCGCTCGCGGCGGGGTTACAGGGCGAGGTGACGCCCGCGATGACGAAGGCACGCGCATCATCGGTGCGAAAAATGCCGCCGTCATTGCCTACGAACATTTGTTTGTTGGTTGTGCCGTTGTAATTCGGATGAAATACGATTGCGTGTTGATCGGCGTGGGCATATTGCGGCACATTTTTTTCCGGCCACCAGTACGAAGCGATGCCCCAATTCAAACCGCCATCGTCCGAGCGAAATAAATCTATGCCGCCCACCCAAACACGGTTAGCATCCAGCGGATCAATGGCGATCACGTTGTCATACCAGCCCTGATTGGAAAAACCGTTCGCGCCCAGACCACATTCCGAGCGAAACGAAATCAGGGGATTCGTCAGCAGAACAGTGTTGAGTTTGAGCGGATTATTGTTGCGCACCTGGGCTGTCCAAGTCCCGGCATCACCGCTGTTCACAGAACGAAACACCGCGTACAGACCATCACGAAAACTACCGCTGAGCGTGTTTGCCGAAAGTGCGTAAACGATGTTTTGGTTCGATGGTGCAATGGCTAAAGAAGTGCGCCCCATGCCCGTTTCTTTTTGCACCGAAGTCCACACGCCTGCGCCGCCTGCATCAATATTACGAAAGATTTCGGCCCCGCCAAATGTACCGCAGGCAGCGAAAATATAATCTGTTGCCTGATCCGTGCGAATCGCTAAATCCAAACAACCATCCAGATAATTCAGGACAGATACCCACGTCGCGCCACCATCAAGTGAGCGCATCACTCCGGTTCG
>JAYSTY010000215.1:0-20346 GCA_043719385.1 Blastocatellia bacterium | reverse complement strand
TGCAGCAACAGACTTGACGCTGAACAAAGGAGACCTGCACCTATGACCTCGAATGTGACCCCAAATACGCCCCCGGCTGAAAAGTGGGTGCGCGGCATGTTGACGCTGGATGAACTGCGCACGTTGACCCAAAACGACGCGATTGAAACGGTAATTGTGGCCGCGACCGATCACATGGGCCGCCTGATCGGCAAGCGCTTTGACGCCGAATTTTTTGTGGATGAGATTGCCGCGCACGGCACGCACGGCTGCGATTATTTGCTGACGACCGATATGGAAATGGAGCCGGTGCCGGGCTATCAATTTGCGAACTGGGAACTCGGCTACGGCGATTTTCATTTGGTGCCAGATATGGCAACGCTCAGAATTGCGAGTTGGCTCGAAAAAACTGCACTCGTATTGTGCAATGTCAAAAGTGATAAGACGCACAATCTAATTTCAGTGGCTCCGCGTTCGATTTTGCAGAAGCAGCTCACGACCTCGAAAATATTGGGCTTCGAGAGTTTCGCCGCCTCTGAACTTGAGTATTATATTTTCAATAATAACTATCGTGACGCGCATCAGCAAGGCTACGCCAATCTTGAGCCGGCGGGCTGGTATCTTGAGGATTACCACATTTTGCAAGGCACGCGCACCGAAGGGTACAACGCAGCCGTGCGTCGTCATCTGAAAAATTCCGGCGTCCCGGTCGAAAATTCCAAGGGCGAATGGGGCTTAGGGCAACACGAATTAAATGTGCGCTACGCCGAAGCGTTGGAGATGGCGGATCGGCACGTCGTCTATAAACAATGCCTGAAAGAAGTCGCCGAAGCACAGGGTTTGAGCGTCACATTTATGGCGAAATTCGCAGCAGATCGCGCGGGTTCAAGCTGCCACATTCATTTGAGTTTATGGCGCGACGGCAAGAACGCTTTTGCAGGTGACAACGAATTCGGCCCCGTGAAATGCTCTGAAGCGTTTCGTCATTTCCTCGGCGGCTGGATCGCGCATGTGCCGGACGTGATGCCGTTTTATGCGCCGACAGTGAATTCGTACAAACGTTATGTAGATGGTTCGTGGGCGCCTACACGTCTGGCCTGGAGCTACGACAATCGCACCGGAGGTTTTCGCGTCGTCGGTCACGGTCAGTCACTGCGCATCGAATGCCGCATCCCTGGCGCAGACGCCAATCCATACCTGGCATTTGCGGCATCACTCGCCTCAGGACTCGACGGCATTGCCAATAAAATTGAGCCGCCCGAATGTTTTGTTGGCGACATTTACGCCGCCCAACATTTGCCGCGTGTGCCTTATACATTGGCAGAAGCGACAGATAAATTTTCAAATAGTGAATTTGCGAAAAATACTTTCGGTGAAGATGTCGTAAAGCATTACACACATTTTTTCAGGACAGAGCAAAAGGCATTCAATGCGGCGGTGACAGATTGGGAACGGAAACGATATTTCGAACGCATTTAGTTTCGAGTTTTGAGTTTCGCGTTTCGAGGGAGTCAGATACCAACACTTCCTCGAAACGCAAAACCCGAAACTCGAAACTAAAGAAAAATTCATTGTACTGACACCGTGACGATTTCCGGCTGAATATTTTCGGCCAGGTGATCGTTCAGCCCTCTCGCTGCGGCGCGTTCAGCCTTGGATTTGCCCAGCATTTGTGTTGCGTTACCATCCTGAACCTCGGCCAGGAAATATTGGTTGCCATAGCGATGAAACACTAATTGAGACTTCCCGTCATTATCGCGCGTGGTATCCTGCTGGTAGCGGAAGCCAATTGCTTTTTTAGTTTCCCAATTCTGAATAATCATCATACCCGGCGTACTGAGCCGTTGAATATTGTAGCTTCCTTCTGTCAGCGTGATGCCATTGACATTGAACGTGAATGGAATTTTCGCACTGACTTTGTTTCCCATTTGTGCAAAGACGGACAGAGCCAATGTAATGACGATGCTCAAGCTAACGACGATGTTTACGGTTTGTTTTTTCATGATCTCTCCTAATGTTAAATCCTGAAGCAATACACTTGAGGACGTTGTTCAATGGTTGCAATAAGCAGTTAATCTGCTGAACTGTTTTCCCGTTTTCTGCCTTCACACCATAAGGCGCGAAACATTTGCGAAAACTGGCAACGCCTGAAAAATATTTTTTGCGGCTACTTTTTTCACCAGATGTAGCGCAACCAGCATGGTTGTGACAGCCTTTGCTTCAAAGGCTAGTCTCTCCCATTTTCACAACCATGGCTGGTTGTGCTACATAATTTTTTAAGGTCTGGTTCTTCCCTGTTCGGGCGCAGTTGTTAGTAGTGTTATAATCCGCCTCGCTTTCAGCCATGAAAGGAAAAGTATTTGCAATGAAGACTACATCATCGGAAGAAGTCACTGGCATCTTGTTGGCCTGGGGACAAGGGGATAAAGCTGCGCTCGACAAGCTGATGCCGCTGGTGTACAGCGAACTCAAGCGCCTGGCGCATCATTACTTGAAAGGCGAACGCGCTGGAAATGTGTTGCAAACAACCGCACTGGTTAACGAAGCCTATCTGCGTCTGATTGATTCCAGCCGCGTACAATGGCAAAACCGCGCCCATTTTTTTGCTATCTCGGCGCAGCTTATGCGAAGGGTTTTGGTAGATGCAGCGCGGGCGCGAAATTTCCAGAAGCGCGGCGGAGGTGCGTTGCAGGTAACGCTGGATGATGCGCTGCCGCTAACGAATATGAAACAGCCCGATCTGGTCGCGCTGGATGATGCGTTGGAGGCACTGGCTGCGTTCGATCCGCGCAAGAGCAAAGTGGTCGAATTACGCTTTTTCGGCGGCTTGAGCGTGAAAGAAACTGCCGAAGTTTTACAGGTTTCACAGGACACCGTGATGCGCGACTGGAGCCTGGCGAAGGCGTGGTTAATGAACGAACTGAGCGCCGAACCAAAAGCGGAAAAGAAATGAATCCTGAACGATGGCAACAAATTGAAACC
The DNA here is from genome assembly GCA_043719385.1 of Blastocatellia bacterium. GTDB lineage: Bacteria > Acidobacteriota > Blastocatellia > RBC074 > RBC074 > JAFDVL01. The sequence goes on along the minus strand of JAYSTY010000215.1, from coordinate 17,385 downwards.
CTGTATCATGCCGCGCTGGATCATCCGTCCACAGAAAGAGCGGTCTGGCTGGCGGATGCCTGCGCGACAGACAAAACGTTGCGCGGCGAAGTAGAAAAGTTGCTGGCAATGAATGCAGAGGCGAACAGCTTTCTCGCTACGCCTGCGTTGGAAGTGGAAGCCAAAAAACTTGCGGCTGAAGGAACACCCCGAATCATGGAAACACAAATTGGCAACTATCAAATTTTGTCGGAACTCGGCGCAGGCGGGATGGGCGAAGTGTATCGCGCCCGCGACCCGCGACTCGACCGCGAGATTGCCATCAAATTACTGCCCGCCATTTTTGCTATGGATGCGGATCGGTTACGGCGCTTCGAGCAAGAGGCACGCGCGACTTCGGCGCTGAATCATCCGAATATTTTGACGGTCTATGATTTCGGTTCGCATAACGGCAATCCATATCTCGTGATGGAATTGCTGGAAGGCGAAGAACTCCGCGCACAAATTGCAGCAGGCGCGCTGGCCCCGCGCAAGGCGATTGAGTATGCGCAGCAGATTGCGGCAGGCCTCGCCGCCGCGCACGAAAAAGGCATCGTCCATCGGGATTTGAAACCAGAGAATTTATTTGTCACGAAAGACGGACGCGTGAAAATTCTCGACTTTGGGTTGGCGAAATTAAAGCCGCAACAAAACACGTCCGCAGGTTCAGAAATCGCTACGCAAAAACAACTCACGATGCCTGGCACAGTAATGGGAACGGTCGCGTATATGTCGCCCGAACAGGTGCGCGGCGAAGTGGTAGATCATCGCTCTGACATTTTCAGCTTTGGCTTGATCCTGTACGAAATGTTGCGCGGCGAACGGGCGTTTCAGCGCGAGACAATGGCAGAAACGATGACGGCGATTCTCAAAGATGACCCGCCGGAATTGAGCGAGACGAATATAAAAATTTCGCTACAGCTTGAAAAGACGGTGCGGCATTGTTTGGAAAAGAAACCAGAGATGCGCTTTCAATCGGCGCGTGATTTAGGCTTTGCGCTCGAAGGAGTGTCTGCCCCTGGGTACGCAGGCGGGACGCCTGCGTACCCAGGGTGGCGCAACCGCCTCGCTTGGCTGACGGCGGCAGTCTTCATTCTGGCGACGCTCGGCTTCGCGTGGGCATATTTCACCCGCCAACCGATCAACAGGGACGCGCACGTGATGAAGTTTGCGATTACTCCGCCGGAGAACGCGAGCTTTGACAATATTGCCATTTCGCCCGATGGAAAATGGCTGGCGTTCACCGCCGCGACGGGTGGCAAGGTGCAACTCTGGGTGCGCGCGCTCGATGCCAGCGAAGCCAGAGCGCTGCCCGGCACCGAAGGCGCACGCTTCCCTTTCTGGTCGCCGGACAATCACTGGATTGGTTTCTACACTGGCAACAAGCTGAAGAAGATCGAAGTCTCCGGCGGGTCGCCGCAGACCTTGTGCGATGCGGTGTCGCCGATAGGCGGCGCGTGGAACCGCAACGGCGTGATCATCTTTTCGCGTTCAGGCGCCGGGCTGTTCAGAGTCTTGGCGACGGGCGGCGAAGTGACAGCCATGGCGACACCCAACCCAGCACGCCAGGAGATCAGTTATCATAGTCCGTCCTTCCTGCCGGATGGGCAGCACTTCTTCTATGTAATCCAGAGCGGGCAAAAAGAGACGCGGGGGATTTACCTCGGCTCGCTCGACGGTAAGGTCAAGCAGCGACTGCTTGGTGAGTACTCTTCTGCCGTCTATGCGCCGCCCGGTTTTTTGCTCTTCCGGCGAGAAGAGGTCTTGCTGGCGCAGCCTTTCGACGCCGACAAACGGCAACTCAGCGGTGAACCGTTTGTGGTGGCTGAGCGGGTTGGAAACGATTCGGTTTACCTGCAACGCCTGAATGTTTCCGTCTCCGAGAATGGAGTGCTGGTGCTGGATCCCCACGTCAACAGGCAGAGCAGGCAGTTACTCTGGCTGGATCGCGCGGGCAAACAGAGTAGTGGCTCGCTCGGCGAGTGGGTGGCTTATTCCAGGCCCTCGCTCGCGCCTGACGAAAAGCGTTTCGTGGCCGAGCGCCGCGACCCAAATGGACTCTACGACCTCTGGCTGGCAGATGTGTCGGGCGCGTATGCCACTCGATTCACCTTCGATCCAAGCCACGATATTTTTCCGGTCTGGTCGCCCGATGGGAGCCGCATTATCTGGAGGTCCTCGCGGGAGGGCAGCAATCGCCTGTATCGTAAGGCTGCCAGCGGAGACGGTCAGGAGGAGCCATTGTTCAATGTCAATGGCTATCCCACTGACTGGTCGCGCGACGGGCACTTCATCATTTACGACCAAACCGATCCGAAAACGAAACAGGATGTCTGGGTCTTGCCGCTGGGTGGGGATCAGAAGCCATTCCCGTTTCTCCGGACGGAAGCTAACGAAGGTGGGGCGCAACTCTCACCCGATGGACGCTGGCTGGCTTACGCTTCGGATGAATCGGGCAAGTTTGAGGTCTACGTCCAGCGCTTCCCCGCAGGCGGCGGCAAACGACAGATTTCGGCGGGTGGTGGAATCGGGCCGCACTGGCGGCGGGATGGGAAGGAATTGTACTACTACACGAATGACGGCAAGCTGATGGCGCTGCTGGTCAGAAGCGGCGAGAGTTTCGAGATGGGCGCGGCAGTGGCGCTCTTTGAGTTCCGTTCCGGGAGCATTTCTCCCGCCGTCGCGCCGTATACGGTGACCGGGGATGGGCAGCGGTTTCTGGTCAATGCGATTGTGGATGCAGAGCCGCGCGCGCCGCTGACGGTCGTGGTCAACTGGGCGGCGGGCGCGAAGAAATAATATGGAGCGCGGCGGTCTTGACGCCGCTTTGCGTTCGATAGGTGAAGTTTCCGTTGTTGCGAAAATAATTTGGTCACGAACACCAAAGCGGCGTCAAGACCGCCGCGCTCCATATTTAGATAGAGCTGAAGGAAACTCGTTTATGAAAATCAAATCTATGCTTCAAAGATTATTGCGCATGCTCTTGATTGCAAGTATTGCCTGCCTTGTTGTTGCACAGCCTCAGCGCTCCATCACGCCCGCGCCAGATCGTCGAAGTGATGAAGGCGAGGGGCCGTTTGAGCGGCTGGTGATTCGTGGCGCTACGATCATTGATGGGACGGGAGCGCCTGCGCAAGGGCCTGTGGACATTGTGATTGAAAAAAATCGCATCACCGAAATTCGCAGCGTTGGCTATCCGAAAGTAGCGATCCGCGCTGATGCTCGTCCGCCCAAAGGCACGAAAGAAATTGATGCGAGCGGGATGTATGTGTTGCCCGGTTTTGTGGATTGTCACGCACACATCGGCGGTTTGGCGCAAGGGACTCCGGCGGAATATGTCTACAAACTTTGGATGGCGCATGGGGTGACGACGATTCGTGATCCGGGTTCGATGAATGGCGTAGATTGGACGCTCAAGGAACGTGAACGCAGCGCCCAAAATAAAATTGTCGCGCCGCGCATTCACGTGTACGTCACGCCGGGCGCGGGCTGGGACAAAGGCCAAATTAATTCGCCGGAAATCGCACGCGAATATGTACGCTGGGCAAAACAAAAAGGCGTGGACGGATTCAAAATTCTTGGTAGTGCGCAATTGTTCGATCCCGAAATTTTTGCCGCTTTGATGGACGAAGCGAAAAAACAAAATCTTGGGACGACTACGCACATGCCACAAACGGGCGTAGTGCGCACGAATGTTTTGCAAGCCGCGCGAATGGGTTTGGGTTCGATGGAACATTGGTACGGTTTGCCAGAAGCATTGTTTGCGGATCGCACGATTCAGGATTATCCGTTGGATTACAATTACAACGATGAATCGCATCGCTTTGGGCAGGCGGGACGATTGTGGAAACAGGCTGCGCCGCCGGGTAGCAAAAAGTGGAACGATGTGATGGATGAACTCGTCAAGCTTGGGTTCACGCTTGATCCGACCTTTACGATTTACGAAGCCAGCCGCGATTTGTCACGCGCGATGCACGCCGAATGGCACGATAAATACACGTTGCCGTCGCTCTGGAAATTTTATCAGCCCAGTCGTGAAGCGCACGGCTCATACTGGTTTTACTGGACGACGCAGGACGAAATCGAATGGAAAAATAATTATCGTTTGTGGATGGCTTTCATCAACGAATTCAAAAATCGCGGCGGACGTGTGACGACCGGTTCAGATTCAGGCTTTATTTATAAGCTCTACGGCTTTGATTACATCCGCGAATTTGAGTTATTGCAGGAAGCAGGATTTCATCCGCTCGAAGTTGTGCGGTCAGCGACAATGAACGGCGCAGAGTTGTTATCGCAACAGGAAAATAAGCCGATGGAATTTGGCGTATTGCGCCCAGGCAAGCTGGCTGATTTAGTCATCGTGCCGGAAAACCCGCTGGCAAATTTCAAAGTGCTGTACGGCACGGGCGCGATTAAACTCAACGACCAAACCAATCAGGTCGAACGCGTCGGCGGGATTAGATACACGATCAAAGACGGCATTGTTTATGACGCGAAAAAATTGCTGAGCGATGTCGAGAAAATTGTCGAAGCCGCAAAGAAACAAGCACAAACAGCTAACAAGTAAGTGAAAAACAGCTATTAAATAATGTCAGTAATCACATTGCCCAGCACTTCCGTCAGTCGCTCTTCACGACCTTGATGAAGATAACTCAAGGCTTCCTGATCCAGTCCCAACTGATGCAACATTGTCGTGTGAATATCGCGCAGATGCACAGGTTTCTCGACCGCGTACAAACCAATTTCATCCGTCGCGCCATGCACTACGCCACCTTTGACGCCGCCGCCTGCCATCACCATGGTGTAGCCCAGATTGTGATGATCGCGGCCTTTACTGCCTTCGGATTCGGGCGAGCGCCCGAACTCTCCGCCGATCATCACCAGCGTAGAATCTAACAATCCACGCCGCTTCAAATCAGTAATCAATGCCGCCATTGGCTGATCGGTTTGGGCTGCCATTCGCAAATGATTTTCTTCGATGTCGGTGTGTGCGTCCCATTGCAAATTGCCCGTGCCGCCACCTGAAACCGGACAGACAAACCGCACTCCTTTTTCAACCAACCGCCGCGCCATTAAGCAACGCCGTCCAAAATCATCTGTGAGCGGTTTGCCGATGCCATAAAGATCAAGCGTTTCCTGCGGCTCGTTCGAGAGATCAAAAATCGCAGGCGCTTCGGTTTGCATTTTGAACGCGAGATCGTAGGAACTCATCCGCGCAGAAAATTCTGTATCATCGGGAGCCATATCAACTTGATTCAATTGTTTGAGCAAGCCAAGCGTCTTGCGGCGTTGATCCGTCGTCACGCCTTTTGGCAAATCCAAATTCAGCACGGGACGATTACCGGGACGAAAGTGCGTCGGCTGATACACCGCTGGCAAAAACCCATTGGCATACATCGGCATTCCGGCTTCCTGCGCACCGTGCGGATCAGGCAGTACTACATAACCCGGCACCGATTGCGCTTCGCATCCAAGCCCGTACATCGCCCACGATCCCATACTCGGAAAGCCCGGAATCACGCGCCCTGTGAACAACTGATATTGCGCGGCAGAATGCACAACCATATCGCTGTGAACGGAACGGATGATCGCCAAATCATCTACACGTTCGGCAAGGTGTGGTAACAGATCAGAAACCTCAATGCCGCTTTTGCCGTAGCGTTTGAACGTGCGTTTCGTGCCAAGCAATTTCGCATTGGGCGAAACAAATTGATATTTCGCTTCGCCAAAACTCGCGGGACGTTTTTGTCCATCCAGCTTGTTCAGCAGCGGCTTCGGATCAAACGTTTCCATGTGACTTGGGCCGCCGCTCAAGAATAAAAAGATGACAGATTTCGCTTTGGCAGGATGATGCGGTTTCTTCGGCGTGAGCGGATTGAAAGACTGCGCACGCGCTTGTTCTGATGCAAGCATTGCGCCAAAGGCGAGACCGCCAAAGCCACAAAAAGCATCCGTCAAAAATTCCCGGCGGTTACGAGTAATGCGAATATGTTCAGTCATAATTATATCTCGTCGTACTTTTGAATCAGATGCTTCTAACCCACAGATGCGGGGACAGAACGCTCACGACCGCATCTCGGAGAGCTTTCAACCGCTTGTCGTCATCAGCTTCTTTTTCTGAAAGCTTTAGTGCCAACCCAAGTGTCCTAATCATTGCATCGGGTGTAAGGTTAAGCTGATCCGCAGCTTGACTGTAATAAGACTTGGCGGGAAAGTCTCTAATGAATTCTGTTGTGCTGCCTGAATGAGAAGCAGAAATGCGCGCTTCTTCTTCAGCAAAGACGGTTGCAAAGTAATTGTTCCAGCCTCCGCTCGGCATTGCGGATTGAAATGTGCGACGAAGCTCCTCAATCTCGACATGAGGTTTTATTGGATTCAGCAACGCCTTCTGATCCATCTCAACACGTTTTTTGGCACGATTGAGTATCTCTTTATTCAGAACGATTCCTTTTATGTGATCCTTAGCTCCACTCAAAAAAGCATTATATCGTGTTGCGGTCTCGGATTCGTTAAGACCATTATAAACACCTAACGCTTTAAAAACAGGCTCTAGGCAAAGATAGCCCTCTATTTCACTTACCGGATGTACTTTGATATTTGGATCCGAATTTAAATATTCGTCAGGCCAACCGTCTCGGTCAATATACCCAAATGCCTCTATGCCAGTCGTAATCCTTTCAACGCGAAATGCAGAAACGCATTGCCGTACATCTTCGCAACTACCAACTGGCACAAGTACCGTCTTTGGACAATTGTGCCACGCTACCAAAATAGGATTATCGTAACTATCACGTTTACCTTCGCAGAAAATAATACGCGATGCCGACACTGAAAATGACGCAGCACCGATTACTTGTGCAACCACGTCAGATGGTATGCCAGAAGTAGGACGTAACAATTCAACAACACTCTCCGAACGTGCAATTGCGAACTGAGCGTTGCGGCGTGATAGCGCAAAAGGAATATCGTGTGTCAGATAAATGAATCTTATGCCTGATGCTAATTCTTCCAAGCTATTCCATAGATTGCGTGCTAACAGAGGATGAAAAAAAGTCTCTGGTTCATCAACTACCATTATTGCCTTTTGGCAGCTAACAACTCTTGAAATCAAGTAGAACGCTGTTCGCTCTCCCTCACTCATCTGCGAGATTGAATAGGATATAGAGTTTCCATTCACTGTACGTTCAACTGTTGGTGCGTAGTTAATATTGATCTCGCGCCCCGGAAAATGATTATTCCAGGTTTGGACTATTCTTCGTAACCGTGTATTTAATAACTTCTCATCTGGGTCAGTAGTGCGATTTGATTCAAACTGATCCCGAAACAAAACAGCAGCTTCTCGATCCTCCGCAAGTATTTCCGAAATAAGAGTTGGAAGCTCATATGACTGTGTCCAATGTTGGCTGGTAATCTGTTGCAAAGCGTTTTGTACTTCTCCGCGCGCCCTTTCCATTGTTTGCATCTGAATACCACCGACTTCAATGCTACGAAGTGCTGCCACACGCTCAGCATTGTTATTCTGGGCGATAAATACACCAATACGAGTTTTGCCAACACCATTCGGGCCAACAATCACAATCGAACCATCCCCGCCTACTTTACTTCCGTCAGGTAAATTGACTTCGTCTTGCATTTATTCCTCTAATGTTGTTCATCTCATTATTTTTTTTCTATTTGACCAGCCCTCTTACGAGCTAATTCACATACAAAAACGAATTCAAATTCAATAGCGTCAACGCAAACTCACGCTTTGGCTGTGTCTTCAAAAATTCCATTGCTAATTGAATTTCTTGCGGCTTCGCGGGGCGTCCCGTAGTCAACCGATAACCCAAATCAATTTGTTTACGGAGGTTCGGACCAGCATCGGTTTCCAATCTTTTCATCAACGCTTCGGCTTGTGTATTGGAGAAGCTGCCGTTCATCAATTCCAAAGCCTGTGGTGCGTGCGTACTGGATTCGCGGCGCGTGCAACTCACTAACAAATCCGGCGCGTCGAAGACTTCCATAAACGGCAAATGCAAATTTCGTTTGGCGAGCAGGTAAATGCTGCGCCGGTTATATTCCGCCGGGTCTTTGGCGGGTTGCCATTGCGAAGGCTTGTAGAGCGCATTCACCAATTCCTGATCTATCGGAATCATCACGCTCTGTCCGCCTTGTTTTGGGTTGAGCAAACCTGACACTGACAACATCGCATCACGCAATTGTTCGGCCTCTAACCGTTGACGATTGAACCGCCACAGAAACTTATTCTCAGGGTCTTTGGTGGTTGCCAGCGTTTTGTAATCCGCCTCGCTAGGCGGCGCAGAAGATTGCTGATACGCGTTGCTGCTCACAATCAAGCGGTGCATTTGTTTGAAGCTAAAATTGCACGAGACAAATTCGTTCGCCAGATAATCCAGCAATTCAAGATGCGTCGGACGAGTTCCCATACGTCCGAAATCATTGGAAGTCACCACGATGCCGCGTCCGAAATGATATTGCCAGATGCGGTTCACCATCACCCGCGCCGTCAATGGATTTTCCGGCGCGGTAATCCATTTGGCTAATTCCGTCCGTGGATGCTCAATATTTTCCGGCAATTCTGGAGAATTATCAGGGAGTAAAACTCCGAGCGGTCGCATTCCTACGCGCTCGCCTTTTTTGGAATATTCACCACGCGCCAGCAAATGAATCGGAGATTTTTTCTCTGGCAAATTTACGACGCTGTGCAAGGCAGGAAGCGGCGCTGGCATTTGATCCTGCAACGCTTCCAGCTTTTTCAAGAGGATTTCTTTTTGTTTGAGTGATTCGGGATCGTCCAATCCTGTCAGCCGTTTGACTGTGGTCGTGAGCGTTTTTATTTCGGCTTCGAGCGGCTCTGCTTTTATTTTTCTGGCTTCCTGTTCGGCGGGACTTGCTTTAAGAACATCCTTGTCATACACCGCCGAAAAATAGGATTGAATGCGATAATAATCGCTCTGGCGAATCGGATCAAATTTGTGATTGTGGCAACGGGCACAGCCTACTGTAACGCCGAGCATCGCTGAACCAACTGCATTCGTCATCTCGGTCAAAACTTCGTTGCGGCTGCTGGCGACTTCCTGATTTCCGGCATTTTTTCTGAGTGGCCCCAGCCGATTGAAGCCCGCCGCAATCAACGCCTCATCATCGTTCGGAGCAATTTCATCTCCAGCCAATTGCTCTGTCAAAAAACGATTGTAAGGCTTATCAGCATTGAACGAACGAATCACATAATCCCGAAACCGCCACGTGTCCGTGCGATGCGTGTCGTACTCAAAGCCATCCGTTTCTGCATAACGTACGATGTCCAACCAATGCTGCCCCCAGCGTTCGCCATACTGCGGACTGGCGAGAAGTTTATCTACAATTTTTTGATACGCATCGGAAGATTTGTCAGCGAGAAATTCTGCGACTTCTTTTGGCGTCGGCGGCAATCCAATTAAGTCAAAATACAAGCGCCGAATCAACGTCGTGCGGTCTGCTGGCGGCGAAAACTTCAGTCCTTCTTTTTGCAGGCGTTGCAAAATAAAAGCGTCTATCGGATTTTTCACCCAGACTTGATCTGCCGCGTCGAACGTCGGAACAGTCGGCGTTGCGCGTTTCACAAAAGACCAGTGGCTGCGTTCGCGTGGCGTATACGTTCCAAGCGGAGCGATGTCTGAAATGGTTGTCAGCGAAATGAGCAATAGGCTCACTGCAAAAAACTTGATGAACATCTCACTACCTCAATCTGAAACTTTTTACGGTGGTCGTCGAAGCTGCACAGAATTTTTACAACTTGCGTGGTTATTTTACCGCAAAGGGTCAAAGAGACAAAGGAACAAAGAATCTAAAAAATTGCTATTCTTTGCGAAGGGGTTACTCAAAGTCGCCAACGGCGACAGACATTATAGCCCAGCGAGAATCGCTGGGTGAAACGGGCAAAAGATTGCGTCGCTGAAGGCGACGAACAAATCAACAGTCATTGTTGCTCGCCTTCAGCGAGCGAAAATTCAATTCGCGTTCTCCCAGCGATTCTCGCTGGGCTATAACGTGTGTCATCTTCAATGACAAGAAGAAAAATCCGACTTTGAATACTGTATTGCCCCTATGACTCTTTGCGTTGAAATCATTCCCCGTATAAATTACTCAGCATCAATTTCAACTTCCGAAAAATTATGTTCAGAAGAATTATTTTTCTTGTCTTCGCGGGTCTCTTTGCCACGATAAATCTTATCGCTAAGCCGAAGGAATATCTTTGCTATCAAACCAAAACAAAAATCATAATTGATGGCAAGCTCAATGAATCCGCGTGGCAAACAGCTCCGTCAACTGACGCATTCGTAGACATCGAAGGCGACAAGAAACCGCTGCCACGCTTCATCACGCACGCCAAAATGTTGTGGGACGATCAGTATTTTTATATCGCCGCTGAACTCGAAGAACCGCACGTCTGGGGAACTTTGACAAAACGCGATTCCGTAATTTTCCATGACAACGATTTTGAAGTGTTTATTGACCCGAACGGCGACCGTAATGAATACTACGAATTCGAAATTAACGCCTTGAATACTGGTTGGGATTTGTTTCTGCCGAAGCCGTACCGCGATGGCGGCAAAGCACAGGATAGCTGGGACATCGTCGGCATCAAAACTGCCGTTCACATCAACGGTACGCTGAATAATCCCAAAGATCGTGATCGCGGCTGGACAGTAGAAATGGCGCTGCCGTGGAAAGCTCTTGCGGAATACGCACATAAATCTTCGCCTCCAAATGACGGAGACGAATGGCGCATCAATTTTTCGCGTGTCGAATGGCAGCACGAAATCGTTGACGGAAAATACAAAAAAATCGCCAACACCAAAGAAGACAATTGGGTCTGGTCGCCGCAAGGTGTCGTAGACATGCACCGCCCTGAAATGTGGGGTGTGGTACGCTTTTCGCAAACAAATTCTACTAAAATAAAATCAAAGGAAATCAAACATGAGATTACAAAATAAAGTTGCCCTCATCACCGGAGCCAGTGGCGGCATTGGCCGCGAAACCGCTTTACTCTTCGCCCGCGAAGGCGCATCCGTCGTATGCGTAGACGTGAACGACAAAGAAGGCAAGAAAACCGTCAAGCTCGTCAAAGACGCAGGCGGCGAAGCGGCGTACAAAAACGCCGACATTTCCAAAGCCGAAGATTGCGCCGCGATGGTAAAGTTCGCTGAAAAGAAATTTGGCAAGCTCAACATACTTTTCAATAACGCAGGCATCATGCATCACAGCGATGACAACGCGGAGACTACCGAAGAATCTATTTGGGATTTGACGATGAACATCAACGCGAAAGGCGTGTTTTTCGGCTGCAAATACGGCATCCCCGCGCTGCGTCGTGCTGGCGGAGGCTCCGTCATCAACACCGCATCCTTCGTAGCCCTGCTCGGCGCAGCCACTCCACAAATCGCTTACACCGCCAGCAAAGGCGCAGTCCTTTCGATGACCCGCGAACTTGCAGTCATCCACGCCCGCGAAAACATCCGCGTCAATGCGTTGTGTCCAGGGCCGCTCAGAACTGAATTACTGATGAGCTATTTGAATACCGAAGAGAAAAAGCAACGCCGCTTAGTGCATGTACCAATGGGACGCTTCGGCGAAGCGAAAGAGATTGCGTATGCTGCATTATATCTAGCTTCGGATGAATCTTCGTTTGTGACGGGAACAGAATTTTTAGTGGATGGCGGAATTACCGCAGCGTATGTAACGCCAGAGTAGTAGCGCAACCATGGCTGGTTGCGCTACGATTTATGCGTAATTAATCTGGTGAATCCTTAATAACTTCCCTAACAATTCTTCCAGCTTTTCCAAAGGGAATTGCGTAGTCGCATCGCTCAATGCTGCTGTCGGGTTGTCGTGGACTTCCATAAACAAACCGTCAATGCCACACGCCACCGCTGCACGTGCGAGGTGAGGAATTAATTCCGCCATGCCACCCGTCGCTTCGCCGAGGCCGCCGGGCAATTGCAGGCTGTGCGTCGCGTCATAAACGACGGGATAGCCGAAGCCGCGCATAATCGGCAGGCTCCGCATGTCAACGACCAGATTGTTGTAGCCGAACGAACTGCCGCGTTCGGTGAGCATTATTTCTGTGCTGCCTGCGGCTTCGATTTTTTTGACGACATTGCTCATTTCCCAGGGCGCGAGGAATTGCCCTTTCTTGACGTTGACGATGCGACCACTTTGCGCAGCGGCTACCAGCAGGTCGGTTTGACGACACAGAAACGCGGGGATTTGCAGCACGTCGGCGACTTCGGCAACGGCTGCGACCTGCGCCGATTCGTGAATATCCGTCAGCACCGGAACGCCGATCTCAGCCTTGATTTTTTGCAGCACGCGCAAGCCTTCTTCCATTCCCAAACCACGAAAAGAATTTGCCGAGGAACGATTTGCTTTGTCGTAGGAAGCCTTGAAGATGTAAGGAATCCTGAGCCTGGTTGCGATGCCGGAAATCGCTTCTGCCATTTTCAATGCGTGCGCTTCGGATTCAATCACACACGGGCCGGCGATCAGGAAAAATGTGTCTTTGCGTTGTTGAATTGTTTGGTAAAAATTAGTCATAAATAAAACAGTACGCGAGCGCGAATGAATGAAGCTTCAATCATAAATTGTCCGCGATTAGTAATGATTTTTTTACCTGACTTACGTCGTTAGAGGCGCACTCACTCACGCTCGCGTACCGTTAATTCGCGGCGCCGACAATGGTTTCGGCTTCGACGTTTTTCTCAGCAAGTTTTTGAAACGGACTCAGGCGCTGGTCGCGGTCGGCGTCGCGTTCTTCGCGCAGGCGGTGTTCGTGCGCGGCTTTGATAAAGCTCACAAATAGCGGATGCGGGGCGAGTGGTTTGGATTTTAATTCGGGATGAAACTGGCAGCCCAAAAACCACGGATGGTCTTTGAGTTCGACAATCTCAATGAATTTTCCGTCGGGCGATTTGCCTGAAAATGTCAGACCATTTTCGGCCAGACGATCAATGTATTTTGGATTGAATTCGTAGCGGTGACGATGGCGCTCAGAAATTTTTTCCGTCCCGTAAATTTTTCGCGCCAGTGAATCAGCCTGTAATTCGCAATCATAAGCGCCCAGGCGCATCGTCCCGCCGAGGTCTTCGACGCCCAGCAAATCGCGCAATTTAAAAATCACGGGATCAACTGTGTCAGGATCAAATTCCGTCGAATCCGCCGTTTCGATTTCGCACACATTACGCGCAAATTCCATCGAAGCACATTGCATCCCCAGACAAATGCCAAAGAATGGTTTCTTTTCACGCCGCGCAAAATTAATCGCACGCACCATGCCATTCACGCCGCGTTTGCCAAATCCGCCGGGTACTAAAATCGCGTCTACCTCGCGCAACTTATCTTCCCAGCGTTCGTCTTTCATCAACTCTTCGCTTTCAATCCATTGAAATTTTACCTTCACCTGATTCGCAAAACCGCCGTGATAGAGCGCTTCATTCAAGCTCTTATACGAGTCCTCAAAATCAACGTACTTGCCGACAATGCCAATATTGACAGTATCGCGCGAGCTTTGGATGCGATTGACGAGGGCGCTCCATTGCCGCAAATCAGCTTCGCCAATCGGCAGCCGCAACAATTCCACAATCAAATGATCCAAACCTTCACGATTGAAAACGAGCGGGATTTCATACACTGATTTCACGTCCTGCGCCGTGATCACAGCATCCTCGGAAACGTTGCAGAACAGCGCAATCTTGGATTTCATGTCGTGCGGAATCTGGCGGTCGCAACGACATAATAAAATGTCCGGCTGAATTCCGATGCCCAGCATTTCTTTGACGGAATGCTGCGTCGGTTTCGTCTTCAATTCACCCGAAGCCGCGATGTAAGGCACAAGCGTCAAATGCACAAAGATCGAATTGCTGCGCCCGACTTCATTGCTCAACTGGCGAATGGCTTCAAGGAACGGCAGCGATTCAATGTCACCAACAGTGCCACCGATTTCGACAATCATCACATCTACATCCTGCGAAACACTTTTGATCGCGTCTTTGATTTCGTTTGTGATGTGCGGAATCACCTGGATCGTTTTGCCGAGGTAATCGCCGCGCCGTTCCTTCTCAATCACCGAAAGATAAATGCGTCCCGTCGTCCAGTTATTCAATTGTGTCAGCTTCGCCCGTGTGAAACGTTCGTAATGGCCTAAATCAAGATCAGTTTCGGCTCCGTCATCCGTGACAAAAACTTCGCCGTGCTGAAACGGCGACATCGTGCCAGGATCAACGTTGATGTAGGGATCGAATTTCATCAGGTTGACTTTTAAACCGCGTGCTTCGAGCAAAGCCCCGATGGAAGCGGCAGCGATGCCCTTGCCCAAGCCACTTACAACGCCACCGGTCACAAAAATATATTTCGGCATTTTCGTTCTCCTGAAGGAAAAATAATTACGGGATAAGAAATGTTTTGATCGTCGTTTAGAGGTAGGAACAAGAGTAATCGCAGAAACGCGGAAGGTCAACGCTTACATATCCTCAGAAGACGTTCAACCATCATTTAGGGTGTGCAGAAATTTGCTCATAAGGCTGATTCATGGCATAGTTCACTACTTCTGATGTCCTAAAATATTTTCAGCCATACTGTTGTTTAGTTGGCATAAATGCTTTTTATCTTCAGCCCCAAGATAGAGCCTCAAACTTTTGGCATCCTCATACTTACCGATTGTGTCAAAAAATAATTTCAGCTAAAGGAATCACTATGAAATTTCTTATTTGTCATCTTAGCGATATTCACCTTGTAGACAATTCAGACAAAATCTCTAGCCGCGTCGAGCAGATTTGTGCAGCAATTGGCTCAATCTGGAATGAATATACATTTTTGTTATTTGCCGTCACGGGCGACATTGCTCAATCAGGCAAAGCAAAGGAATATATAGTTGCAAGGGAGTTTTTTCAGGCAATCCGCGAACGAATAACAAAGACAAAAAAAGACATTCGGGTCGAATTCTTTTTCGTCCCCGGAAATCATGATTGTGATTTTTCTTTAGAGTCTGATGCTCGCCCTACATTATTGCAATCAATCGAAAAATCCATTGGGAACATCGCACCCAATGGAGAAACAGCCAAACAATGCCTTGCCGTGCAAAAACCTTTTTTTAAGTTTGCTGCTAGTTTTGGGACAGCAAATGACTTTTTTGAAGATAACCAATTGATATATGAGCAAATCTTTAAAGCTTCGGAAAAGGTAGTGCGTGTTATAGGAATCAACACTGCCTGGCTCTCGCAAAAACATGAAAAGCAGGGTGAGCTATTTGTACCACTACATCTTTTACAAAACTTGCCTAACCAGGGATCTGACAGTGATTTTACCTTGATAATGTTTCATCATCCCTATTATTGGATCCAAGCAAATAATTGTATTGAATTTAGAGGCCTTGTTGAGCAAATGGGCGACCTCATTTTGACGGGGCACGAACATACTGAAGGATTACGCCAAGTAGAAAAAAAAGATGGGGAAAGTTTTCAAATCTTAGAAGGCGATGTGTTACAAAATCGTAACAGTACACAGAGCGGATTTAATCTTCTACTGATTGATCTCAATGAAGAAAAGCAAAAGTTCATTCAATTTGCTTGGAAGGAAACAAAATACAGCCTGCGAGCAGAAAATGATTGGCGACCGTTAGTTAGAAATACTTTACAAACACGCAATAAATTTTCTTTGCATAAAGAGTTTTACCGAGAGCTTGACTATTCTTGGAATGAGTTTTCAAAATTCGCAAATCGAGCATTTACACAAGAGGCTCTGTTCGTATACCCAGACTTGAAAGTCCTAGATGTAGATAGTTCAGAAATAAATCAGCATATCAATAAGCGGGTTCGAGGGAGTGAAATTATTGAGCGCCTTTTGGCTGAAAAATATTGGCTCATTACTGGTGACGAGCGAACGGGGAAAACCGCTCTAGCTCGCAAGATATTCCTTGATCTATATTTTAGTCATGAAAAAGTTCCTGTATTAATTGCAGGTGGCAAATTTAAGGATGTACAAGAAGAGCTTTTCAATCAGAGTGTCAAGGAAGCCTTTCTATCTCAATACGACTGCATGGATTTTGAGGCATTCCGCCAATTGGAAATTGAGCAACGAGTGCTCATAATTGATGATTTTCATTCCAGCAAGACTTTAAACGGCAAAGCTCGCTTTGAGCTAATCAGCTTCGCTCAAAGGGTCTTTGGAACAATTATCGTTTTTGGCAATGACGTAACACAGATAGAAGAATTTACACTTGAAGGAAATAAAAGAGGACTTGGAAAATCGCTCTACCAGTATAGTATTAGGCGATTTGGGAAAGGGCAAAGGGCACAGCTTATTAAAAAGTGGATATTGTTTGGGAAAGAAGCATCTTTAAGCACAATAGATTATCTCCAAGACGAACAACGATTGGAACGCCTAGTTAATGTGACATTAGGAAAGAGCATTCTTCCAGCCTATCCATTTTTTATATTAACAATATTACAAAATTCGGAAATTGCTAACCCCGCAAAACTAGAAAAAGGCTCTTACGGGGGTATATATGAAGCATTAATTATTAAATCGCTATCAGTTGTGATCCAGGATGACACTGATTTTGATAAATTCTCTTCTTTTATCTCACGTTTAGCCTATTTCTTTTTTGATCAGGAGGTTGATGAAATTACAGAAGAGCAGTTTTTTGAGATTTGCAGAGCGCAGTATGCCTCAACAAAAGTTCGAATTAATGATCAAAAAATGTTAGATGAATTAATTCAGGCGAGAATCCTTTACAGGCGCGGACAAGCCTTGCGATTTAGTAACAAATCTTTCTTTTTCTATTTTGTCGCGAGCTATTTTCATGAATCAATAAATAATGACTCCCAAATCGCAAATAACCTAGTTGATCGCTTGGATATGATGACAAAATCTCTAGATAGAGAAAAGTACGCTAATACCTTAATCTTCTTTCTTTATTTAAAGAAGGATATTCGATTGATTAAATCTTTGCTCAACCAAGCTGATTGCATTTTTTCGGAACACACACCATCTGATTTAGAAAACGATGTATCTTTCTTCAATGAAAGGAATTTCACCAGTATCAAAAAGGTTCTACCTTCTGAAGACACGTCAAGAAATCGAGAAATACGCCGTCAAATTCAAGATGAGTACTCAGATGATATAGATAATGATACTGAGGACGCAGAGCTTCAAAATGAAAATGCAGGAGATTTAACAAAAGAAAGAAAGTTTATAAAAGAACTGAATCAAGCATTCAAAACCTTGGAGTTAAGTAGGTTGGCATAAAGAATCTGGTAGAATGAGAAGCTATGAAAACACCAACGAGATTTATCACGGAAGTTACTGCCGAGGAACAAGCCGAATTGT
>JAYSTY010000214.1:0-20371 GCA_043719385.1 Blastocatellia bacterium | reverse complement strand
TCAAAATTTGTCCGAACTATTGTTATAAGGTAGGCTATTTCTATGATCGCTTTGATGGACAAAAAGATGCGACTATTGATGATAGAGGGAAACGGCTTTCAATGCAGCTTACAGATGATTGTGGACTTAGTGTGCATGAGATAGTTAGTGTGGCTGAGATGCGCAGCATTGGTATGGGAACTCCAACTCCTACAATTAGTTTTGAAAGCAAAGCTCACGGGATGATATATTTTGTTCTCAGTGACTTCTCTCCTAATGCTACAAAGATAAGTAGATTCACGCTTATTTATAAATTATGCCGTTCTTGTCGCATAGTACAAAGTGAGGTGTATGAAAAGTTCGATGGAAGTATTACAGACGGAGGGAGAATTAAATTTGAGAACATCCAGATTGAAAAATAGACAAGCACTACGCCATAAAGACCGAACATCTATTGCAACGGAGCGTGGCAAGCCAGTGCTTTAGGTTTCTACAAATGCACATGCCGCGCCCGTTGAATCAGGTGTTATGTCGCTTCGCGCAAAGTCTGAAGCAAGCTGATCAAAATTTTAGAAAGCGGAATACATATGGTTGACTTGATCGAACAAATTGATGAACCAGTCATTGCTATCAATCTTAATCAAACTTATCGAACAGGCATTAGTGCAGGTGAACTTTACGATTGTACCAGAGGCATTTGGCGCGTTGGTTGTGACCGCGCTTCATCAGCACAATTTGCTTTTGCAATTTATCGCGGCAATGTCAAAGAGGTTTATGAAATTACTCAGTGGGAAAAAGAACTTTCGACTGACTATAAATATCGTCGCCCAACACCAACCAAACTAAAAAATCGCTTTGAATTCGTGGGCAAAATCGCATCTGAAAACATTCGCGAGAAATATGTCGGAAAACAAATGCCAGAACTACACGGGCAAAATCCGATTCGTTACTATAACTGCTAACACGATGCACAATGGAAAAAGAGACTATGAATGAAACTCCTGATGTAAGGCAACATTGCGAATGCGTAATAGATTAGCCTTTGCGAAGCGCAAAGACTGTCGCAACCATGACTGGTTGCGCTACATTTGAAGAACCTCAGCGCATCATCGCTTTTTCAATAGCCCGTGCTGGAATAATCATGCCCCAGCCCTGCCGATCCGTTGCAATATTTTTCAATCGTAGCGCCGTATCAATTAAAATTCGCTTGATCTGCTGCGGTGTTAGGTTGGGATTTGCTTCGAGCATTTGGGCGATGACGGAGGAAACGATGGGCGCAGCGAAGCTCGTTCCGTCCACGTGTTTATAATTACCGTTGATGATATTTGTGTCGTGCGTTTTGACGTTGATAAGCTGGCGAATCAGGTAAATTGGCAAATCACTGGCGGCCTCCAGTTCGGCATTTACTCCAACATGGGTTTTCAGGATGGCTCTGATTTCACTATCCGGCGCGTGATGTAATTTGGAGAGTAATTCCGCCTCTTCCGCCGTCGGCGTTCCCGGTAAAATCGGAGCCGCCAGCCAAATGCTCGGCGCGATGATTTCCGGTTTTTGCAGGCCATCTATCGTTGGACCATACGAAGAATGAAACGGTTCGTTATCATCAAATTCCAGCGTGTTGTGGTCGTTGACTCCGCCCACCGTGATGACCGATGGCGCAGAGGCTGGCGGCAGGACGGGATGATTTTGTGCGTGGCCGGAATTGCCTGCGGCGCAGACAACAACCAGGCCGGCGCGGACTGCGGCTTCGGCAGTTTGCGATAATTCATCAGTCAGGTACGAAGCTTCGTAATCGCCGCCACAACTCAGATTCACAATGTTGATCTTGAATTTTGCGCGATTTTTGATAACCCATTCCAGACCATGTTTGATGTCTGCGTGATGAATGCGGGAAGCTGTTCCGACTTTGACCAGCACGACGTTTGCCTGTGAAGCGATACCCCGAAACATGCACTCCGAAAGAAACCCGTTGCCTGCCGCTACCACCGATGTCATCATCCCGTGCCAGCTTGAAACATCCGGCTGGTGAAATTCATCCGGCGCTGCATCGGGATTAGCGATGTTGACATAATGGATTATTCGATTCGTTGGTTGAATTAAATCAGGGTGCGGGTAAAATCCTGAGTCGAGAAAGGCAATCGTGACGCCGCGTCCGGTGAATTTGTCACTGGCCCCGACCCGCAATGGAGTGGGGAGAATATTATATTTACCCTCGTGAAAAATTCTTTTGCTGGTTTGTTCGAGCCTGATTTGAGCGGCGCGAAATAAT
This sequence comes from Blastocatellia bacterium, assembly GCA_043719385.1. Taxonomy (GTDB): domain Bacteria; phylum Acidobacteriota; class Blastocatellia; order RBC074; family RBC074; genus JAFDVL01. Next base: position 18,123 of record JAYSTY010000214.1, on the reverse strand, counting down.
TCAAAGCAGGCTTTGCAAAGTCCATCAACAGCTTCCCAATGAGGAATATTCGCATTGATGAACCCGGCAAATGCGGCGTCAAAATCGTGAAATAAATTGCTTTCTGAACGGTAACAAATGGGACACTGGCTGTTTTGTGTTTCGACTGCCAAAGTTTTATCCTGCCTCTCTACAAATAAAAAAACGATCAATTGCAATATTCAATAGCTCTAAAAATTCGGCAACCTCTCAGGTGCTGACTTGCCGCTGGCGCATCAGATTCGCTAGTATGCAACAAATATGACCTTGCAATCTATCACCAAAGACCCAAAAGAATTGGCGTACTTGTACGATTTATACATTGTGCCAGGTTGGCGCGAATTGTTTGATCAGTTTGTAGACGAAGAAATTGTCCTGCCGACGAGCGGACGAATCCTGGACGCCGGATGTGGCACTGGTGGTTACGCCATAGATTTGGCGTTTCGACTTGGTGCCGATGCCGAAATCATTGGCGTCGAGGAAGACGAAGAAAAATTATTACTGGCGAATGGCAAAGCGGAAATCAAACAAGTCGAGAACGTCAGATTCATGCTGGGGACGCTCGAAAATACCGGGTTGGCCGAGGCCGACTTTGATTTCGTGCTGGCGGATTTGTCGTTGCTGGCACCACTTGAATTGACGGAGCGGCTGGATGAAATTTTGGCGGAATTGCGGCGTGTCGCAAAATATGATGCCACGGTGATTTTGAAGCTCGCCACGCGTGGCAGCTTTGATGAAATTTATTCACTTTACTGGGAAGCATTGTACGAACTGGGCTTAGAGGAATACACTCCACAAATTGAAGATTTCATCAATGAACGATTAACGATTGATCAAATTGAGGCTTTGACCAAAGCTGCCGGATTCAGACGCATTGAAACGAAAACGCGCAAGCAGCAATATGATTTTGCCGATGCCGATGAATTTCTCACTTCGCCCTTATTCCAAACAGTTTTTTTGCCGCACTGGATGGCGATTTTGAGTAGTGAAGAAGAAGAAGCCGCCGTGCGCCAGGCACTAGCCCGGATCATTGATCGTGAACGGGATGAACTGGATTTTGATCTTTCCGCCAGGTTTACTTTAGTGATTGCGAAGAGATAAGCTTGCGTGGTGGCAATAACCATAAACATATACAGGGAAGGGAAATAAAAAAATGAATGAACCAAAAACTCGTCGTGAATTTATTTCGACTTCGGCACGCGTGGCTGCCGGAGCCGGATTGACGCTGACGGCTGCGAACTGGACGAATGTCCTGGGCGCAAATGATCGCATCCGGCTGGGCGTGATTGGCACGAATAATCGTGGTCAGGATGTGATGTCTAAATTTCAGAAGGTCGAAGGCGTCGAAGTCGTGGCGCTCTGTGATGCGTATGATGAGTACGCCAACAAGGCCAATGTCATGACCGGAGCCAAAGCGAAAATCATTCCTGATTATCGCAAGCTGCTGGACGCCAAAGATATTGATGCCGTGTTGATTGCGACCCCGGATCACTGGCATGCACAGATGGCGATTGATGCCTGTGAAAAAGGCAAAGCCGTTTATTGCGAAAAGCCTTTGACCTACACGGTTGAAGAAGGTCTCGACATCATCAAAGCTGTCAATAAATACAAAACAGTTTTCCAGGTCGGGTTGCAACAACGCAGCGGCTCGCACTATCAACAAGCCAAACGCGATTATTTTGAAAATGAAGCGATTGGCAAAGTGACTCTGGTCAGAACGTGGTGGCACGGCAACACCTATCATTTGCGGCAACCGAAATTCAAAACTTTGCCTGTTGGGCTTGATTGGAAAAAGTTTTTAGGACGCGTGAAATTTCGTGAATTTGATGCGCATCAATTTTATAACTGGCGCGCCTATTTGGATTTTGGCGGCGGACAAATTACTGATTTGTTCACCCACTGGATTGATGTGGTGCATTGGTTTATGAATGATGATTCCCCTACTGTTGCAACGGCATCAGGCGGCGTTTATCAGTACAAGGATGGACGCACTGCACCGGATACAATTTCGGTCGCGCTGGAATATGCAAAGGAATGGACGGCGACATTTGAGGCCACTTTAGTGCCGGGCGGTAAAGGCTACGGCATTGAATTTATGGGGACCAATGGCAACTTGTACATTGACCGTGACAGCTATACTTTCACGCCCAAAGGTTTGCCAAAGAATGCGCCTGCCGGATCAACGCCGGGCGATCCGGTGACGGTCAAAGTGACTGGCGATATGGTGCTGGATCACGTGAAGAATTTTATTGATTGTATGCAAACGAAGAAGACGCCAAACTCGAACGTCGTTGATGGTCATCGTTCGGCAGTGGCTTCGCATCTCGGCAATATCGCTTATGTGAAAAAACGCCGCATCACGATGGAAGTGAAAAACGGCGAAGAGAAAGTCAAAGACGGCGGCATTCTCTAAGCTTAAATGAGCCACGGAAAATAATTTGAAATGGTACTTTCAATTGTTTTCTGTGGCTTTTGTGTCTATGCGAAAATTGTTGATCGCGACAACTAATCCAGGCAAGGTCAGAGAAATCTCAGCCTTGTTGAAAGGCTTGCAATACGAAATTATTGGGTTGCAGGATTTAGCCGAAATCCCTCCGGCGGTTGAAGAAACCGGGAAAACTTTCACCGCGAATGCCGTCCTCAAGTCAGAGTATTATTTTGCGCAAACCGGCTTGTTTTCACTGGCAGATGATTCAGGTTTGGAGATTGATGCTCTGCATGGAGCGCCGGGAGTTTATTCAGCCCGCTTTGCTGGCGCAGATGCGACCGACGCCGAGCGAGTCGTGAAAATATTAACTGAGCTTATGGTCTTCCCAAAGGAAAGGCGAACTGCCAGGTTTGTTTGTAGCCTGGCCTTAACTGGCGAATTCAAACAGGGAATTGCGACTCGGGTTTTTGCGGGAGTTGCCGACGGGCTAATCACTTTGGAGCCGCGTGGCAGCGGTGGGTTTGGCTATGATCCGATTTTTGAGGATCAGGAATTGCAACGAACTTTTGCTGAATTAACACAGGCAGAAAAAAGCGCTCGAAGTCATCGCGGAAAAGCTTTGACAGCCGCAAAAGAATTTTTGTTCAGCGCTTTTTTTTAAGGATGATTTGACCGCTAACCAGTCTATGAGCTTCTGTATCCAGCATGAATCAGAATTTTCAGTTCGCGCCCAAATTTTACATCAATTTTCTTTTCTCGCACATCGGTCACCATTCCGATTCCGAAGGTTGGATGTGAAACCTGGTCGCCAGCCCTGAAACTTTCCTGCGGCGAATAGCCTTTAATCGGGCCAGTCGGCACTGCTTCGGCCCTTGAGCTACCAGTTCGACCAGCGGCGCTGGATGAGGCTTTTCTGGGTTCTTTGGCGGGAGCGCGAAAATTGTGTTCGCCCTTGCAGGTGAGGCATCTGACGCGTTCCACCTGACCTTTTGTCCCGACGGCAATAATGACGTGACTTCTAATATCCTTGCATTTCCCACAGCGTGTATCAACATCGTCCCCTGGGCGCAATTGTTTGACCATTCCGATAGCATTCAACATAAATAATAATTTCCTGAGAGTTCAATCTTTAGTAATGGGAGATTGAATGTAAAGAGCAATTTTATGAGGACTCCAATAATTTATTAGTTTACCTTAGCCAGAACAAAAATATAAGTGGCAACTCTATGGTATTGACAGGAAAAGGAGTGAACGGGTTAATTTTCGAGGAGCGTCAGGTCTTTAATTGACGAGTCCAGAATTGTGTTGGAGTCGCCTTCAAAGACTTTTATTTCAATCGTGAGCGCTTCTTTTACATCTTTGGGGATTAAAATTGAAAAATTTTGCACTGGAAGATCACCCTGGGGTTTCTCTTTTTTTACATCACGAAAAATAATCTTACCTGTGGAGTCTTTGACGTTTATTTCAATGCGTACACCTTCAGGAGTTCCGCCAACAAATTTGACCGTTAATTTAGCGGTCTCTCCGGCTTTATACGTCGGCTTGTCAAATTTCATTTCATCAATATTGACAGCATCTGCGGTCATCAGTTGTGAGATGTCGGCTTCGTTACGCGCCAGCATTTCCCCTTTTGAGCCAATCACGGTGTAATTGATTTTCTGGACTTCTAATTCGTCGGGCAATTTAATTTCAATATTTAGTTTGCCATTAAAATTAACCGGGCGCGATTCGTCCAGTCCTTTCGCCTTGACGTGCAGCACGGCATTTGTGACCTGTGTCGTGGTGGTCATCTCAAAGGCTAACAAGTAAGGATCAGTCTCACTTGCTCCACCAGCCAGGCGCAGCTTGATTTTCAGGTTTACGCTATTTTCAGATTTAATCGGAATGGTGTTAATAGGTTTGGGCGGCGCTTCTGTCAGGGCTGCATCCGTAATCACTTTAACGGGCGCGATTTTGTGAAAGACTACTCCACCCGTAGCGTTGTCAGTGAGCACTAACGTGTAAGAATCGCCCACCGTGCGCATTGAATAAAGCAAAATTATCGCGGTTTCCATTGGCGCTAAAACCACATTGGCTTTCACTGACTCAACTTGTTCCTGCGCATTGCCAAAGCTGATATTGGCTTGTCCCTGAAATGTTCGGATGGGATCGTTATTGGCAACTTTAAGGCGAAATTCACCGCTTACTTTCTGTATTTCCCCGGTTAACTCAGGTGGCAGGATTGAAATCTCTTCGTGTCTGGCAGGTGTTTTGGTCGGCCCCGTTATTTGGCCTTGCAGCGTTTGGATATTCGCCACGGTCAGAACTGTCAGAATCAGGATTAGGTGACGTGAAATCAATGACTTACAACCTCGCTTCCAAGCCATAGCCTAGCATAACCTGAGACATCGTGCGAATATGAAAATGCAGGTGAACAAACTTCGCTGACGGTTTCGTTGCTTGTTCACCTGCCATAACTAATTAACGTAAAATGATAATTGACAACTATTGTTGGCTTTCTTCGCCATTGATGATCTGATTAATACGGCGGACAGGTCCACGATAGGGCATTGCTTTGGTGATCTGTCGGGCAATGGTGCAAACCATCAAATTGATTTCTTTACCGTTTTCACTGATGTCGACAGCAAAGCGATTGAAGTGAACTTTAGCACCGGCGACCATTAAATCCATCGGTTTGAATTCAATATGGACAACGGGACATTCGGTCAATTTCTGGAACTCTCCGACGACATCGGCCTGGGTTACGGTTGCCGGAACCTGGGCCAGCGGTTTGCCACTGATTTGCGCAATTTTCTGGCGGACATCTTCAGGTAAAGCATACGAAATCGTTCCGGCGAGCGAGCTGTCAGAATTGGCGGAGGTCAGCGTAAAGGTGACTTTGCCGCGCACATCAACTGCTTCGCCTTCGCTCACCTTGAGTTTGGCGATAACAAGTTTTGGTGCGGTGACGATGGTTTCGCCCTTTTTCTTGTCCTGCGCCTGGGCGGCAACAGCGGTAATGATTAAGCAGAAAGCGAGCGTTAAAGTTTTGAGGGTATTGAATTTCATTCTAAATTCTCCTTATGTGTGATCGGTTCGAGTTTTGGAAATGCGGCAATGATTGTCAGGAGCATTTCCGGCTATTCGACAAAAATGATTGTTTGAAATAACTGATGGGGCACATCAGTAAAAAAATAGTTAAGACCTTGCTTCAAGCTTCGGTCTTTGGTTGAAGTAATGCTGCCGGGTTGTGAGAAGCAGCAAAAAAAGTAAAGCTCATAAATGCAAATAAATATTCTTTGAGCTGTTAGCAAATAACTTGAGCAACGAAATAGCAAACGCCGGATGCGCGGTCAGGTTTCATTATTTTTCAATTTTTTCTGCAATGAAAATTAAGGCCAAAAATGAGCAGGGAAATCTTCGCATCGGGGTAGATACAGGCGGCACCTTTACCGACTTTATCGCCATTTTGAACGACAAAATTATTTCGTTCAAGGTTCCTTCGACACCAGCTCGTCCTGCCCAGGCAATCCTGATCGGCATGGAGCGAATTTTCAATGAGCTAATAACTAAAAACGTAAAGCTCGAAATCGTGCATGGAACAACGGTAGCGACCAATACTTTGCTGGAGCGCAAAGGCGCTCGCACGGCGCTGATTACGACTGCCGGATTTGAAGATGTCATCGAAATCGGGCGTCAGGCGCGTCCTGATATTTACAACCTCGCGGCTGAACGTCCCGCTCCGCTGGTCCCGCGCCAGTTGCGCTTTGGCGTCCGCGAAAGAATCGGGTCGGATGCGGCTGTGATTGTTCCCTTGAATCATGCTGATCTCGTCTCACTCGCCAAAAAATTAAAACAAGCCAAAGTCGAATCCGTTGCGATTTCATTACTTTTCTCTTTCGCTAATCCGGCGCATGAAAAGGCCATCGCCATCGCACTACAAAGCCTGCATGTGCCGATTTCGATTTCACATCAGATTTTGCCGGAATATCGGGAATACGAACGCACTTCGACAGTTGTCATCAACGCTTACCTGGCTCCGCGTGTCAGCCATTATTTGAAAGAACTGATTGAAGGGCTGGAGCAGCAAACTACCAGCGATTCGTTTCGGGCGGCTGAGCTGAAGTCCGCTGTAAAAAAGTTTGCCCCGGCAAATTACAGCTTACGAATTATGCAATCATCGGGCGGCTCGGTTTCTGCTGTGGTTGCGGCGCGGGAACCCGTGCGGACCATTCTTTCCGGCCCGGCAGGCGGAGTAATTGCTGCTTCTCGTATTGCCGCCTTAGCAGGCATCACAGACATTCTCACGTTTGATATGGGCGGAACTTCGACCGATGTTGCTTTATGTCGTGGCTCGGCAACCACTACGAATGAAGCCAAAATTTCTGGCCTGCCGGTCGCGGTTCCCGTGCTGGATATCCACACGGTTGGCGCAGGCGGTGGCTCAATCGCTTATGTTGACGCGGGTGGCGCGTTGCGCGTCGGCCCTGAATCCGCCGGCGCTGATCCCGGCCCGGCTTGTTATGGCAAAGGCACAAAGCCAACCGTCACCGATGCGAATAAAGTGTTAGGGCGATTTGGAGCAGGAGGGTTATTAAGCGGGCAGATGAAACTTGATCTGTCCCGCGCCGAAAAATCTTTGGACGATTTAGCGGCAAAAATCTCGCGGGTTACAAGCAAAAAAATTACGCGTTATCAGGCGGCGTCCGGTGTCATTCGCATCGCCAACGCAAATATGGAGCGCGCCTTACGGCTGGTTTCCATTGAACGCGGACAAGACCCGCGCCGCTTTACGTTGGTCAGTTTTGGCGGCGCAGGCGGATTGCACGCCGTTGCCCTGGCCGAAGCGCTGCGCATCCCGCAAATATTAATTCCTAATTATCCCGGTGCTTTTTCTGCGCTGGGAGTTTTATTAGCGGATGTTATTAAGGACTATTCCCAAACTGTAATGCTGACAATTGAGTCAGGAGTCATTAAGAAAAATATTGAACTTGAAGTTGCAAAACATTTCGCCGGGTTACGAACAGAGGCAGTCAAAGAGCTATCTGACGAAGGATTTTCGGCAGGCAAAATTAAGATAGAAAAATTGCTGGGCTTACGTTACCGAGGGCAATCATTTGAATTGGAAGTAACACTAACAAAAAAACTGCGCCACGCTATCGAACAATTTCATCAGCTTCACTTTGAGCGTTATGGGCATTGTGATTATTCTGCCGCAATCGAAATTGTTAACTTGCGTTTACGTGGCATTGGCAACACCGAAAAACCAAAGCTAAAATCATATCTGCCAGAAAATTCTTTGCCTCCACCTCAGAACATCGCACGAGTTATGCTGGATAGAAAATTTCAGCACGTGCCAGTTTATCAACGCGCATCATTGGGCGTCGGAAATATCCTGCCAGCGCCGGCACTGATTTTTGAGTATGGCTCGACGACGCTGCTTCCAGATGGGTGGAGCGCTGAAATTGACCAGTGGAAAAATATGATCTTACAGAAAATAAAATAATTCAGAAAATCTCAAAGAAGCGGCAATGCTGCTTGCACTCAATGAAAAGCGGAATGATGATGAGAAGGGAAGCTCGTGGTGTTTTCTGTCACTGCACGTTTGTTTCCTGAGCTTGATGAAGTGATTTCTAAACCATAACCATAGAAAGGTAAAAATGCACAAACTTAGTTATTTTTTCTGCGCTGCATTATTCGGGTTACTGCTAACAGCCAATCCTCAGAATGTTGCCGCAGGCAATCGCATAGTAATTTATGACGACATCGCAACCGAAGTTGTCGCACCGCCTTCAACCCTCGCAGGTGTCAAAGCCAATGACCTGTGGGTGACGCTGGCCGATCTGACCCGCGCCACCAGATTTGCTCTTAAACCACAGGGTGTATGCCGCGAGCAGCTTTGCTTCCCACTGCCCAAAAAACGCAAAGCTGAATTTCTGAGCAAAGACGGCTCGGTCACGTGGTTTAATTTAACAGAATTTGCCCGCCTCGTTCATCAGCCTGTCGCCTTTGATTCCGGCCTGTCGAGCTGGTATTTCGGGCTGCGCTCAGAAGTGCAAAACGGCTATCTCGCGTCATTCAAAGCGCCGAATTTTACGTTGCCGGATAAAGACGGCAAACTGCATTCGCTGTCAGATTTTCGCGGTAAGAAAGTCCTGATTGTCACCTGGGCTTCGTGGTGAGGATGCCGGGGAGATCTGTCAGGATGGCAGAAACATTACAGTGCATTGAAGAATCAGAATTTTGAAATCATCTCGGTTGCGCAGGATACGGGCGGCGTCAAAGATGCCGGAAAATGGATTGAAGCTGGTCATCCAGAATACACCGTACTGATTGATAAGCAGCATTTAGTTACTAAACTTTACAACATGGTCAATGTACCGACGGCGGTTTGGATCAATGAACAAGGGCGGATCGTGCGTCCGAATGAAGTTGGCTACTCAAGTAATGCCGGCATGAGCATCACGAAAGTTGATACAACTAATTACATTAACGGCCTTTACGATTGGGTCAAACTGGGTGAGAAAAGTGCGTTCGCAATGTCTGAAACAGAATTGCGCGAACGCCTGACGCCGCAAAATCCTGATTGGGCCATGGCGGCTACGGAGTTCAGCCTGGGGCAGTATTTATACCAGACAGGACAGGGGGCGGCAGCAATTCCGCATTACAAAGAAGCACAACGACTGAATCCTGAGAACTGGAATTTCAAACGCCAGGCGTGGGCGTTATCGAATGCCGAAAAAGAATATGGCACTTCATTTACGAAAGAAGTCCAGAAGCTCAATGGCAAACCTTATTATGTTCCACTGCGGTTGCCTGAAAAGAAGAAGTGAAATGGCAAGCGGATTAACTAACGGACGTGGCGTAACCAACCATGGCTGGTTACGCCACCGTATTTGCACCAGCAGGAGAATTCACCATGAAACGATCACTCTTATTTGGCTTGCTTGTTTCCACCTTAGTCCTGGCCTCATCCGGCAACGGCAATGGTTTGCGGATGGCCAAACCGGAAGAAGCAGGGCTGGCCCCGGAACGGCTTGAGCGGATTGGCCAGGTGATGCAAAAACATATCGCCGAAAATCATATTGCAGGCGCGATTGGCTTGATTGCACGGCGCGGCAAAATTGGTTATTTCGAGTCCTGGGGAATGATGGACAAAGAAAACGGCAAGCCCATGAAGAAAGACGCGATCTTTCGGATTTACTCAATGACCAAAGCCGTCACAGGCGTGGCGATTATGATGCTTTATGAAGAGGGCAAATTTGCGCTTAACGATCCGGTCGCAAAATACCTGCCGGAAATGGGTGGCTTGAAAGTCGCCATTGACAAAAAAGACCCGGCAACAGGAACGCGCAGTTATGAAGTCGTGCCCGCACAACGCGAGATGACAATTCGTGATTTGTTGCGCCACACTTCGGGCTTGGATTATCAGGGGCCGCGTGATGAAAAAGGTGATTTGATGTACCCGAAACTCGGCGTCACTCGCTCTGACATCACTATCGAAGAAGCCGTCAAGCGCATGGGCAAAGCGCCGCTGGTGCATCAGCCCGGCACGACGTGGGATTACAGTCTTTCGATAGATGTACTGGGTCGGTTGGTTGAAGTCGCTTCCGGGAAAACACTCGACAAGTTTTTTGCCGAGCGCATCTTCAAACCTTTGGCGATGGTGGACACCGGATTTCATGTCCCTGAAGCAAAATGGGATCGCTTCGCCACTTTGTATACGCCAAATCCTGACAAGACAATCAAACGTTCGACCGCGCCGCCCCAGGAAAGCTACAAGCAGCCTGCGACACTGTTATTGGGTGGAGCCGGATTAGTTTCGACGACGATGGATTATGCGCGCTTTGTGCAGATGATGTTGAATGGTGGGGAACTTGCCGGGGCCAGAATTCTGAGCCGCAAAACCGTTGAATTGATGAGCGCCGACCACCTGGGAGACATGCCCCGTGAAGGCGCATTGTTGCCGATTGGCTATGGCTTTGGGCTGACCTTTGCCGTTAATCGTGGGCCGGGAAAAAATGGCAACATTGGTTCCGAAGGCGAATATTATTGGGGCGGAGCCGCCGGTACGCGCTTCTGGATTGATCCGAAAGAACAAATGATCGGCGTGTTTATGATCCAGATTTTGCCCCATACGGGCCTGACTTACGCCAGTGAATTCAGACAACTGGCTTATCAGGCAATCGCTGATTGAAGGCAGTACCGCCAGCGGTACTGCCACGCACATAAATAAAAAAGCAAACGAAAAACCGGAGAAATAAGCAATGGATTTAGCAGGAAAAGCCGCTGTGGTCACCGGCGGCGGAACTGGCGTAGGACGCTCCACCGCACTCGAACTCGCCAAACGTGGCTGCTCAGTTCTGATCAACTACAGCCGCTCAAAAGATGATGCTGAAAAAACTGCGGCTGACATTTCGGCGCTCGGAGTCAAAGGCCTCGCGGTCAAAGCTGATGTTGCCGATGATGCCGCTTGTCGCCAGATGATTGAGGTTGCAGTCAATGAATTCGGGCGACTGGACGTTCTGGTAAATAATGCCGGGACGACCAGTTTTATCAAACACGATGATCTGGAAGCGGTGCACCTGGAAGATTGGATGCGGATTTTATCGGTGAATCTGATTGGCGCTTTTCAATGTTCACGCGCTGCCAGAGCCGCGTTGCAGGCTTCCGGCAATGGCGAAATCGTGAATGTTTCCAGTGTTGCCGGAGTTGCCGGAACCGGCAGTTCGATTCCGTACTGCGCCTCCAAAGCTGCGCTCAATAATATGACTGTCACCCTGGCGCGAGTCTTCGCTCCCACTGTCCGCGTCAATGCGGTTGCGCCGGGATTTATTTCGACGCGCTGGTTGCTGGATGGACTTGGCGAAGCAGGGTTTCAGGAAAAATTGCAACAGGTCAGAGAAAGCTCAATCCTCGGCCAGGTCCTTGCTCCTGAAGATGTAGCGGCTACGATCCTCGGCATCGTAACAGGTTCTGATTTGCTGACCGGACAGGTTATCGTGCTGGACGGCGGGATGCTGATCTCGAATTTTAATCCCCGCTAAAATTAGCTAATTATTTGATGAAGCGTTTCGAACTTTTCATTGGAACTCTGGTCAGCTTCGGGATGATCGCCGGAGCCTGGTGGCAGTGGTTGCCATTCAGCCTGACGGAAACGTTAGGATTTGTGACCGGAGCGATCTGTGTCTGGCTGGTCGTCAAACAAAATATCTGGAACTTTCCGATTGGCATCGCCAATAATATTTTCTTCCTGATCTTATTTGTAAATTCTCGCCTGTATGGTGATGCCGGACTGCAAATTGTTTACCTCCTGCTGGGTTTTCAGGGTTGGTATCAATGGTTGTATGGCGGGAAAAATCGCACGGCGCTGAAGCTCTCACACGCTTCGTTACAAACGTTGCTGACGACGATTGTCGGGATAATCCTGGGGACAATTGCCCTGACTATTATCCTGCGAAAAGTGAATGGCGCGGCTCCCGTTATTGACGCTTTCACTACTGTGCTGAGCTTGGCCGCACAATGCTGGTTGAATCTGAAATATCTTGAAAACTGGCTGATCTGGATTATCGCCGACGTGATTTATATTTACCTTTACCTTTCGCGTGGCCTGCACCTTACCGCAATTTTGTATCTGGTCTTTTTGGGTTTGTGTATTTCGGGTTTCGTGAAATGGCGCAGGTTATTGAACCAGACAACATTGCAGTCACCGGATTTTGAGGCGAGCTATGACTAAGCGCGGTTTGATCGTGGGTAAATTTTATCCGCCGCATCGCGGTCATAAATACCTGATTGATTTCGGTCGTCAAAACGCAGACGAACTTTACGTCATCATTTGCCAGAAGCCTGATGAACTCCCGTCAGGCGTATTGCGAGCCGCGTGGCTGCGCGAAATTCACCCTGATGTGCAGGTGCTGTTAATTGACGATATTTACGATGAGCAGAATTCAAAAGTGTGGGCCGCGAATTCGATTCAGTGGCTGGGTTTTGTTCCTGATGTGGTTTTTACCTCGGAAGATTATGGCGCACGCTTCGCGCATCATTTGGGTTGTCAGCACATTCAGGTTGATAAGCCGCGTCAGGCTGTGCCTGTTTCCGGGACACAGGTGCGAGCCAATCCGTTACGTTGCTGGGAATATTTAGAGCCTCCGGTGCGAGGATATTATGCTAAACGAATTTGTCTGGTGGGCGCAGAATCAACGGGGAAAACAACGCTGGCGCAGGCGCTGGCAAAGCTTTATCAAACAAGCTGGGTGACCGAATATGGGCGTGAGTATGCAGAGCAAAAGCTGGTGGATGAGAACGACTATACATGGCGCGGCGATGAATTTACCCACATTGCGAAAATTCAATGCGAGCGCGAAAATGCTGCGGCACGTCAGGCCAACAAAATCCTGCTTTGTGACACAGATGCTTTTGCCACCAGTATCTGGTATCGTCGTTACCTCAATTCCAAATCAACCGAGGTGGAAGCAATTGTTGCGAATCATCGCCGCCCCGATCTTTATTTACTGACCGACGTGAACACTCCATTTGAGCAGGATGGGACACGCGATGGAGAGTTGATTCGTGAATGGATGCATGAGACTTTTCTCACTGAATTGCAGGCGCGGAATTTACCGTTCAGATTTCTTACAGGTACACATGAAGCAAGATTTCAACTGGCGATAAATTACATTGACGAAATCATAGCCGGATAATTATTGATGCTTAGTTCTCGTTACTTACTGATTCCCTTTGTCCTGCAAATGCTTTGTATGGCGGGCGATGAATTATATTTTCATCGCCAGCGCAAATTAACGCGGTGGGAAAGGATTGGGCATCCGCTGGATACGCTGACAGTGCTGCTATGCTTTGGCTGGCTATTAATTGTTCTGCCGACTACGCTCACAATATTTATTTACGCAGGTCTTTGTATCTTTTCCTGTTTGTTTATTACGAAGGATGAATTTGTTCATCAGAAATATTGCCGGGCTGGGGAACATTGGTTGCACGCGTTGCTCTTTATTTTGCATCCGCTGCTTTTTATCTGCGCCGGGTTGCTCTGGTACGCAATCAATCAGCAGGCAAATTCTTTTCTTGTGCTGGAGGGATTTGAACGTGCCTTTTTAATTGGCAATACCTGCCTGATTTTTCTCTTCGGAATGTATCAACTCCTGTATTGGAATTTTTTATGGCATCCAGTTTCGGCGCGGAAGTAAACAACGAAATTTATCACGAGTTAGGCGAGCGCTGGTATACAGCTAAAGACGATCCCGTCGCGTTGCTGCGGGCTGAATCTCGCGCACGAAACCCCTGGGTAATCAGCGAGATCAGAAAAGTTTTCCCAACGTCGGCAGTTAAAGTTTTGGACATCGGTTGCGGCGCGGGATTTTTGTCGAATGAGCTGGCAAAAGAAGAATTTGAGGTGACCGGGTTTGATGCTTCGGAACAAAGCTTAAGCGTCGCCAGATTGCATGACAAAACAGGTCGTGTAGCTTACAAACCTGGTGATGCCAACAAGCTGCCATTTGCTGACGGCTCATTTGATGTTGTGACCGCAATGGATTTTCTGGAGCATGTCGAAGACCCGGCGCACATCATCGCTGAGGCTGCGCGCGTGCTTGCACCTGGCGGCCTATTTTTCTTTCATACTTTTAATCGTAATTTTATTTCGTGGCTGATTGGCATCAAAGGGGTTGAGTGGTTTGTCAAAAACACGCCGCCCAATCTTCATTTACATCGTTGCTTTATCAAGCCGGCAGAGTTACAAAAATATTGCGCACAAAGCGGCATGCAGGTGAACGTCATTCACGGCCTGGCTCCTGTAGTTTGGCAATCTGCCTTCTGGCAAATGGTGCTGCACGGAACGGTGGATGACAGTTTTCGATTTGCGTTTACGCGCTCAACGATGATCGGATATATTGGGATTGCTACGAAGAAATAACGACAGCTTAGCTGTTTTTATTTATCCTGAAGCGGTTTTCAGGTAACTGCTACCGAGCGCTTGTGCATTGTTAATTGCCCATTATTAATTGTTCATTGTCAGGCAGAAAAAACACCACTATTAGTAGCCTCAGTAGTTCCAAATTTGCGGCTCTGCCGCCTGATGTGCGGAAGGGCTGCGCCCTTCCGGTAGGTCGAGAGGCAAGGGCTGCGCCCGTTTTGTCACTGTGCAAGCGTTATTGCCAGCGATTTAAGTTATTACGGTGATGATTGGGCGTAGCCCCGGAGAGTGTTCCGTTGTCGGAAAGGCACAGCCTTTCCGCACATCCGGGCGGCAAAGCCGCGAAGAAAACCCAAAATTGGATCTACTGAGCCTGTCGCACGCATCTGCAAATTGTCATCTTTACCAGAGGAATAAAAATGCCCATCAAAGAAGATTTCGCTAAATCATTTGGCCAGGGTTGGATCAGCGGTTATTTGTCCGTATTTTTTGGCGTCGCCTCATTTATCGCTGTCCTTTGTTTTCATTTTCCTTCGTGGTTGACGACGCCTGATTTGCGTAAGGCGTATCCAATTCCAATCCTGCGCTCAATTTTGATGGTGCTGTTAATTACCTCGTTTATTTTGGGCTTGATCAGCTTTTTGCTGAATCGCCAAAAACGTTTAGCGTTGACCGGAATTTTGTTTTCCGCGCTGGCAATTTTGCTGGGCGGGTGGCAAGTCGAAGCCGGAGAAATTCACGATACCTTTTTGCCGATTGGGTTCGACTGGCTGATTCTGGATTTAGTCATGCTCGCGGTGATTTTTATTCCGATGGAAGCGCTGTTCCCCAAAATTGTGAATCAATATACTTTGCATCAGGAATGGAAAACCGATTTGATTTACTTTGCGCTGAGCCATTTATTCATTCAGGTTTTTGGCATCATTACCCAAGCTCCGGCGACGATTTTATTTGGTGGTTTGGGTTTGAGCGGCTTCCAGGCAAAAATTCGTTCATTACCTTTTGTTCTGCAATTGCTACTGGCCTTATTCCTGACGGATATTTTTCAGTACTGGGCGCATCGCCTGTTTCACGAAGTCCCTTTTCTCTGGCGCATTCATTCGATTCATCACTCAACCGTAGCGATGGACTGGATGGCGGGATCACGCACGCACTTCATTGATATCTTCGTGACGCGCTCAATTTCATTTATGCCGGTTTATTTGATTGGCATCACGCCAACAGTTTTCTTAATTTACATCGTGATTATTTCTTTTCACGCCGTATTCATTCACGCCAATGTGAACTGGAAATTTGGGCCGCTGAAATATTTTATCTCGACACCGCAATTTCACCACTGGCATCACGCAGATGATCCGACGGCTTACAATACTAACTACGCCGTATTTTTTTCATTTATAGATCGAGTGTTCGGAACATATTATTTGCCGGAAAATAAATGGCCGGAAAAATATGGCGTCGGAATGCCGGAGTACCCGCGAGGTTTTTTGCCACAATTCATTTATCCGTTTCGTGGTAAGTGAAATATGACGTTGGACGATCTTGTAACGGCTATAATTTGCATAAGTCATAGGAAACAAGCGTCAAGAGTTCAAGCTTTAGCTTGGTTTTTACGCACGGCAAGCGGGCAGAAGCAAGCTAAAGCTTGAACTCCTGACGCCTGTAAATTACTTCTTCAGTTATTTGCCAATCCGCTTGCCCTGTAACTTTTTGAATTGTACGGTATTCTTGTACAAGGAAAATATATATGGCAATTCAAACCACTTATAGTAACGCTCGTGAAAACTTTGCTTCACTGCTTGAGCAGGTTGTTTCGGATCGGGAAATTGTGATTATCAATCGGCGTGGTTACGAAGATGTCGCATTGGTGACAGCTTCGGAGCTTACCAGTTTGCTGGAAACCGCGCATTTATTGCGTTCGTCTGAAAATGCGCAACGGTTGCTTAAGGCACTACACCGTGCGCAGGCAAAAACTTTGAAACCACAACCATTGGCAAAACTGCGTAAGGAACTGGGGCTGGATGAAGCAGCCTAAAGCCAAAAAAGCCGCACGGGAGTTGGTGTTTCACCCTGAATTAGCGATATTTGCTCTCACTTAAATCATCTTTCCCGCCGCCAACACTCTTTTTTCTTTGCTCCTTGCAATCTGAATCACCAGCATTGCTACCAAAACGAAAGGCTTCATCATCTGTCACGCAGATCATGAAGCCTTTCGTAAATGCAATTAAAGTTGAGCGCACTTTGAGGGAACCTGGTTCTCTTACGGTTTTACTTCGCCGCCATTTGCAGAAGATTTTGTTCCGCCCGCTCCTGCTGCCGCCGCTGTCGTACGCGCTTTGGTTACACGCCGCGCCGTTTCCCACGCCGCCAGCGTTTGCGGTTCCTGCGCATATTTGTTGCGGGTCAGGACTTCCAGACGTTGGATTAATGTGCTTCCCTGTTCGATTGCCTGCCCAATCGAAGCCGTAGCCGTCACCTGAGCTGAACGCGCTTCGGAACGTTGCACAATCACTTCTTCCATTGCGGTGATCTGCGTTTGCAACGTTGTCAGAAATTCTGCCGGCAATTCGTGCCGCGTGAATGCCGCATTCAGCGGAGCCGCCTGCGCAGCCATAGATCGCGCGGTAGTCAACAACATCGTATCCGTCATCCGCAGCGGCACGCGAAACGATTTTTCCAGCCCTGGCTGTTCCAATGCCAATACCCGCGCCGTTCGTTGCAAAGCCGTAAGCGATGCCAGTAACGCCGCTCGTGACGCCGTTTTCGACGCCGTAGACTTTTTCGCTTCATTGCGCTGCGAAGTCTGACTGGTCGCATGCCCTTCCAGATTCGCCATCAATTGCGCCAAAGCACTGAACAATTCCTGCCCCAGCGTACCTGCCGGAAAATCCGCCGCTCGTGCCGCGCCAAACTCACGTACCCGCCCAAACATTTCCCATTGTCGGTTTTCTAAAGCGTTCATCTGAACCTCCAAATTAATTGTAGCAGGGTTGTTCCGAGGCCGAGGCGACCAGTAAACCGGGAAAGGGAAAGAGCCAATGTCGCCCCCGGCTTCGTCGGCGACATTGGCTATCTTATTCAGGAACTTATGTGTTGGCAATAAGAAAATGAAGATTTCTAATAGATTGCCGAACGACACGTTCACCGTGCTGCGTTGCAGAATTGATAGAACCCTGGAGCAAATTTGGCTTGAATGTACGGCAGGCTGTTAGCCCAATGGCATAGATAAGGCTCTGCGAAACGCAAAGCCTGTCGCAACCATGCTGGTTGCGCTACGCTTAATTCAATGCCATTGGGCTGTTAGCCTGCCATTGCGGAATTGCTGCGGGGCATTAACGGCAGGCTAACAGCCTGCCGTACACTGATTCACAATTTGCTCTAATATGTAATTATACGAATAGCTAAAAGCTCTATCATTAGATCGCACAATCTACTGATGCTCACCTCGATTTACTTGGCTTACTATGAATAGATCGCTCTTTTGGCACTCGCGTTGCTGTCACTTCAGCGTCATCATTTGTTAAACTTCGCAGAATTCTGACATGTCTAATACCGCATTAACCGTGCCGCGCCTTTGCCTACACGCTACTTGGCTACGGAAAGCGGCTACGGTTAATGCGGTGTTAGGTTGGTTTTGATTTCTTCACGCCTGCTAGTGTTCAGTCAAGTATGAATTGACGGGTTTCTGATTGCCAGCAGCATAAAAGGTGATAGCCATTTGTCGAATTTTACCTGATTCCTTTGCGTCAATTCATACTTGACTGAACACTAG